>DASQRX010000176.1:0-10498 GCA_035642635.1 Xanthobacteraceae bacterium
CCAGCGCTCCCAGAGCTCAGCCTTCTGCTTCGCCGTGAACCATGTCCGTGCATTCCCTTCCATACCCACACCTCCTCATCTGGCAAGATTAGAAGGTGTTGCGTCGATCGGTTGAACTCACCGTCAAAAGCGGACATCAACACCCCCCAAAGCGATGTCCGCTTCGGTCATAAGCAGACATCACGGACCCTTTGCGCTATGTCCGCTTTACCCCCGAAAGCGGACATAAGTCGGACATCCCCAAATGTCCGCTAAGTGCCAAAAGCCGACATCGGCCCACTTATTCGATCACCTCATCGGCGAGCAGCAGGAAATCGCGTGGGATTGTCAGCCCGAGGGCCTTCGCAGTCTTGAGGTTGATAACAAGCTCGAATTTGGTCGGCAGCTACACCGGCAAATCGGCGGGCTTCTCGCCCTTGAGAATCCGGCCTGCATAAATTCCGGCCTGCCGATACGTATCGACAAAGTTGGCTCCGTAGCTCATGAGGCCGCCGGCTGCGGCACCCTCCCGCACACTGAAGATACTGGGAATTGCATGCCGTAGAGCCAGTGCGGCGATCTCGGACCGATCGCTTACGAAGATCGCATCGCTACCGACAAGGAGCGCTGTTACCCGCTGTTGGACAGCAGCCTCGAATGCACTCTCGATTTCGTTCTCGGTGCCTGCGCTAAGAACGATGATCTCCTGTCCGAGGCTGCGAGCAGCCTCCTGTATGCCCTGGGTGTCCTGCTTGAAGACCAAAGGATTGTTTGGGTTGGTGAGTATGGCGATCTTGGTTGCGGTTGTGATGAGGTCATGCAGCAGTTCCAGTCTCTTTGGTGCAAGCTCGCCGCTGATCAAGGTTACTCCCGTGACGTTGCCGCCCGGCTGATTGAGACTAGCGACGAGACCTCCAGCCACGGGATCAATCGCGGTCGTGAAAACGATCGGAATCGTTTGGGTCGCAGCCATTGCCGCGCGGACACCGACGACGCTGCCACCAGCGAGAATGAGGTTGACCTTACGTCCCACAAGATCGGCCGCCATGGCTGGCAGCCGATCGAAATGGCCTTCTGCCCACCGATATTCGATAGCGACGGTTCGGCCCTCGACGAAACCCAACTCGCCCAAGCCTCGGCGAAAACCCGCCATGTAATTCGTCCATTCCGCCGCCGACACGCCATAGAGAGAACCGATCGTCGGCAGTGGCTGCTGTGCACGCGCAGCAAGCGGCAACGCGGCCCCCGCCGATGCAGCTATCACTTTGATGAAATCGCGCCGTCTCATGGCCTCCCCGGGGCTCAGGACAAGGCATCGTAGCGGGTAAAACTAGCGCACTGGAAGGGGTCGGGCGTGAGGCCAGCCAATGTCCGCTTTGGGTCAAAAGCGGAAGTGAAGGCCTTTAACATCGATGTCCGCTTTGCCGGCGCCGTCAGCCAGCCATTTTAAAATATGCTATAGAACGCCTATCGGCGGAGTCGCCGTGAGTGTGGCTGGATTATTCGTATTGCGCGTGGAAGCCATTGTTTAATCGGCGAAAATTCATAGGATACGGAATCGCGGTATGTCTGGCGCCGCTCGGTAGACGCCGCGCGCTCGCAGACTCTCCCGCCGAATTCTATCGCGACAAGACCGTGCGCATTCTCGTCGGCTCTCCGCCCGGCGGTGGTTACGACGTTTACGCGCGGCTCATCACGCAAGCGCTGTCGACGCGGCTCGGTGCCTCGGTGGTGGTCGAGAACAACGAGGGCAATGGCGGGCTTTCCGCGCTGGCGAAACTGTTGATGCGGCCGGCTGATGGTCTCACGATCATGAACGGCAGCGCCGAGGCGGCGATCATCAGCCAGATGCTGGGCCGGCCCGGCGTGACCTGGGATGTCACCAAGCTCAATTGGCTCGCCAAGATGGCGAGCGCGCCGAAATTATGGTTCGTCAGCAAGGATAAACCGCGCTGTCCGTCGATCGCCGACGCCATGAAGGCCGATCCGCTAACTTGGCCAGCGACCGGTCCGGCCGATGACATCAGCGACGTGCAAGCGGTCATTTCTTATGTGCTCGGGCTGAGGTCGAAAATCGTCACCGGCTATAGCGGCTCCGGCAACATGTCGCTCGCCGTGATCCGCAATGAAGTCGATTGCGGCTTGCTGTCGGCGGACTCGGCGCTGGCGCATCTTGATGTGATTAAACCGCTGGCATTGTTCGGCGCCAAGCGCTGGTCGCATTTGCCCGATGTCCCGACTTTGACCGAAGCCGTAACCGTACCAGCCGATAAGATGTGGGCAGTCGCTCTGCGCGAACAGATCGGCGAGGCACAGCGTGCGCTGGTCGCGGCGCCGGAAGTGCCGCCCGACCGCGTGGCTTATTTGCGCAGCGTATTGGCCGACGTTCTCACCGATCCTGCCGTGATCGAGGAGGGCGCCAAGACCAATCGTGAGATCGAATATATGCCCGGCGCCGACTTGCAGAAAATGGTCGGCGATTTGATGGTGGCCGCGGGACCGCGCTTGGCGGAATTTCACAAGATTGTTCTTGATAGTTATTTCTGACCGGCCGCCTCAGATCCGATAGCCGAAAATATCGGCGCCAGTCAGGCTTTCGATGTGGCGGCCGAAGCGGAATTTCAGCTCCGGCCCGTCGAACGGCGGCTGTTCGAGCTTTTGCTCTTGATCCGAAAACGGTTCGACTTCGAGGACGACGAAAGTATGCCCCGGCGCGTTCGCGGCTTTCAGTGCCGGGAAATCGCGGTCCAGCGCCTCGATTGTTTTGAACGCGAAGACGCGGTCGAGACCCACGGAGCGCGCCAGCGCCGCGTAGTCGGTCTTTCCAACATTGGGCAGGCCGGCATTGGACGTGGCACCATAGACTCGGTTCGACACCAGAAAATGCGTGAGGTTCGGCAGATTCATCTGCCGCTCGACCATCAGCATCCCCGGATTCATCGCGAAGGCGCCGTCGCCCATGAACGCCCAGAACTTCAGGTCCGGCTGCGCCAGCGCGAGGCCCGAAGCGAACATGGTTGAGAGCGACATCGAGGCATCGAGATAGAAGCTCGCATTGGCATCGCGCGTCGCCGCCCACCAGGCCTGGCTGGAATTGCCCGCCGATGTGATGACGATTTCGTTGGTGCGGTGCCGCGCCAGCGTGCGGAAGCATTCGACATATTTCATCAGTGCGCCCCCCGCAGCAGGTCGCGCGTGAACAGGACCACCATCGGGCGCGAATAGGTGCGCGTGTGGCTATAGCAGCGCGAAATCATGCCGATCTCTTCGGGCTTGTCGATGATCTGATACGGCATGCTGATCGCGTTCAGCACCGGTAGCAAATAAAGGCCGTTGGAAATGTGATGCTTGTGATGGTCACCGGCCTGGCCGCGCAAAGTTGCCATCAGGAACAGCGGAATTTCGTAGCTGTAGTTGATCTTGGTCAGCGCATAGATCACCGTCATGAAGCCCGAAGCGCCCATCAGCGCGGCCGATCCCATCGCGCCCATATAGGCGCCGGAGCAGAGCCCGATCGCCGACTCTTCGCGGTTGACCGCGACGTGGACGAAGCGGTCATCGCGGTCGATCGTAGTGATAAGGTCCATCACCCAATTATCAGGCAGGCTGGCGACGAGCTTGATTCCGCACGAGGCGAGCTGATCGGCGATGCGTGCAGCCGTCGTTGTATTGTTGTCGGACACTTTCAGGCGATCTCCTCTATGGCGACTTTCTTGTCTTGATTATTGTTTTGCGCCCGCGTCAGCGCGCGCCAGACCGTTTCCGGATTGATCGGTAGCGTGATGTCGCGAACGCCGAGATGCCAGAGCGCGTCGATCACGGCATTGCCGATCGCCGCCGGCGCTCCGATTGTGCCGCTCTCGCTGCCGCCCTTAACGCCGAGGGGATTGCTGGGCGCCGGTGTCGAGATGAAGCCGGTCACAAAGCTCGGCAAGTCGCCGGCGCGGGGCATGGCATAGTCCATGAAGCTTGCGGTCACGAGCTGGCCGTCGCGATCGTAGACGATCTGTTCCATCAGCGCCTGGCCGATACCCTGCGCCATGCCGCCGTGAACCTGCCCCTCGACGATCATGGGATTGACGATCATGCCACAGTCGTCGGCGCCGTAAAGATCGCGCAGGCAAACCACTCCGGTTTCGCCGTCGACGATGACCACCGCAAGATGCATTGCCTGCGGATCGTTAGTGTCAGGCGGATCGTAGAACTCCGTCACTTCGAGCCCTGGTTCGAGTTTTGGCTCAATCGATCCGTCCGCGCCAAGCTTGGCGCCGTGGTAGGCAATGTCGGCAATCTCGGCAAAGCTGAAGCCGCGATCGGTGCCGCGGACCCGGAAGAGCCCGCGCTCGTGAACAATATCGTCGGTCGCGCATTCCAGTGCTTCCGCTGCGATCTGCCGCGCCTTGGCGACGATCCGGTCGCAGCCGCGAAAAACCGCGGTGCCGGCGACGGACGTTGAACGTGCGCCCCATGTGCCGTTGCCGAACGGGATGCGGTCGGTGTCGCCTTCGACAACGCTAATGTCGTCGATATCGATGCCGAGCCGGTCGGCGGCGATTTGCGCAAAGGTAATGTCATGGCCCTGGCCGTGGGAATGGCTGCCGGCGAGCACAGTGACCTTGCCGTCGCTGTGGACGCGCACGATCGCGCTCTCCCAACCGCCATGCAGTCCGCCGCGATTGGCGAGATTGGCGCTCGGCCCGGTACCCGCCTTGTCGATGAAACAGGCAAGGCCGATGCCCATGAGGACGCCTTGCCGCCGCAACTCGGCCTGCTCGCGGCGCAGCGCGGGGTAATTCGCGAGCGACAGGAGCTTTTCCAGCAAGGCCGGCGGATCGCCGGAATCGTAAACGCGGCCGCCAGGCGCCGGATAGGGAAAGTCGGCGCGCGCGATCAGGTTGCGGCGGCGGATTTCGACCACGTCGATGCCGAGCTCATGCGCGCCGCGCTCGATCAGCCGCTCGTTGATCCAGGTCGCTTCCGGCCGCCCCGAGCCGCGATAGGCGTCGACCGGCACGGTGTTGATGTAGACGCCGCGCACCCGCATGTGCAGGTTCGGCGTGCGGTAAAGCCCGGTGATCGTTTGCGGGTAGGAATTGCCTGGAATGCTCGGCGCGAAATTGCTCAGATAGCCGCCGAGCGCCGCGAGCGTTTCAACCTGCATGGCGACGATGCGGCCATTCTTGTCGAAACCCATGCGAGCGTGGGTGTCGTGATCGCGCGCCTGCGCATCGGACAGGAAGGCATCGGTTCGGGTCGCCGTCCATCGCACCGGCCGCTGGAGCAGTTGCGCCGTCCAGACGATCGTCGATACTTCGACGGCAAAATTTCCTTTGACGCCGAAGCCGCCGCCGACGTCGGGCGAGATGACACGAACCTTGTGCTCGGGAATGTGCAGCGTATAGACCGACAACCAGCGCCGCAGATAATGCGGCTGCTGCGTCGTGGCATAGAGCGTATAACGGTCAGCCGCGGCGTCGTATTCGCACAAATAGGCGCGCGGCTCCATCGGATTGGCGGAAAGTCTGTTGTTATGTAGATGCAGCTCGACGACCTTGGCAGCGCCCGCCATGGCAGCATCTGTCGCTTCGCGGTTGCCCCGCTCGATGTCGAAAACGACATTGGTGCCGAAACGCTCGTGAACTAGCGGCGCGCCCGGCGCGACCGCCGCGCGCAGATCGCCGGCACAGAGCAGCGGCTCATAGTCGACGACGACGGCCTCGGCAGCGTCTTCGGCGGCAAAGCGGTTTTCGGCGATGACCGCAGCGACAATGTCGCCGACGTGACACACCTTGCCGTCAGCAAAGGCGGGACGCGGCGCGCCGTTCATCGGCCTCCCATCCGAAAACGGCATCGGGTGCACGACGGTGAGCTCGCCAAGGCCGGCGCGCTTCCAGTCTTCTGCCGTCAGCACCAAAAGCACGCCGGGCATGGCGGCTGCGGCTTGGGTCGATAGCTTTTGGATGCGTGCATGAGCGTGAGGGCTGCGTAAGAAAGCGCACCACGCGGTTTCGGCCGGCGCGACGTCGTCGACGAACTGGCCGCGGCCGCGCAGCAAACGTGCATCCTCGCGCCGGCTTAACGGCTTGCCGACATAGCGCCTGTCGATCCCTGATGGTTCGATGTTCATGCGTGACGCATCGGGTTATCAGACGAACACGGCTTCCGTGCCTTGGATCTTTGCGCGCGCCTCAAGCTTGCGGCAGAAATAGCGCCAGGAATGTTCGAAATGGACGGTGGAGGCGATCTGCTGGTGCCGTTTGTCGCGGGCGGCGCGGTTCGGGAAGCTCGCCTTCAGGTCCGCTGCGCGTCCGGCGAGATGCGCCTTGCAGGCCTTTTCCAGAAAGACGCCGATGCAGGTCGCGTGCTCGATATTGGTGCCGCAAAATACGGCGCCATGATTGCCGAGCAGCACGGCAAAGTTCTTGCCGAGCACCCGCGCAATATCCTGGCCCTCTTCCTTGGTAACGACCAGGGCGGCGTCGCTTTGGTAGCGCGGCAGTTCAGCGAAATAGTCGGCATCGAGCGTGTAGGGGAGGAGCGGCTCGACGGCCGCCGAAAAGACGCTGGCGTAGAACGGATGCGAATGCACGACCACATCGACGTCCGCGCGCGCGCAGAAAATTTCGGAATGGATCGGCCATTCGGAGTGTCGTCCGCCGCTGCCGCCGATCTGTCGGCCGTCCCAGGCGACCAGCACGAAGTCCTCGGACCCTAGAACTTCGCCGAGGCCGATCTGGTTGCGCTTCATCCAAAAGCCGCGGCCGCTCGTCTCGCGTACGGAGAGATGCCCGAGCGTCATGTCGCCGTGGCCTTCCATGTCAAGAATCCGGCAGGCGCGGGCCGCCTCGGTCAGGCGCTCGCGCGTTGCCGCATCTACATCGATCGAAAGCATCGGTTGTTGCCTTACTAAAAACGAATGGCCTCTTCGTCGCGTTCCCAATAGACGCTTTTATCGCGCACTGACAGCAAGGCGCGATCGAGTACAAAACCGCACATGCCGATGACCAGGATGGCGGCGTAGACATTCGCATATTCGAAGCGCGTGCCCGACACGGCGATATAGTAGCCCAGCCCTTTGGAATCGCCGATCATCTCGGTCAGCACGATGACGATGATCGAAACCGGTAGCGCGATGCGCAGCCCGGTAAAAATTCCCGGCATCGCCGCTGGGAAAACAACGCGGCGGATGATGGTTGCCGGCCGAGCGCCCATATTCTCCCCGGCCCAGATCAGCAGCTGTGGGATGGCGCGGAAGCCGAGATAAGCGGTCACCACAATCGGGTAGATGCATTCGAGGAACGCAAAAGCGATCTTGGACGGAGAGCCGATACCGAAAATGTAGGTGAACACCGGAAAGAACGCGATTTTAGGAACCGGATAGCCGAAGAAGAAAATCGGCTCGAACAGATTGCGTATCACGGTCGAGCGCGCCATTGCCGCAGCGAACGGCACACCGGCGATTGCCGCCAGCGCAAAGCCGGTCGCGGCGCGGCCGAGCGTGATGGCGGTGTGATAAGGCAACACGCCGTTCGCAGTGTCCTTGACCAGGACAGTCCAGACGCGGAGCAGACTCGGCAGCAGGCGTGATTCCACGAGGCCGCTGCCGACCGCCGCCTGCCACAGCAAAAGCAGGAGCGGTATCGAATACCAGCGCTCAACGCCGCGCAAAATCCGTGTCGCCATCTGCGCCATCATCGCACCAATTGCTCGGCCGTGCCGATGATCTGACCGCGCAGCACATGACGGCGGATGGTCATCAGGATACGGTCGGCGGCAAAACCGAGCACGGCAAAAGTAATGATGCCGGCGAACATCAGGTCGAAGCGCGCGGCCTCCTCACCTTCGCTGATCAGGACGCCGAGGCCGCCGCGCGATCCGATCAGTTCCGCGGCAAAGAGGATGACGAAAGAATTGGCAAGCCCAATGCGCGCTCCAGAAAACAATTGCGGCGCCGTTGCCGGTACAAACACGCGAAAGAATATCGTCGATCCCGGCGCGCCCATATTGCGCGCCGCCCAGACCAGACGTTTGCCGACTGACAGCGCGGCATGACGCGACGCGATGAAGACCGGGAAGAAACACGAGAATGCGGTGATCGCGATCTTCGATTCCTGTCCGAGCCCGAACAGCAGCAGAAAGATTGGCAGAAAGGCTATCTTCGGAACCGCATAGAGGAACGATACCAGCGGATCGAACAAATGGCGAATGGAGGGCACAAGCCCCGCTGCCAGCCCGACGAACATGCCGACCCCGGTGCCGAGTGCGAAACCAAGGACGACGCGATAAAGGCTGATTGAAACCGCCTGCAGCAGTTCGCCGTCGGCCGCGACTTCGTGGAGCGCGGCGAGGATCTGCGACGGCGGCGGCAGATAGCGCGGCAGCAAAGCTGTATCACCGCATACTTCCCAGGCCACCAATAGCGCGACCGGAACAATCCAGTGCTGGGCGGCGGCGGAGATCTTCACGTTTCCTCCAGCGCGCGCGCTTTGAGCACTTCGTCGCGCAAAAGATCCCAGATCTTCACGCGCATGCGCAAATATTCATCCGACTTGCGAAAGTCCCCGGAGCGGTCCACATCCGGCATCCTGATGTCGGCCTTGATGCGGCCGGGCCGCGCCGTGAAAACGAGCACGCGGGTGCCGAGAAAGATCGCCTCATCGATGTCATGCGTGACGAACAAAGCCGTCTTGCTGTCGCGGCGCCAGATCGCCCGCAATTCCTCCTGCAGCAACTCGCGCGTTTGCGAATCGAGCGCACCGAACGGCTCGTCCATTAGGAGAACCTCAGAGTCGAGCGCGAGAAGGCGGGCCAGCGCAACGCGTTGCCTCATGCCGCCGCTCAGCTCCGCCGGATAAAGGTCGGCATAGCGCGACAGATGCACGCGATCGAGATAGTCGCGCGCTTTGGCCAAACGTTCGCGCTTCGGCAGGCTTTTTATCTCGAGCGGCCAGCAGACGTTTTGCAGCGCCGTGAGCCAGGGGAACAGCGAGGAATCCTGGAACATCATGCCGCGATCAGGGCCGGCCCGGTCGACCGACCGATCGCGCAGCGTGATCGCGCCGCTCGTTGCCTGCTCGAAGCCGCCGACGATGTGAAGGAACGTGCTCTTGCCGCAGCCAGAGGGGCCGACCAGGGAAACGATGTCGAGGTTCAGCTTTTCCAGAGCGGAGATCGGCTTATGTCCCGTGGTGAAGGTCTTGGTCAGATCCTTCACCGCCAGCAGCGCCATAAGTCACCCTGTGAATTTCAGTTCGGCAGATAGCTCAAATCGACAAGCTGATCGATGTCGGCTTTCTTGCTCTGGAAGCCGGCATTGAACTGCGATTCCTGCATCGCTTCGAGTATCTTGACCTCGGCGCGCATGGCGGGGTCGCGGTAATAGTCGCTCATGCCGAGGAATACGTCGGCCGGCACGCGCACCATTTTGGTGTCGATCAGGGTCTGCCGCGCCTCCTGCGGGTGGTCCAGATAGAATTTCGTCGCTGCATGCAGATCGTCGAGGAAGGCTTTGATCGCCGCAGTATTCGTTTTCAGGAAATCGTCTTTGGCAACCAGCACGATGAGTTCTTCGTCGGTCGGGATCGCATCCTTGGCCGTAAAGATCTTGGTGACCTGCATCTCGTTGTGCAAAAGCGCGTCAAATGGCTGCGGGAATTCGCCGAGGTCGATCTTGCCTGAGCGCAGCGACTCCGCCATCGCCGGGAACGGGATCGGCACGATGGTGACGTCGCTCTCAGCGATGCCGGCTTTTGCCAGTTCCGTCTTCAGCCACAGATGGCCCGACGTCTCGAAGCCGTTGACTGCGATCGTCTTACCCTTCAAATCCGCTACCGTTTTGATCGGCGAACTGGCTAAAGCATAAAACGACGTGCTGTAGCCACGCTGGCTCTCGCGCGAGATCGAAGCGATGATTTTTCCGCTGACGCCTTGGGCAGCGGCAAAAATCACGCCGTTGGCGCTGGACGAGGCGATGTCGATTGCGCCGGCTTCGAAGGCTTGGGCGCGCTTGTCCGATCCGGAGAAGCGGGTACCGTCGATAACGTAGTCTTTGCCGTAGTGCGTGCCGATATCGGGCTTGGCGATGAGCAGCCAGAGCTGCTCCTCGGCCGCGACGCCATAGCCGATCCTGATCTTGAGCGGGTCCGCGTTGACCCTACCGGTGCCAGCGAGCGCCACAAATGCAAGGGCGACAACAGCGGAAATCAAGCCCGCTCTTTTCAGCATCGACTTAGCCTTTACTGACCCGTTAGTGTCATTCGGTGATTGTATACATACGAAAAGCAAGTACCGCGAGCAGCCCGGTCCAGCACACTACTGGACCTTAACTTGGCAGGCTGAGTTACTCAAATGCATGCATGCCGAAAATCGCCGGGGCAAGATGGTTTTTGCAGATAACCTACGGGGCATAGCCGGTACCGTCTGCGAGGCGGGAGCGCAACCATGGTCTGTCGGCTGGACCGCCGGCGCCGGCTTTTCCTAGGCCATAACGAGTGACGTGCTTTTTGTCGCGGAGTATTTG
>DASQRX010000177.1:0-2141 GCA_035642635.1 Xanthobacteraceae bacterium
GACACCTTGCTCGCCGGGCTCGATCGCCTAAAGCGTGAAGACGAGCTGGCGCTCCTTCTTGTCGAGCAGCATGCGAAGCTGGCCCTCGAACTCGCCCAGATTGCGATCGTGCTCGATCGTGGGGCGATCGTGTTTACCGGAACGAGTCGAGAATTGCTCGACGCTCCGGAGCATCTCAACGACTTGATGGGGGTCGGCGGACGCCAGGCACCAATGCTCAGATAGCCCGTTGTGAGGTCTTTGATGACAACATTTCTGTATACCCATCCAGCATGTCTCGAACACGACCCCGGCCGAAATCATCCGGAGGGGCCGGCGCGGCTCCGCGCCGTGCTCGATGCACTTGCAGACCCGGAATTCGCCCGACTGGAGCGCCGCGAGGCACCCGAAGCCGCGCTGGAAGATCTCCTACGGGTTCATCCGCGCCCGCACGTCGAGCGCCTCCTGCGCGCCGTTCCAAAGTCGGGTCATGTCGGAATCGACGCCGACACGATCCTGTCGCCAGCTTCGGGAGGGGCTGCCCTGCGCGCGGCCGGGGCGGTGGTCGCTGCGGTCGATGCGGTAGTCGCGCGGGAGGCGGAGAACGCCTTTTGCGCGGTGCGCCCGCCGGGGCATCATGCCGAACCCGAACGTGCGATGGGATTCTGCCTGTTCAACAACATCGCCGTCGGCGCGCTGCACGCTCGCGCGGCGCACGAACTCTACCGGATCGCCGTCATCGATTTCGACGTTCATCACGGCAACGGCACTCAGGCGGCGTTCGAGGCCGATGACGGGCTCTTCTATGCATCGACACACCAGTCCCCGCTCTACCCCGGCACAGGGTCATCAAGCGAAACCGGCGTCGGCAATATCGTCAACGTGCCGCTCCGGCCGATGTCTGGCTCGAGCCAGTTTCGCGCTGGGATGACACAGCGCATCCTGCCCGCGCTCGACGCATTCCGTCCCGAGCTCTTGCTGATCTCCGCTGGCTTCGACGCGCATAGGAGCGACCCGCTGGCGCAGCTGCTGCTCGAAGAGGCTGACTATACTTGGATCACCGAGAGGCTGATCGAGATCGCCTATCGCCATGCCGGCGGCCGGCTCGTCTCGGCGCTCGAGGGAGGTTATGATCTCCCCGCGCTCGGTGCGAGCGTTGCAGCGCATGTCCGCGTGCTGATGTCGGTGTGAAAAAACAGATCGAGCTCAGCCCTGTTGCGGGTATGCAACGTTCGCCGAGTTTCGCCCTCTCGTTTTCGGCTCGCGCACCGCATCTTGCTCGCGTATTTTGCTAAGAAGAGCGCAGATGGTTGACGTGGACGTTCCCGCCGACATAGCGGCGATGAACTTCGAGGAGGCGCTTGCCGAGCTCGAGCAGATCGTGCGGCGCCTCGAAGGCGGACAGGTGAGGCTGGATGAGGCGATCCTTTTCTACGAACGGGGAGCGCTGCTGAAACGGCATTGCGAGAGAAAGCTCAACGAGGCTCAGCAGCGGGTCGACCGAATCGTTATCGGCGGGGATGGCGCCATCACCGCGGAGCCGGCGAGACTTGACTGAGACGCTGTGGTCCGACGCGACCTCCTTTCGGGCGGCGTTGGCGCAGGCCGCGCAGATGACCGATATCGCGCTCGAAAAGCTGCTTGTCGTGCCGCCTGGCCTGGAAGCGCGCGTCTACCAGGCAATGCGCTATTCGGCGCTGGCACCCGGCAAGCGGCTGCGCCCATTCCTCGTGCTGGCGAGCGCTCAGCTGTTCGGGGTGGCGCGGCGTTGCGCGCTCCAGGTGGCTGTGGCGGGCGAGATGGTCCATGCGTACTCGCTCGTGCATGATGATCTGCCGGCGATGGATAACAGTGACTTACGTCGCGGCCGGCCGACTTGCCATAAGGAATTCGACGAGGCGACGGCGGTGTTGGCTGGGGATGGCCTTTTGACTGCCGCGTTCGAGGTGCTGGCCGATCCTGATACGCATGGCGATCCCGCTGTGCGCTGCGAACTCGTCGCAGCACTCGCCGGCGCAGCTGGTGCCGCTGGCATGGTCGGCGGTCAGATGATCGATTTGATTGCAGAGCATCTAACCTTGGACATTGGTGCGATCACCCGGCTGCAGCGCATGAAGACCGGCGCGCTGATCGCCTTTTCGTGTGAGGCCGGAGCGATTCTC
>DASQRX010000178.1:0-5508 GCA_035642635.1 Xanthobacteraceae bacterium
CGCGCCGACGCCCGCGCCGCCTCCACCCACGGCGGCCGCCGCGCCGCCTCCGCCGGCGCCCATACCAGCGCCAGTGCCGCCGGCGCCGAAGCCGCTGCCGAAGTCACTCGATATTCCGTTGTAACGAAAAATCGTCGTTGCCAGCGTCGCTGCGCTAGCGGGCAAGCGAAACCGTTCCGCCGCCGGCAGCCTTTCCTTCGAAATGGCCATTGGCGAAGGCAAACTCCACCAGCACTTCGCCCTTGTGGTTGCGGATGATCAGCATGTCGTGTTCGTAAGACCATTTGCGGCTGGTGAAGAAATTCCCCGGACAGCCGCCCGCAGGCGCGATCGAGCCGTCGGATGCACCGGTCGAGCCGCCGAAGGTCATGGCGCAGGCGCCGCCGCCTGAGACCGAGAGCTTCCACTTGCCGGCAAGATCGACGGGCGGCGGCGCGGGTGGCGGTGAAGGGGCGGGTGGGGGCGTGCTGGCCAGTTGGGGCTCGCCGCCGCCAAAGCGGTCCTTGTTCGCGCAGGCGCTCAGTCCCGTGAGGATTGGGATCAGAAGGAGGCTAAGGGCGGCGGTTTTGGACCCCGCGCTGAAATGTCTAACGCGCTTCATGCCGATCATTCAGTAAAACGCCGCCGCAGGCCGGACCCCCAATAACGGGCACAGGAAAGGCCAATTGCCGCGGCACCGCAAGCCGTCTTTATCGCCGCGTCGATCTAAAGCGCCCCACTTGCGCCAATATTTCTACCCGGAATCGCTTCAACAAGGGCCTATATCATGAGAGGCACATCGCCATGAAATCGTCATCGAAGCTTTGCGCTAGGCGCGCGCCGTATGTTGCGGCCGCCCTCGTCGCCGCAGTCGTCGCGTTTTCTGGTATCGCTTATGCCGACGACGCCAACACCACCGGCGTTCCGACCGCCAGCGGCAATAATGTCATCGGCAATCCACCCGCTTCGCCGGTCGACGAATTTTCGCAGCAGCTCGAAGACTTTCAGAAAAGCGTCCCCGACCTGACCAAGAAGATCCAAGACGGCGCCGGCGCGATCGATGCCGCAACCGACATCGGCAAGGCGCGTGCCGAGATCGATGCTCTGCGCCAGGACGTCAGCACGCTGCTCGGCGCGGTGTCGGACAACGGCCCGATTTCGCAGCTTGGCACCAAGGCGCTCAACCACATTCACGACAAGCTCAAGATCTTGGCTCAGGATGGCCGCTTCAAGCCCGAGGAGCGGCAATATCTGCTCGACCAATGGCAGCGGCTGCAGACGCAAACCGAATATGCCAGCAAGGAATTGCAGGACGCCCGCGGGCAATTCGCCGGCTTGTTGCAGACGCTGCAGTCCAACGAGGATTTCATCGGCGAACTGGTCGAGATCAGGCAGGCCGAGAAGGCGCTCGACGTCATCCGCGGCCTCACCCGGGACATCCGCAACGCCTCGACGCAACTCAACAAGTTGATCGGAGGCATCAAGCCGCCGGGCGCTTAAGTCGGCGCTTGATCGCTGCGGGAGCGACGGCGTGAAGAAGAGCGCGATCATCAGTCGTGTTGTCGGCGTGCTGGCAGCCGCGGCAATCGTCGGCGTGGCGATCGTCGCCTGGAAGCCGTCGGCTGATGTCGGCTATGTCCAAATCAACACCGTACCGGTTGCGCCGACGACGCAGGCACAGCTTTATTTCGATACGATCAAGCTCGCGCCGGTGAAGAACGGCACGGCGCTGCTGCGCCAGAGCACCGGCACGCTGATGCTGCGGACCGACGGCTATGGCAACAATCTCATGCCACTCTGTCAGATCGAGGTGAAGAAGGATCGCATCACGACCGTCACGGTCTCGATCCTGGAACGGCCGCCGCGCTGCCAGTGCCGCTTCAACTCAGGTGGTGACACGACAAACCATACCTGTGTGAGTTGAATGTCCCCGCTCACCGCGTTGCGCGTCGTGCCGGCAAGAACAGCCCGGTCAGCGCTGCCAAGAATGCAAAAGCCGTGGACAGGGAAACTGCCGCAACAAATCCGGCGCTAAAGTCTTGCGCCGTCCCGCCGTGGCAGTTCGCGATAAAAATGGCAGCATTCGCCGCGATGCCGGCGGTCGCGCCGAGAAAGCGAAACATATTGAAGACGCCGGAAGCCTTGCCGATCTCCAGCGGCGCGACGGCGCTCAAGACGGCATTTTGCGCCGCCGGCATGGCGAGCGACACGCCCGCTCCGGCCAGTACGAGCGGCCCTACAAGCGCGATGTAGGTGACATCGGGTGACGCTATCGTCGCGACATACATCAAGCCGGCAGCGTCCATCAGCAATCCCGCGACCACCACTATCCGTTCGCCGAGTCGATTGACCAGCACGCCGCCAAGGGGCGCGAAAACAACCAATGTGGCCGTCCACGGCAGCACGCGCAAGCCGGCATCCAGCGGCCGATAGCCCATTGCGTTCTGGAAGAACTGTGCGATGAAGAACAGGACGCCATACAGCGACCCATAGAACAGGAAACTTGCCAGGATACCGACGGAGAATGCGCGCGAGCGGAAAAAGCGCAGCGGCACCATGGGGTCGCGAGCGCGCATTTCCCGCAAGATGAATGCCGGGATAAGCAACAGGCCGCCGGCCAGTGCGATCGTGACTTCGGTGCTTGCCCATCCGGCTTTGTTGCCGCGCATGAGGCCCCACGCGATGCCAAGCGCGGAGAGCGTTACTGGCGCAAGGCCGGGGAGATCGAGCGCCGCCTTGGGCCCGAAGCTCTCACCAATTCGGCGCCAGATCATTGCAAGCACGACAACGCCGATTGGCACATTGATCCAGAACAACCATTGCCAGGCGAGCCCTTGCGCCACGGCGCCGCCGACAATGGGACCAGCGATGAGGCCAAGGCCGGTGACGCCACTGAAAATCCCGAGCGCCTTGGCCCGCTCCTCGCGCCCGAATGCGGCGCTGAGAAGGGCCATCGCGATCGGCATCACGAGTGCTGAACCCCCGCCTTGCAACGCCCTTGCGGCGATGAGCTGCGCAACGCTTTGCGACAGCGCGCAGGCGATCGAACCGACGACGAACAGCGCCAATCCCGTAAGAAACATGCGACGGCGGCCCCAGCGGTCGCCCAGCGCCGCGGCGGTCATCAGCAACACCGCGAAGCTGAGGTTATATGCGTTGACGATCCATTCCAGACCTTCGATCGATGCGCCGAGATCGGCGCGGATCGTGCTCAATGCCAATGTGACGATCAACGCATCGAGCTAGACCATAAATGAAGCAGTGGACGTTAGCGCCAATACCCACCGCTTGGTTGACGCTTCGGTTGATGTCTTCATGTCAGGTTGAACATGTTTCATCGCAACCCAATCTCGTTTGGCGCCGCTGAAGACGGCGTCAGGATGTCAGTGCGCTAATGGGGGATTCGGGCTGAGCGTCAGGTCTGGGCGGGAGCGTCCGATAAGCCATAGGAATCGACGAGATGAAGGCCCAGCCGGATCTGTTCGATCGGTCCGGCGCAGCGCGCGGCGACGTCTTTGGAATAGGCCTTGAAACTCGGCAGCCCCGTCACGGCCTCGGAATCGTCGGCGCGGAGATTGACGAAGAGATGGACGAAATCGGCGTCGTTTTTGAACAGCGCGTAAGTTACATCTTTGGGTGCCGTGCTGTGCAGTTCCTTAAACACTGCGCGCGACAGGGCTTCGTTTTCGGCGATCTTATCCGGTTTGACTGTGTAACGGACGAAATTGAGGCGTTGCATGGTATTGTTCCTTGCCTGTGGTGACGCCGTCGTGCGGCGATAAAGGACAGACGCCCTGGCAGCATCAAAGGATTCGCGGCGTAAAAAATTTTTCGATGGCGAATCCTTTGCCCCCGCTGAAACGTCTATCGTCCAGGACTGGCTGCAACGGAGTGAGCTCTTGGACCGTCTCTTGGACCGCAATAACTTTGCCCGGCTGGCGGTGGAACTGCGTCCGCGGCTGCATCGCTATTGCGCCCGCATGGTCGGCTCTGCCTTTGACGGCGAAGATGTCGTCCAAGACGCTCTGGCGCACGCCATGGAGGCCTTGCCGATGGCCGGAAAGATCGAAAATCCCGAAGGCTGGTTGTTGCGCATCGCTCACAATGCGGCGCTCGATCTGTTACGGCGCCGTAAGCGGCGCGGGATCGCGGATACAGACGACGCGCTGTCGGATGTGACGGATCAAAATAGCGAAAGCGACGCCCGCGTCGCCGCGACGGCAAATCTCGGCACGTTCATGTATCTGCCGACGGTGCAACGGTCGAGCGTGCTGCTGTCGGATGTTCTCGGCTATTCGCTCTCCGAAATCGCGGACTTGCTCGATATCAGCCTCGCTGCGGTGAAGGCGGCGCTGCACCGCGGCCGCGGCAAGCTCCGCGAACTCGTCGAAAGCTTTGAAGAAGCGATGCCGCGCCTTCCCGACGCGGACCGCGTTCGCTTGCATGCTTACGCGGACCGCTTCAACGCCCGCGATTTCGATGCGCTGCGCGATCTTTTGTCCGAGGATGTCCGCCTCGAACTGGTCAACCGTCTCCGCCTCAAGGGACGAAAAGACGTCTCCACCTATTTCACGCGCTATGGCGAGAATCCCAACTGGCGCGTCATGCCCGGCTCGTCCGAAGGCCGGCCCGCGCTCCTGGTCAGTGATCCGACTGTCGCCGTGAATGGCGTGGCTTACGTCATCGTCCTCGATTGGATCGGCGATGAGATCTCAGCTATTCGCGACTTTCGCTACGCGCCCTATGTGATGGAGGGCTTGATCGTCGAACGCCTCTGACGCGTCACCGCATCGTCGGAATGACGAACTCCGAGCCTTCCTTGGTGCCGGACGGCCAGCGCGCGGTCACGGTCTTGGTCTTGGTATAGAAGCGGATCGCGTCCGGGCCGTGCTGATTGAGATCACCGAAGCCCGAGCGCTTCCAGCCGCCGAACGTGTAATAGGACAGCGGCACCGGGATCGCGAAATTGACGCCGACCATGCCGACCTGCACCCGATTGGTGAAATCGCGCGCGGTGTCGCCGTCGCGGGTGAAGATGGCGACGCCGTTGCCGTATTCGTGGTCGGACGGCAGCCGTACCGCGTCTTCGTAGTCCTTGGCGCGCACCACCGAGAGCACGGGACCAAAAATTTCTTCTTTGTAGATTTTCATGTCGGTGGTGACGTCGTCGAACAGGCAGCCACCGATGAAATTGCCTTTCTCGTAACCCTGCAGCTTAAAGTCGCGGCCGTCGACCACGAGCTTGGCGCCTTCCTTGACGCCGGTATCGATATAGCCGCGCACTCTGTTGAGCAGTTCGCGAGTGACCATCGGGCCGTAATCGGCCTGCTGGTCGGTCGACGGCCCGATCTTGAGGCCTTCGACGCGCGGGATGAGTTTTTGAATGAGCGCGTCGGCGGTTTTCTTGCCGACCGGCACGGCGACTGAAACCGCCATGCAGCGTTCGCCGGCCGAGCCATAGCCGGCGCCGATCAACGCATCTACCGCCTGATCCATGTCGGCGTCCGGCATCACGATCATGTGGTTCTT
>DASQRX010000179.1:0-3829 GCA_035642635.1 Xanthobacteraceae bacterium
AAGACCGGCTGGGAATTCGGCACCGCGAAGGGCGGCATGGCCGACGATGTCAATCACAAAGCGACGCTCGCCGAAATCTATCTGCTCACCGATCCGCATTACACCGGCCGCGTTTCGGTGCCGGTATTGTGGGACAAGAAACAGCACACCATCGTCAATAACGAATCCTCCGAAATCATCCGCATGCTGAATTCGGAATTCGACGAATTCACCAATGTGCGCACCGACTATTACCCAGCCGCGTTGCGCGCGGATATCGACCGCATCAACGACATCGTCTATCCGACCGTCAATAACGGGGTGTACCGCGCCGGCTTTGCCACCAGCCAAGAAGCCTACGAAGAAGCCGCCCGCGGCATCTTCGCGACTTTCGACACGCTCGAAGAACGCCTGTCGAAACATCGCTATCTCGTCGGCCACCAGGGCACCGAAGCCGACTGGCGGCTGTTCACGACGCTGATTCGTTTCGACAGCGTCTATTATAGCCATTTCAAGTGCAACCTGCGCCGCGTCGCCGACTACCCAAATCTCTGGAACTATCTGCGCGATCTCTATCAGGAGCCGGGCGTCGCCGAGACCGTCAGCATCGAACAGATCAAGCGGCACTATTACGGCAGTCAGCGCCAGGTGAACCCGACCGGGATAGTGCCGATCGGCCCGCAAATCGATTTCACCAAGCCGCACGACCGCGCGCGGTTCAACTAAAGAATTCACCAAAGCTCCGCCGGCGGCCGGCCGCTCAGCACTTCGGAAATGCGCTCGCGCGTCGCCCGCGATGTGTCGGCCGGCAATTCATTGGGCGCAAAAAATCCGTGGGCGATGATCTCACGGTTCGGCTGCGGCGGTCCGATCTGCCGAAATTGGCGCACGATATAGAGCGCGACGTGATCGCGCCGCGAGATGCGCTTGTTGAAATAGACCGCGTGCAGAACCGGCGGCTCGCTGACTTCGATATTGCCCTCCTCACGTAATTCGCGCTCGAGCGCTGCGAGCAGCGTCTCGCCCTTTTCGACGCCGCCGCCCGGCATGTGCCAACCCGGCACATAGGAGTGCTTGACCAGGAACACGCGCCCTTCCCCGTCGAAGATCATCGCTCGCGCGCCGAGCGTCAGGCCGCGCGAAAAGCGCCAATAGCGATGCAGGCACCACCGCACGACCGGTTCGAAAAAGCGGCGAAGTGGGTCAAGACCCATTAGTCATCCCAAAATAATGGATCATCCAAGAACAATGGGATCATCCCAGTGTAATGGGTCATCCCGGTGTAATCCTGTTGTCCTATAGCTTAGAATTATTCTAATATATTTATCACACCCGCCCCGGATGGCGCGGCCAAGGGGAATCCCGTGAAGCGTTTTGCCGACCTCAACGAGCAGGAAATTCTCGCGCTCGCCATATCCAACGAAGACGAGGATAACCGCATCTATCGCTCCTTTGCCGACGCGCTGCGCGCTTCCTATCCCGACACCGCCGAAATGTACGACAAAATGGCGCAGGAAGAGATCGGGCATCGCGACATGTTGCTCGAACTTCATCGCAAGAAATTTGGCGACTTTTTGCCGCTGATCCGCCGCCAGGACGTCAAGGGCTTTGTGCCGCGGCGGCCGATCTGGCTCAACCGGCCGCTGGCGATCGACGCCACGCGCAAATTCGCCGAGGAAATGGAATACGAGACGGCGCGCTTCTACCGCCGCGCCGCGGAAACCGCGCGCGACGATGCGGTGCGCGCTTTGCTTACGACGCTCGCCGCCGCTGAGGACAAGCACGAAAAGCTCGCCCACGATCTCGGCGAGAAAATCACGCCGGAAGTGCGCGCCACCGAGGACGAAACCGCGCGCCGCATGTTCGTCTTGCAATATGTGCAGCCAGGGCTTGCCGGGCTGATGGACGGCTCGGTCTCGACGCTCGCGCCATTGTTCGCCGCCGCCTTCGCCACCCACAACACCTGGTCGACATTCCTGGTCGGATTCGCGGCCGCGGTCGGCGCCGGCATTTCGATGGCTTTTGCCGAAGCGATGTCCGACGACGGCTCGCTGACTGGACGCGGCGCGCCGGTGGTGCGCGGCGCGGTCTGCGGCGCCATGACCGCGGTCGGCGGGCTTGGCCATGCGCTGCCCTATCTCATTCCGGAATTCTATGTCGCCACCTCCATCGCCTTTGTGGTCGTCGCCATCGAGCTTGCCGTGATCTCCTGGATCCGCACCCGCTACATGGACACGCCGTTTCTCCAGGCCGCCTTCCAGGTCGTGGTCGGTGGCGTTCTGGTCTTCGCCGTCGGCATCCTGATCGGCAGTTCGTGATTTGTTATGCGGTGTCTGCGATGCTGCTAAAGGCCCAACCGATTCACCGGCATTACGCACGCGATGTTCGTTCTCGCCCATCTCTCCGACTTGCATATGGCGCTACAGCCGCGGCTGATCGAGCTCGTCGGCAAACGCGGGCTCGGTTTCATCAATTGGCACCGTAAGCGCAAATACATCCACCGCCGCGACATCCTCGACGCCATCACGCACGACCTGAAAGCACAAGCCTGCGACCACATCGCGGTGACCGGCGACCTCGTCAATCTGTCGCTGCCGGTCGAATACGCCCGCGCCCGCGCCTGGCTCGAAACCGTCGGCAGCCCGCAAAGCGTCACCGTCATTCCCGGCAATCACGACGTCTATGTCCGGCAGGTCGAACGGGCGCCGGCCGAATATTGGGGCGACTACATGACCGGGGATGACGGGCTGCAGTACTTTCCGTTCCTGCGGCGGCGCAACGGCGTGGCGCTGATCGCGCTGTCGTCCGGCGTCGCCACCGGCCCGTTCATGGCGACGGGCCGGCTTGGCGAGCGGCAACTCGCGCGGCTTGCCGAAATGCTTGACCAGACCCGTGACGCGTTCCGTATCGTCCTCATCCATCATCCACCGCTCTCCGTGCCGCACCGACATCTGCGCCGCTTGGTTGACGCGGTGGATTTTCGCGGCGTGCTTGCCGCCAAAGGTGCCGAGCTTCTGCTGCACGGTCACAATCATCAGCGCGCCCTCATCTGGCTCGACGGGCCTGACAAAAAGATACCTTCAGTCGGCGTGCCGTCGGCGTCCGCCCGCGCGCCGCACGGCGACGAAGACGGCGCCGGTTATCATCTCTTCAACATCGACGGCAGGACCGGAAATTGGCGCTGCGACATGATCGCGCGGCAGCGCGGCGCGGCCGGCCATATCGGCGAAACGGAGCGCGTCAGCCTTTATCCGTCATCTTGAGGTGCGAGCGAAGCGAGCCTCGAAAGACGAACGGCCCGGGCCGTCGCCCTTCAAGGCTCGTCGCTTCGCGCCGAGCACCTCAGGGTGACGGGACAGAGGCCCTAGCCCCTGCTCGCAAACACCAAAGCCAAGACAATCAACACGGCGATGCAACCGAAAAAACCAAGCAGGAGCCAGCCGAGCGCGTGCCAGCGCCGCCGCGCGCGATAACGGTCGGCTTCCTGCGGCGCGATGCGGGTGATGAGCGTGGGATCTTCATCAAGCGCGCGCTGGCGTTCGACCAGACGGCGCGCCACATAGGTGGTCACCGCCTGCACGATGTCGGGGATATTGTGCGACTCGGCGAAAATGTGCCGGCCGAAGCGGCTGTCGTGGAGAAAGCGGTAGCGGCGCTTGTCGCGCCCCATGGCGATATGCGCCACCGCGTCGATCCACAGCCGCGGAGTTTCGCCGCGGCTTACGCCGCGATCGAATAACTCGACCTCGCGGGGGATTTCCGCAAACAGCGGGTCGAGCGCCTCGTTCAACAATTCAAGGCGCGCGACTTCGGCATCGCGCAGGTCGACGACGACGCTGGTCCGCTCGGC
>DASQRX010000180.1:0-2342 GCA_035642635.1 Xanthobacteraceae bacterium
GGTGCTGACTAATCTGGCTTATGCGGACGCGCCGTGGCTTGCGGTGAAATCGCTCAATGCCGCCTCAAGCCTAGTGTGGAAGGAACTGCCGCTCGCCGGCAATTCGGCGCACAAGTTCGAAGAACAGATCATGGCGCTCGAGCCGTTTCTGGCGGAGAGCTGGAAGGCCGGCGTCTCGGCGCGCACCGGCAATCCGGTCTATGAGCGGCCGGCGGTGCTCGTGATCTATCGCGAGGATCACCGCTTCCTGCTTGATCCGATCATACCGAAACCTGGCGGCACCTTGGCCAATTACGACCTGGTCATCGCATCGCAGCCTTATCGCGCGCGCGCCTCGCTCGATTTCAAGGCGAAGCGCGTGATCGGGCCGTTGGCGAAGGCGCTTGGGCCGGGCGGGCGGATGATCGCCATTCATTCGCACGGCCAGGATCCCGGCATGGAGATCATCCAGAAGGTCTGGCCGGAGGACAATCCGTTCATTCACGACCGCCATCAGATTTTGAAAGCCGTGAAACAGGAGCTCGGCCCCACCGGGCGCGACCTCAACTTCAACGCCTATGCGGATAACCGCTCGCTGTTCCGTTACGAGATGCACACGCTGCCGTCGGAAATTTCCGAGTCGATCGGCACCTCGACACTGTTCGCGGCCTGGAACGCGGCGATCTACGTGGCGCAGGTCGAGGACGACCGCGTCGCCGAAGCCGCGGCCGACGGCAGCTATATCGACGCCACGCGTTCGGTGCTGCAAGAGCGCGGCGGTCTGTGGTTCTACGACGAGTCCTACGTGATCTCGCGCCGCCGCGACTGACATGGTCGCGTTCGCACCGGTCCGCGACATGCCGCTGCCCGCCGCGGTGGCGCGCATCGCGGCCTTCATGGCCGGCTTTTCCATCGAGGCGACGCGGCCGAGCGAAGCCGACATCGCGGCTTTGTCGGTACTCGCGCGCGGCACGCAGATCTATGTCAGCGCGGTGCCGAACCGGCCGGAGAAGGAATCCGTCGCGGCGGCGGTGCGGCTGCGCGCGGCGGGGTTTGAGCCGGTGCCGCATGTCGCGGTGCGCAATTTCGCGACTGCCGCAGCGCTCGAGGATTTCCTGGCGCGGCTCAACGGCGAGGCCGAGGTGCGGCGCGCGCTCGTCATCGCCGGCGACCGGTCCGAATGCGGGCCGTTCCGGCGCGCGATCGACGCCATCGATTCCGGCGTATTTCGCCGCCGCGGCATCCGCAGCATCGGTATCGCCGGCTATCCGGACGGCCATCCGAAGATCGACAGTGACGAATTGCAGCGCGCGCTTGCGGACAAGATCGCCGCCGCTGAAGCGACCGGGCTTGCGGTCGAAATCGTGACGCAATTCTGTTTCGACGCGCGCACCATCCTCGATTATGTGGCGCGGCTGCGCGCCTTCGGCTTCGAACAGCCGGTGCGGGCGGGCCTTGCCGGGCCGGCGAGCCTCTCCTCATTGCTGCGCTATGCAAGCCGCTGCGGCGTGCGCGCTTCGGCGCAAGCTTTGGCGCAGCGCGCCGGGTTGATCCGGCAAGTGTTCGCGATGGCGGTGCCGGATGACTTGGTGCGTAGCATCGCCGAGTCAACGCCCGCACATGTCAGCGTGCATTTCTTCTCGTTCGGCGGCTTGAGCGCGACCGCGCGCTGGGCGCGCGCGGTGGCCGATGGGCGCATCGCCATCGAGGGCGAGCACAGTTTTAGGGTCGCGCCGCCAGAGTGAGACAGCTAGAATGGCTCCTTCAAGCAGCGGAGCTCGGCATGTTGTTCGTCGTCCATGCGCTCGACAAAAAGGACGCCTTGCCGACGCGCGCCAAGCATTACCGGGCGCACCGCGTGCATCTCGACCGGGCGGAGGACTACGCGGCCGACGTGGTGACCGCCGGCACGCTCGTCGCCGATGACGGCGAGACACCAGTCGGCAGCATTTTCGTGGTCGATGCCAAGGACCGCGGCGCAGTCGACGCCTTTGCCCGCAGCGATCCTTATCACCTCAACGGCGTATGGGAGCGGGTGCATATCCACCGCTACAACAAAAAGCGCGGCACGCCGATTGTCAGCCGGCGCTAAACCTTCTCACGGAGCCCCCTACGCTCAAGCCGCCCGATCACCTCGTCGGCGAAATACGGTAGCTCGTCGATGTAATTGACCAGCGACACCGCGATGCCGGTGAGGCCCGCTCGCGACAGATCGGCGAGCTGTTGCGCGACATGATCCGGATCGCCGACGATCGGCAGCCCGCCATTGCCCTGCGCATATTGGCTGCGATGCATGAGAAATTTTTCCATCGTCACCGTTTCCGGCGAGATTTTTCGTAGCGCCAGGATGCTGTCGACCGCCG
>DASQRX010000181.1:0-32355 GCA_035642635.1 Xanthobacteraceae bacterium
ATCAAGGATGGGCGGCTGGCGGAACTCGGGCAAAGGTTGCAACAAAGGCGGCGATTGGAACAATTTTACCGTGTTTGAAGGTCCGACCCTCGCCTCATGCTACGGTGCAGGCCCTTTGGAGCAATGAACTAATGCGTCAGCGACATGACAACCGCCGCTATCATTGAGCTTTCAATTCCAGCCGCCGCAGAATTACCACAAGTCTTTAAATATCCTTGAAATATGTATGCGCTATTCGCGTAGCTGCACCGCGGCAGGCTTATTTTGCAATGCACCATCGGTACTTATATTCAGTTCCGATTCCGGCGCTGGCTTTTGCGGGGTCGGGTCGGAAAACGGAATAAAGGAACAAGAACATGCTGCTGTCCATCATCCACTTCTTCAAGTCCTGGAAGCGCTATGGCGTTGCCATGGACGAGCTGTCGCACTTGAGTGACCGTGAGTTGGCCGATATCGGCATTACCCGTGGTGACATTCCGCGGATCGCCTGGGAACAGGCGAAGCACTAATTCGGCTGCAATCCATCCGACCGCAATCTGCGGTCGGCTAATAAGCGACCGGCTTCGGCCGGGCGCTGTTTTTTATGACGACGCAGGCTCCATGCCCTTGGCCTTGATGATCGGCAAGGCATGCGAGCCGGCGACGAACTCGACGAAGGCCTTGGCCGCCGCGGCATCCTTGGCCGAAGCGCCGACACCGGCCGAATAGACCGTGAAGTTCTGAATGTCCGCCGGCAACGGACCGACGAGCGTCACGCCGGCAACGGGAAGAATTTCGCTGATCTGGTGCACGCCGATTTCGGCTTCGCCGTCGGCGACGTGATCGGCGACCGCCCCACCCTGCACCAGGACCGCTTTGGCGTTGACCTCGTCGGCGATTCCGAGCCGCTTCAGCAGGCCCGCGACATAGATGCCGCTCGAGCCGCCGGCCTTGGGATCGATATAGGCGACCGATTTCGCCGCGAGGAGCGCGCGCTTAAAGGCGTCGTCGGTGCTGATGTCCGGCAGCGGCGCACCGGCCTTGACCACGACGCCGACGCCGACTCTGGCGAGGTCGGCGCGCGTTCCGGGCACGACCCTGCCCTCCTTCGCCAGACCGTCAATGCCGTCTGGCGTCAGAACGGCGACGTCGAACTCTTCTTTGCCGTCGCGGATCAAGGCCAGATGCTGCCCGACCGTCTGGTAGGTGACATCGACCTTGTTGCCGCTCTCCTTCTCATATTGCGCGATGAGCGCGGTGAGCACCTGCTTGAATGCGCCGCCGCTGACGACCTTGATTTCGGCGGCCTTGGCGAACTGGGACATCGCGAGCGTCAGCGCCGTTGCGAGGACAGCTGAGGTGAATTGCATACAAACTCCTGGGCTTAAAATTCCTAAACCGGAAACGCTTTGCCTTTTTCCGGCACGATTATCTTGGTGGCGTGTCCCTTCATTGCGGCGACGAATTTATCCGCATTGGGCTCGATGATCGGAAACGAGCCGTAATGGCACGGAATGACAGTTTCGACATTAAGGAAACGCTTGACCGCCAAAGCCGCCGACGCCGGGCTCATGGTGAAACGATCGCCGATCGGCACCATGGCGACGTTCGGCTGATGAATTTCGGCGATCAGCGCCATGTCGGAGAAGATATCGGTATCGCCCAAATGATAGACCACAGGCTCGCCCTTCGCCTTGACGATGGCGCCGCACGGATTGCCGAGATAGATCGGCGTGCCGTTCTGTATGTCGCCGGAGGAATGGTCGGCGCGCACCAGCGTCACCGTGAAGGCGCCGAGATCGGTCGTGCCGCCGGTGTTCATCGGGTTGAGCTTTTCGAGACCCTTGGACATCAGCCACATACCGAGGTCATAAGAGGTGGTGACCGTCGCGCCGTTCGACTTGGCGATATCGAGCGCATCGCCGACGTGATCGGCATGGCCGTGAGTGAGCACGATATGGGCGACGCCCTTGATCGCTGTAGCCTTGTCGGAGACGAAAGCGGGATTGCCGGTGAAGAACGGATCGATCAGAACCGCTTGGCCTGCGAAGTCGAGACGAAATGCGGAATGGCCATACCAGGTGATCTGCATGATTGACCTACAATGACTGACCTTGTGCGTGACTGGTGCGACGAGGAGGCGCACAAGATACGCGTGGCCGCGCCAGTCGAAAAGCCCGCCACAGGACGTGTGCCAATGGGAAAGATTGCGTATGCCGGTTGTTGCGCTCACTGACGCCGCCGCATTGTTGCCAGCGCGCGGCGCGCTCCTCGGTCTCGATCTCGGCACTAAAACCATCGGTGTCGCCGCGAGCGATCCGGATCGCCGCGTGGCCGCTCCGGTCGAAACCATCGCGCGACAGCGCTTCAATCTTGACGCCAAACGCATCCTCGAGCTCGCCGCCGAACGCAATGCCAAAGGCCTCGTGCTCGGCCTGCCGATCAATATGGACGGCAGCGAAGGGCCGCGCGCCCAGTCGACGCGCGCCTTTGCGCGCAGTCTTGCGCAGCTTACCGAACTCCCTATCGCGCTCTGGGACGAACGGCTGTCAACGGCAGCCGTCGAGCGCGCGCTCATTGAAGCTGACGCGAGCCGCGCCAAGCGCAAAGCGGTGATCGATCAACACGCCGCGACCTACATTCTGCAGGGCGCGCTCGACCGCCTGGCGCGTGGACAATTAGGGGCGCCGTAAGCTCACGCTTCGGCGCCCCAGTTGGTTGTCTCAGTTGGCTTTAGTCGGCATCAGCAGTGAAAGCCGCCGCAGCTTGCCGGATCGGGCGGACCATAGGCGCCCGGGGCGACAATCGTCGGGTTGGTGCGGCGCCCAAGTTGTCCAGCCGTTAAGTCCGACTGCCCCGGGGCAAAGTCGTAATAGGTTTGCGCGCGCGCAGCATGCACGCTGTGGTGAGTTGCGGCGGAACTCGGAGCCGCGGCTGCGAATAAAACCGCAACCGCCATCGCTACCACCGCGGCGCCTTTGAAAATTCGGCCTGAGAGAGTTTTAGACATATTTTTTTCCTTCTTCGATGAGGACGAAGCGCAGTCACCGCTGTGACGCGTCAGATAATTCGGGAACCGCGCGCCGCGACCGATGCCTGCGCATGGCACGTCTGCAAATGTCTTATCGAATGTCCGAAAAATTTATTCCTGTGCCCGCGCGCTCGATGCGGTATGCGGAAATGCCCGTAACGCGGCGCGTTTACGCCTCCGGCGACACGCGCTGCAGCAGCAGATCAATTGTTTGTGAATCAAGGCCGGCGGTGCCGTAAAACGCGCCGTGCTTTTTTTTGATCCGCGTTTGCAGAAATGTGTCGGCGATCACAGACGGTGCAGATTCCCTGAGTGCAGAAGCGCCCGCCAGAAGCGCGATTTGTTGCACTGTGCTACGTGCGCCTGTCTCACTTGTTGCTTGTGGATTTGCCGGATCGCCAGCAATGCCGGCGGCACGCGCCAGATCAACGAATAACTCGGCCTCCTCTTTTCCTTTCAGCGCGCGCAAGACGTCGAGGCACATCACATTGCCGGAGCCTTCCCAGATGGCATTGACCGGCCCCTCGCGATAGAGCCGCGGTAAAATGCTTTCTTCGACATAGCCGTTGCCGCCGAGCGATTCCATCGCCTCGAAAATGAAACCCGGCGCGAGCTTGCAGATCCAGAATTTCGCTGCTGGCGTCAGGAGCCGCGCATAAGCGGCTTCGCGATCATCCGTACTGGCGTGATCGAGCGCGCGCGACAAACGCACGACAAGCGCGACCGCGCCTTCGACGTCGAGCGCCATATCGGCGAGTACCGCCCGCATCATCGGCTGATCGTAAAGAGGCTTTTGAAACACATTGCGGTACCGGCAATGATGCACGACCTGCACCAGCGCCATACGCATCAGACCGGCCGACGCGACGGCGCAATCGAGCCGCGTCAATTGCACCATCTGCAAAATGGTGCGAATGCCCGCGCCCTCCTCGCCGACGCGCCAGGCGAATGCTTCGGTGAATTCGACTTCGCTCGACGCGTTCGAGCGGTTGCCGAGTTTGTCTTTCAGTCGTTGAAACCGCAGCGCATTGACTGAGCCATCGGGACGGAAACGCGGCATCAGAAAACAAGTGAGCCCCTTGGGCGCTTGCGCCAACACCAGGAAAGCGTCGCTCATCGGCGCCGAAAGGAACCATTTGTGGCCGACGATCGAATAGCCGTCGCCGTCAGGCGTCGCCGTCGTGGTGTTGGCGCGCACGTCGGTGCCGCCCTGTTTCTCGGTCATGCCCATGCCGAGCGTCATGCCGGATTTTTCCCACCATGACCGGAACGTCCTGTCATAGCTGCGCGACACCACCTTCGGCGCGATCTTTTTGGCGAGCGCGGGCTCTGCGGCAAGCGGCGCCAGCGCAGCGCGCGTCATGGTGATCGGGCACAAGTGTCCGGTTTCGACTTGCGCCGCCATGTAGAAGCGCGCGGTGCGCAACACTTCGGCGGGCGGCGCCGCGCGCGCTCCGGTTTCGCTCCAGGTCGAGGCGTGCAGGCCTTCAGCCACGCTCGCCTGCATGAAGCCATGATAGGCCGGATGAAACTCCACGGTGTCGCTCCTAAAGCCTTTGGGGTCGAACGTCTTCAGCTTCGGCGGATTTTCATTGGCCTGCCGCGCCAGCGTAAATTGCTCCGCCGTACCCCACGCCTTGCCGAAGGCCGACATCGCGACCGTTTCGTTCGCGCCACCATTGGCCTTGACCGCGTCCATGAGCGGCGCATCACTCGAATAGAGGTCGACGTTCTCGTAAGGCGGCGACTGGTTGAACACCTCGTGCGTGTCGAAACGCGAGCGGATGGCCATGACCGAGAGCCCCTCACCTAATCTGACCGAAGGCCCGTTTTGGGCGTCTTTGCGTTGAGCGATCCTAGCACGGACGCTGTCGCGGATGATTCCAGTGCATCGTTTACGTCCACCGCCAGAGCGGGCTTGCCCGACCGCGCCAATTGGGCCTATACGACCGCTTTAATGACCAAGCCCCAGCCGCTGACGCGTCACATTATCTCGATCAACGACCTGACCAATAAGGAGATCGACACGATCTTCGAGGTCGCGCAGGGGTTTTTGAAGGAACTCGCCGACGAGAATGTTTCCTACCGGATCGGGCGCAGCATCGATCTCGCCGCGAAATTCATCCTCGCCAGTCTGTTCTACGAGCCGTCCACGCGCACGCGCCTGTCGTTCGAGAGCGCGATGCTGCGCTTGGGCGGCGCTAATATTACCAGCGCCGATCCGGCGGTGAGCTCCGCCGCCAAGGGCGAGAGCCTCGCCGATACGATAAGGGTTATCTCAAATTACGCCGACATCCTCGTCATCCGCCACCCGCGCGACGGCGCCGCGCGCTTGGCGGCGGAATATTCGCAAGTTCCCGTCATCAATGGCGGCGACGGCGCGCACGAACACCCGACGCAAACGCTGTGCGACCTGTTCACGCTGCGCGCCAAGAACAAGAACCTCGGCAGCATGAAGGTTGCGATCTCCGGCGATCTCAAAGGCAGCCGCACCATTCATTCCTTCGTCTACGCGCTAGCGCGGTTCGGCGCCACCATCGATCCCCTTCCCGCACCCGGAATGGAATTGCCGGCGCATGTCGACCGGCGGCTGCGCGAGGAGTTCCACAGCCGGATAGTGTCGAAGGACACCGGATCGTCGGAGAGCGGCCGAATCGACGCGCTCTATGTCACGGCGAACCAGCCGCATCAGCTCTCGCTTTATGCCGAACCCGAAGTCGATTACGCAACACTGCTCGAAAAGAAAACCGACGCCGTCTATGTGACGCGTTTCCAGAAGGAGCGCTGGACCGACGAGGCCACCGGCAAAGAACTGCCCTATCCCAAAATCGACGCAAAGTTCCTCGGCGAAGCCAAATATTCCGACGCCAGCGTCATGCACCCTTTGCCGCGCGTCAACGAGCTCGACGCCTCCTTCGACAGCGATCGCCGCGCCGTCTATTTCCAGCAAGCCGCTTACGGCGTTCCGGTCCGCATGGCGCTCATTGCGCTGATGCTGCATCTACGCAAGAACAATTCGCTGCACCGGTTTGCCGGCGGCTTCGCCAAGCCCGCTCATCCCGTTTACGCCCAATCGATCGGCACCGGCGTGCATTGCCACAACGCAAATTGCATCACCTGCGATCCCGCCGAACGCCAATATGCCGCCAACAAATTCTGCGTAATCGAGGCGCAATCAAATCCCGGACACCGGCTGCGCTGCGTCTATTGCGAGTCGGACATCGACGAAGACGTCACCGCCTATTTCGTCGTCGCCGACACGGTGCGAAAGACATTCTCGCCGGGCCTTGCGGCGATCGCGCGCGCCGCCGCCGATAAGATCAGGCACCTCATCATTTATCCTAACGAGGCCGACGCCATTGCCGCGGGTTTTGCGCCGCGCGAAACCGGCGCCGGCAAGGCCCGCGCGAGCTAGCAAATTGGGTTACACTGAATCGTCTTTTGCGTTTACCGGCAGACGGTATTGAGCCGCCATGTTGCAGCCGATTGATTGGTCGCAATTGCCCGCTTATGCCGCGGCGTTGGTGTTCGGCTATCTGTGCGGCTCCATTCCGTTCGGCTTCATCCTGACGCGGTTAGCCGGGACGCAAGACATCCGCACCATCGGCTCCGGCAATATCGGCGCGACGAACGTGTTGCGCACCGGGAACAAGAAGCTCGCCGCGGCGACGCTGTTGGGCGACATGCTCAAGGGCACTGTTGCGGTGGCCTTGACCAATTGGGCGCTCGGCCGTGACGCAGCCCTCGTCGCCGCGCTTGGCGCGTTCCTCGGCCACCTGTTTCCGGTCTGGCTCGGCTTTAAGGGCGGCAAAGGCGTTGCGACCTTTATCGGGCTCCTTCTCGGCTTCGGCGCCTGGATTGCGCTCGTCGCGTTCTGCGCGATCTGGCTCGCGGTCGCGTTTGCGTTCCGCTATTCGTCGCTCGCAGCCCTCATTGCCAGCGCCGCGACGCCGGAGATTTTGTGGCGCTATAGCGACGCGCGCTTGGCCGCATTGTTTTTGCTGCTCGCGGCGCTGCTCTGGATCATGCACCGCGCCAATATCGTGCGGCTTATCGCCGGTACGGAAAGCAAAATCGGACGGAAGACGGAAGCTGCTTAGTTATTCGGCCGCTTCCACCGTAACGCGCACCGGCGCGGGATGAACCGGCGCCCCGTGGGTGTGCGGGATCTTGTCGGCAAAAACCTCGACGAAATGATCGGGATCGCCCGCGCCGGTATGCACCCGCAACGCTTCGTCGAAATGCGTTTTCGCCGCCGGATCTTTCATCACCCTCGCCATAATGCGGCGGTAGCGCCAGGTCAGCCGCCCCCATTGCGCTGTAGTTCGTACAAAATCGTAGGCGCGCCACGGATAGAACACCAGCGGATGGAGCACTTTCATGCCGGTGCGGCGCTGTTTGCGCAGCTTCCTCCGGAGGAAGCCGAATTGCAGCGGATGCACGCCTTCGATCCGCGCGGCGCCGGAGAAGATCATGAGCGAATCCAGAACCTTTCTCCGGCTTATGCCCGAGACGACGGCGCGACGAATGATGGTCTCGACGTGCTCGTCGGTGTAATAGCGCTTCCAGGCATCGGCATAGACCTGGGTCCAGGTCGCTTTCGACATCAGCGGGTGCGCGGTGCAGGCGTGCTCGAGATCATATTTGTTCATGTCGGGGTCCATCGCCACCCCCTTCATGTACAGGTTCTTGTGATCCTCGGAGCCCGGCAACGGCGTCAGATAGAAGAATTCGAGGATGTCGATCGGCAGCTCTTTCTTGATGATCTCGATGTCGCGCGCGATCGTCTCCGGCGTATCGGTCGGGAAGCCTAAGATATAACCCGCATAGGTCATCACGTGCTGGTTGCGCCAGGCGAGCAGCATGTCGCGATATTCCCAAATCTTGTTCTGGCGTTTCTTCGCGCCCATGAGCGATTCAGGATTGATGTTTTCCAGCCCGAGGAAGATCGCGGTGCAGCCGGCGCGCGCCGCCTTCTCGATGAAATTCGGAATGCGGTGACACAGCGTGTCGACCTGCAGCAGCAATTTGATCTCGAACTTTTCGCGCTCGCGCAATTCGATCAGCCGGTCGAGGATCGGCTCCCAATTGCGGTTGCGGGCGAAATTGTCGTCGGTGACGAAGAACTTCGTGATGCCCTGCGCCGCATTCGCCCGCACGATCGACTCGACATCGTCGGGCGTGCGGTAGCGCGATTTGCGGCCCTGCACATTGATGATGGTGCAGAACGAGCACTGGAATGGACAGCCGCGGCCGGCATCGAAGCTCGAATAGTGCCCGGCGACGCGCGTCACCACCGACCGCGGCAAGATCGGATAGACGGCGGCTGCCATCTCCGGAAGATCATTGAGATATTTGTAGATCGGCTTCGCTTGCCCCGACGCAATATCGCGTAAAACTTCGGCCATGCGGCCTTCGGCCTCGCCGGCATAAAGATGAATGCCGAGATCGAGCGCTTCCTGCAGATCGGCCGGCAAGACCGGCAGCATCGAAATGCAGCCCGAGACATGAAAGCCGCCCATCATGACGGTGAGGCCGCGGGCGCGGAACTGCCGCCCGAGATCGAGCGCGCGCGGATATTGGTTCGACTGCACGCCGATGAGGCCGACCATGCCGGCGCCGGCGGCGCGCATGCGCTTCACCACGCCTTCGACATCGACGACGGTGTTGCACTCGTCGCAAGCCTCGATCTCGATATCGACGTCGGGGCCGAGGACGCGCTCGTCGGCGCATTCCTTGATCAGCCCATAGACGCTGGCGAGGCTGTTGGACGGCAAGGTCGAGCGCAGCCACTGGATGACATAGCCATCCGGGTCGTAATGCGACGGTTTGATCAGAACGACGCGGAACGTGCGCTTGGCCAGGCTAACGTCCAATGTATATCCCCTCCCCACAGGGAACCCCACATACCCCGACCCGCGGCAAGGCTGAAGCCTTCGGGAGCCAATGTGCGGGTTTGACGGCCGGTTTGCAACAGACTTCCGCCCGCTCGCTGTGCAACCGCGATTGCCGGGCGGGTAAAACCCACACCCTGTGGAACCGTGATTTCGATGAGCGAGATTTTTATCTCGAAACCAAATCAGTGACACATGTCAATGGAAAAGTGACGACGGTTTCGCGACAGCATTGTGATGTTCCGTGCCCGTGATGCTAAGTTCTTGCCTTGAGCGGCACCCCCGCCTCGAAATTTGGAGACAAGGACGATGCGGAGATGACAATGGCCAAACAGCCGGATGCGATTGACAAATATGTCGGAAGCCGCGTGCGGATGCGGCGCCATACGCTCAACATGACCCAGGAGGCCCTGGCCGGTCAGCTTCATTTGACCTTTCAACAGGTCCAGAAATACGAGAAAGGCACCAACCGTATTAGCGCCAGCCGGTTACAGGAGCTCTCCCGCATCCTGCAGGTTCCGGTGCCGTTTTTCTTTGACGGAGCGCCCCGCGGCGGAGGACCGGCCAGCGCCGGCGGGACCTTGCCGGCGTCCGACTATGTGACGGAGTTTCTGGCGACGGCGGACAGCTTTACTCTCATCCGCGCCTTTACCCGCATCAGATCGCCGCAGCTTCGGCGCAGCATCGTTGCGATGGTCGAGAATATCACCGTCAAGCGCAAGCGCTGACGTGGCATCGCGGCCACTTGCGCCTGGAGCGTCACGGCGGCGGTCTTGTCTCACTGAATGAGTGCCGACTAAAATCAGTGCCGCGTCACCTGATCGGCTTCGAGCCGTGCCATTTCCAATAATTGGCTGAGCGTGTCGAGGCCGTTGCGCTTGGCGATCTTGGAAAGCTCTCCGAGGAGCAAGGCTATGTAGAGCGCTGCGGATTCTGGTGTTTCTTCCCCGGAATCCTGCCCGTTGGTGTCGTCCGTGTCTGGCATTTTCTGTTCGCGGCACAATCTATCGGCGCGTTGCCTCGGTGGGTGCCCGCTCGCAGGGGAAGTTCTCGGCGTTCCCAATGTCCAGGGTCCCGCGCCAATATACTTATGCGATATGTCTTGCAACGTGACAACCTGTGGATGTCGGTGCGGCGGGCGTGGATTCACCACGCTTATTTCGCGGTCCGGCGCCAGCTCTGGGCCGCTTTTTACCCGAGACGATTTGACAGGCGGGCTGTCATTACCCATGTTCCCGGCGGCCGGCCTGCCCTGTTGGCTGTGTCGAATGGGCAAAATGGCCTTAAAATCATCGGGTTATACATGAATCTTGTACTGGTGGAATCACCCGCCAAAGCAAAGACCATCAATAAATATCTGGGCAAGGGCTATCAGGTCATGGCCTCGTTCGGCCATGTCCGCGATCTGCCGCCGAAGAGCGGATCGGTCGATCCGGACCACGATTTCCGCATGCTCTGGGAGGTTGATCCCAAGGCGGCGAAGCGGCTGAACGACATCGCCCGCGCCGTCAAAGATGCCGACAAACTCATTCTCGCCACCGACCCCGATCGCGAAGGCGAAGCGATCTCCTGGCACGTCTTGCAAGTGCTCAAGGAAAAGAAGGCGCTGAAATCGCAAACCATCGAGCGCGTCGTGTTCAACGCCATCACCAAGCAGGCGGTGACCGAGGCGATGAAACACCCGCGCGCCATCGACCAGGCGCTGGTCGACGCTTATCTGGCGCGCCGCGCGCTCGATTATCTGGTCGGATTCACCCTGTCGCCGGTGCTGTGGCGGAAGCTTCCGGGCGCGCGCTCGGCGGGCCGCGTGCAGTCGGTCGCGCTGCGGCTCGTCGCCGACCGCGAGCTCGAAATCGAAAAGTTCGTCCGCCAGGAATATTGGTCGCTGGTCGCCACGCTGGCCACGCCACGTAATGAAACATTTGAAGCGCGCCTCATCGGCGCCGACGGCAAGAAGCTGCAACGCCTCGATATCGGCGCGGGCGCCGAAGCCGAAGCGTTCAAGCAGGCGCTCGAGACCGCGGCCTTCACGGTGGCGTCGGTCGAAGCCAAGCCCGTCAAGCGGCACCCCTACCCGCCGTTCACCACCTCGACCTTGCAGCAGGAAGCAAGCCGCAAGCTCGGCTTTGCGCCGGCGCATACGATGCGGGTGGCGCAGCGGCTCTATGAAGGCGTCGATATCGACGGCGAGACCATCGGTCTCATTACTTATATGCGCACCGACGGCGTGCAGATCGCCGAGGAAGCGATCGGCTCCGTGCGCAGTCTGATCGAGTCCGATTACGGCCGCGACTATGTGCCGGGCGCGCCGCGCCGCTACGAAACCAAGGCGAAGAATGCGCAGGAAGCGCACGAAGCCATTCGCCCGACCGAGCTCACGCGCCGGCCGCGCGAGACCAAGAGCTTCCTCGATGCCGACCAAGCCAAGCTCTACGAACTGATTTGGCTGCGCACCGTGGCGAGCCAGATGGAATCCGCCGAACTTGAGCGCACTACGGTCGATATCGAGGCGAAGGTCGCAAGCCGCATTCTCGATCTGCGCTCAACCGGAACGGTGGTGAAATTCGACGGCTTCCTCACGCTTTACAACGAAAGCCGCGACGAGGATCCGGACGACGAAGAGTCGCGCCGCCTGCCGGCGATGAGCGCCGGCGAACGCCTCGCCAAGCGCTCGATCTCAGCCGATCAGCACTTCACCGAGCCGCCGCCGCGTTACTCGGAAGCGTCGCTGGTGAAGCGTCTCGAAGAGCTCGGCATCGGCCGGCCCTCGACCTATGCGTCAATCCTGCAGGTGCTCAAAGACCGCAAATATGTGCGGCTCGATAAGCGCCGCCTGGTGCCGGAGGATCGCGGCCGCATCGTCGTCGCGTTCCTCGAAAGCTTCTTTTCCCGCTACGTCGAATACGATTTCACCGCCAGTCTCGAAGACCAGCTCGATCTCGTCTCCAACAGCGAGGTCGAGTGGCGCGAGGTGTTGCGCAAATTCTGGCGCGACTTCATCGGCGCCATCGACGAGACCAAGGATCTGAAAATCTCCCAGGTCATCGACGCGCTCGACGCGCTGTTGTCGCAGCATCTCTATCCGGCACGGGAGGACGGCGTCGATCCGAAAGTGTGCCCGACCTGCGGCACCGGCCGGCTGTCGCTCAAGCTCAGTAAGTTCGGCGCCTTTATCGGCTGCTCGAACTATCCGGAATGCCGTTACATCCGTTCGTTGTCGGCGTCGGCCGAAGGCGGCGATATCGGCGTGAAGAAACTCGGGGAGGATCCGGAAACCGGGCTCGATATCACGGTGCGCAGCGGCCGCTTCGGCCCCTATTTGCAGCTTGGCGAAACCGGCAAGGATGGCGAGAAACCCAAACGCGCTGGTTTGCCCAAAGGCGTCGCGCCGGACGAGGTCGATCTCAAGCGCGCGATCTCCTTGCTGTCGCTGCCGCGCGATGTCGGCAAGCATCCCGAGGACGGCGAGCCGATCAAGGCTGGCATCGGCCGCTACGGGCCTTACGTGCAGCACGGCAAGATTTACGCGAATCTGGAATCGCCCGAGGACGTTTTCACCATCGGCCTCAATCACGCAGTGACGCTGATCGCCGAGAAGAAGGCCAAGGGTCCGCGCAAGCGCTTCGGCGCTGATCCGGGCCGTTCGCTCGGTGACCATCCGACACGCGGCGGTCCGATCATGGCGAAGAAGGGCCGTTATGGGCCTTATGTCAGCCATGACGGCGTCAATGCGACGCTGCCGGCGGACAAGACGCCGGAGACCATTAGGCTCGAAGAGGCCGTTGCTTTGATCGACGCCCGCGCCGACCGGGGTCCGGCGCCACACGCACGGCCGCGCAAAGCCAAGCGCGCCGCGGGGGGCGCCGCTCGCGCCGGCAAGCGGCCCGCCGCAAAGGCCGGAACTGCCAAACCTCCGGCATCCAAAGCCAAACCCACACTCAAGACTCGCAAGACAACGCAAGCTGCCGAATAATTTTGACGCGACCCGCCGCCGGCCCAGAATGCCCCCCGATGGGGTTAGTGCGTGGCAAATGAACCGTCTCCCCTCCCGCGAGGAATTGATCGCCTTTATCCGCGACCGTAGCGGCAAGGTTAGTCCGCGCGAGATCGCCAAAGCCTTTGGCGCCAAGAACGCCGACCGCGCCGCGCTCAACCGCATGCTGCGCGAGCTCGCCGAGGAAGGCTCCATCGATCGCCGCCGCAAGCGGCTGCATCACCCGGGCACGCTCCCCCCGGTCGTTCTTGCCGACATTACCGGCCGTGACAGCGACGGCGAATTTCTGGCGCGCCCGACCGAATGGGACGAGGAAGCCCATGGCGCGCCGCCCGTCATCCGCATCTCTACGCCGCGGCGAGCGCGGCCCGGTGAAACCGGCGGTGTCGGCGACCGCGCGCTGATCCGCATCGAGCGCACAAGCGAAGACGAGACCACCGGCCGCATCATCAAGCTGATCGACCGCGCCAGGCACCGCACACTCGGCATCTTTCGCAGCCTGCCTTCTGGCGGCGGACGGCTGGTGCCGATCGACAAGAAGCAGCTCGGCCGCGAGTTCGGCATCGCACCCGGCGCGACGGCGGGCGCCGCCGACGGCGATCTCGTCGCGGTTGACGTGGCGCGGCAGGGCAAATTCGGCTTGCCGGCCGGCACCGTCGTCGAGCGGCTCGGCTCGATCAAGAGCGAACGCGCCGTCAGCCTGATCGCAATTCATTCTCACGACATTCCCCACGTGTTTTCGCGCGCGGTGCTCGATGAAGCGGAAAGCGCGCGCGCCGCCACGATGGAAGGCCGCGAAGACTGGCGCCACGTGCCCTTCGTCACCATCGATCCGCCCGACGCCAAGGACCACGACGACGCCGTGCACGGCATTCCGGATCCCGATCCGAAAAATGCCGGAGGCCACATCGTCTCTGTCGCCATTGCCGACGTCGCTTGCTATGTGCGGCCGGGCACGGCGCTCGATCGCGAGGCAGTCAAGCGCGGCAATTCGGTCTATTTCCCCGACCGCGTCGTGCCGATGCTGCCGGAGAACGTTTCCAACGATCTGTGCTCGCTGCGGCCGCACGAAAACCGCCCGGCGCTTGCCGTCCGCATGGTGATCGGCTCTGATGGCCGCAAGCGCTCGCACACATTTCATCGGGTGATGATCCGCTCGGCGGCGAAGCTACATTACGAACAGGCGCAGCTTGCGGTCTCGGGCCGCACCGACGAAGACACCGAATCTATCGCAGGAGCGGTCCTCGCGCCGCTCTACGCGGCATATAGATGTTTGCTGCGCGCGCGCGCGGAGCGAAGCCCGCTCGATCTCGACCTGCCCGAACGCAAGATCGTGCTCAAATCGGACGGCAGCGTCGATCGCGTGATCATGCCGCAACGGCTTGAATCGCACCGTTTGATCGAAGAATTCATGATCCTCGCCAATGTTGCGGCGGCTGAGACCTGCGAGCGCGCCAATGTGCCGCTGATCTACCGCGTGCACGACGAGCCGTCGCCGGAAAAGCTCAATGCGCTCCGCGAATTCCTGGCGACAATCGACATCAACTTGCCGAAGGGCGGCGCGCTGCGGCCGGAGGGTTTCAATAAAATCCTCGATCGCGTCAAAGGCCACGCGGTCGAACGGCTGGTCAATGAAGTCGTGCTGAGGAGCCAGGCGCAGGCGGAATATTCGCCGGAGAATTTTGGCCATTTCGGGCTCAATCTGCGCCGCTATGCCCACTTCACTTCGCCGATCCGCCGCTATGCCGATCTGGTCGTACATCGCGCCTTGATCCGCGCCGGAAAACTCGGCCCCGACGGCCTGCCGGATGGCACCGATGTCCGCACGCTCGCTGAAATCTCAGCCAATATTTCCGCCACCGAACGCCGCGCCATGAAGGCCGAGCGCGAAACCACCGACCGCCTCATCGCGCATCATTTGGCCGATCGGGTCGGTGCAACCTTCGATGGGCACATTTCCGGCGTGACGCGCGCCGGTTTGTTCGTCGAACTCGACGAGACCGGCGCCGACGGCTTTATCCCGGCGCGCTTCATCGGTGACGAATATTTCCGCTTCAACGAGACCGGCCGCGCCTTCGAGGGCAATTCCGCGACCCATCGCCTCGGCGATCCGGTGACCGTTGAGATTGTCGAGGCGGCGCCCGTCGCCGGCGCCTTGCGTTTCGCGCTTGTTGGCCATGCCGGCGTGGCATCGCAAAAGACTGGACATCCACCGCGGCAGCGGCCGAAATCGGCGCCGCGGCAGAACAAGCATGGCGGGCAAAAGCCGGGCGGGCAAAAGCGAGACCAGCAAAAGAATCGCCGTCGCGGCCGCCAGCGCTAGACGAAAGACCTGCAGTCATGGTGGATGACGATATTTCGAGCGTGAGAACTGGCGGCAGCGCGGCGGATCGCGCCGAGCGCTTGAGCCGCGTCATCCGCGATCTGAACTATCCGACCGTCAAGCCGCGAGATTCCGCGACGCTGATCCTGATCGACCGCTCGGAGTCAGTGCCGAAGGTGCTGCTTGGCCGCCGCCATGAACGGCACCGCTTCATGCCGGGCAAATTCGTCTTCCCCGGCGGGCGTATCGAGCCGACCGACGGCAAGATGGCCTTCGCCACACCGCTCAATGACAGCCACATCGCGCGGCTGATGCGCCAGGTGAAACGGCCGAGCCTCGCCAAGGCCGCGGCCTACGCGCTTGCCGCCGTACGCGAAACCCACGAAGAGACCGGCATCATGCTCGGCTTAGTTTCTGACAAGCCGGTCGCGGCGCCGTCGGAAGCCTGGGAGCCCTTCGCCAGAGCCGGCATCGTGCCTGACTTGAGCGCGATCCACTTTGTCGCCCGCGCCATCACCCCGCCGAAGCGGCCGCTCCGCTTCGACAGCCGCTTTTTCGCCGCCGACGTCACCGCGATCGCGCGCCGCGACGAAGGCTTTGTGGGCCCCGACAAGGAACTCGTCGAATTGGTCTGGATGCCGATCACCGAAGCCTCGCGGCTCGATATGCCGGGCATTACCGCGGTCGCGCTCGAAGAGCTGCAGGACCGCATCGCCTCGGGGATGAGCTTTGACCACCCGGCGCCGCTCTACCGGATGCTGCACAAGAAATTCGTGCGAGAGACTCTGTAGGAGGGGCGACAAACGGCGCAGAAATAAGGAATTGTTAACCTTTCACGGAGACGCTCTCTTCAACCGCAAAATCAAAATTTCTGCGTGATTCTGCGCTGACAGGGCATCAGTAAGTGAAGAAACGATCAATCGCACTTGCTTTGTGCTGCTCCCTCGTCTGTTCACCAGCATCTGCCAAGACATTCGTCGGCGTATTGTGGCCGATGTTCGGACCTTTTCTCGCTGTTGGTCTCGCTGAACTGGTTGCCGAACTTAAATTGATGCCGAATGTCGAGGTCAAGACTTATCTGCATCAGTCTTGGCCGTCCCTGGTTGATGACCTTAATCGTCAACCGAAGGGGACGCACACCCTCGTTGTCGGCTATAGCCTTGGCGCCAACAGCACAGTCTTTGTGGCGAATAAGGTCGACCACATCGATTCGATCATCGCCTTACAACCGTCCATGCTGAGCTGGAACCCGGACCTGACGGGAAAGGTCGGAAGGATAGTTGAAATCTATAACCCAAGGCCGGAAATGACTCTCGGCGGAATGGGATCAAAAAAACTTGTCGGGGGAAATATCGAATATATCGCCAATAGTGATTCACATCTGGGAACGCAATTCAGTTCGGACTTCCGCAATTTGGTCAAAAGCGAAATCACCAGGCTTTCCGCTGAAGATGATCCGGGCGCAGCGCAAGCTGCACCGTCCCGGCAGTCCAACCCGTCAAACCAGATTCCGGAGCTAGATCCTGCCAATCGGGCGATAGATACTCAGGATGACGCCAAGACCGTCAACAGCGACGCGACCAGGAATCAGCCGCATTGCGACAAGAAACCTGATGAGCTGACTCAGAAAATTATCGATGCCCAGAGCGTCGAGCCTCATCACTATGGAGGCATCGCGTGGGGAGCCGCCTCGACGCCAGCGAAGAAACCTGATGAACTGACCCAGAAAATTATCGACAGCACCCTGTGTTCAGACTAGCGGTGGAATGCACGGGCGACGCTCCAGTCAAATTTGCTCGCCCAATGACCAATCACTTCGACGTCGACTTCGAGTTGGCTTTGATCAGTGCTCTAATCCGCGCCGCATCTTCCGGGACCGCTTGGCAGTGGAGCGCGGCGCCAAAGGCGGCCCGTTTCACGAAGTCGCCGAGGAAGGTGTGCCGTTCAAGGAGATCGCCGCGGTGATCGGCCGCCGCCTGAACCTGCCCGTCGTCGCTAAAACGAAGGAACAAGCAGCCGAACATTTCGGCTGGTTCGCGATGTTCGCGGGCATGGACCTGCCGGCATCGAGCGCGCGAACCCGGGCGCTCTTGCGCTGGGAGCCGAAACAGCCCGGGCCCCTCGCCGATATCGACCATCCGACCTATTTTGAGCCGTGAAAAAGGGACAAACAGCAACGCTCTAGCCGGTTTCTTGACTTTTGGGCCTGCCTGACTAGGTTGCCGCCCAATAGCGAAAGGTTTCTCCATGGCCAAGAACGTGACCATCAAGGTCAAGCTGGTTTCCAGCGCCGATACCGGCTTTTATTACGTGACGCGAAAGAATTCGCGCACCATGACGGACAAATTGGTGAAGAAGAAATACGACCCCGTCGCCAAGAAGCACGTCGAATTCCGCGAGTCCAAGATCAAGTGAACTTCGTCCAGTAAGCTTCTGGATTGCCTGCCCTATTTCCCGTCATGCCCGGCCTTGTGCCGGGCATCCACGTCTTTGGGACGACGCAAGCCTAAAGACGTCGATGGCCGGGACGAGCCCGGCCATGACGAAGACCTTATTTCGGCGAGACTGATCCCTACGCCGCCTCAGGCACGACGCGGTTCCTGCCATCGCGCTTGGCGCGATAGAGCGCCTCGTCGGCGCGCTTGAGGAGGCTTGCAGCATTGTCGTCTTTGCCGCGCAGCCCCGCGATGCCGATCGAGATCGTCACCGGAATGTGGCGCGTGCCCTGCTGGATGGCGAAGGGATCGGCGGCGATGCGCCGGCGCAACCGTTCGGCGACCATGGCGGCCACCGCCATGTCGGTTTCCGGCATGATGATGACGAATTCCTCGCCGCCGTAGCGGCACGCCAGATCGATGCCGCGGATCGAGCGCTTGATGCGTAGCGCGAAATCGCGCAGCACGTCGTCGCCGGCGTCGTGGCCGTGGGCGTCGTTGATCGCCTTGAAGTAGTCGATGTCGAGCACCAGAGCGGCGAGCGATTTGCCCCGAGCGGCGGCCTGCTCGATCAGCGTCGTGAGATGGCTTTCCATGTAGCGGCGGTTCGACAGGCCGGTCAGCGCGTCGGTGATCGCCATCTCGATCGACATCTGGAAACTGTCGCGCAGCCGCTCGGTGTAGCGCCGCTTGCGCACTTGCGTGCGCACCCGCGCCAGCAATTCGTTCTTGTCGATCGGGCGCAGCAGATAATCGTTCACGCCGATCTCGAGCCCGCGCACCATGCGGGCGGTGTTGTCCGGTTCAGTGACGGCGAGAATGGGCAGGTTGCGGGTGCGGTCGAGCGAACGCAATTGGCTGGCAAGCCGCAGCGCGTCGTAATTTTCCAAGCCGAGCGAGACGATGACCAGATCGTAATTGCCGTCGGCGGCATGGAACAGCGCCTGGTTCGGATCGGGCTCGACATCGACCTCGTGCTCCGCTTTCAGCGTCGCCGCGATGCGCTCGTAGGACGCCGGCCGGTCGTCGACGATCAGCACGCGGCCGTTGCGGCCGGTGTCGGCGACCGCATCGCGCTCCGGCGATTGAATGCCGATGTCGCGTGAGGTCAAAGCCCGCATGCGTAATTCATCGGTGACGACTTTGAGCCGCGCCAGCGAGCGCACGCGCGGAATCAGCGCCATTTCGGGAATGGGCTTGGTGAGGAAATCGTCGGCGCCGGCTTCGAGCCCGCGCACGCGGTCGGAGGGCTGATCGAGCGCCGTCACCATCACCACTGGAATGTGCTGGGTCGCCGGATTGCTCTTGAGGCGGCGGCAGACGTCGAAGCCGTCCATGTCGGGCATCATCACGTCAAGCAGAACGAGGTCGCATTCCGCGCGCTCGCACACCGCGAGCGCCTCCTGGCCGCTGGTCGCGGTGACGACGTCGAAATATTCGGCCGACAGCCGCGCCTCGAGCAGCTTGACATTCGCGGGCACGTCATCGACGACAAGGACGCGGGCGGTCATAAATGCTCCCTACGGATTGCCGAGGAAGTGGCGGATGGTCTCGATGAATTTGGCCACCGAGATCGGTTTGGAGAGGTAGGCCTCGCAGCCGCCCTCGCGGATACGTTCTTCGTCGCCCTTCATGGCGAAGGCGGTGACGGCGACGACCGGAATTTTTTTCAGCTCCTGATCGTCTTTCAGCCACTTGGTCACTTCGAGGCCGGAGACTTCGGGAAGCTGGATATCCATCAGGATCAGATCGGGCCGGTGCTGGCGCGCCAAATCGAGCGCTTCGATGCCGTTGCGCGTGCCGACCGTGGCGTAGCCGTGGGCTTCCAACAGGTCGTGGAAGAGCTTCATATTGAGCTCGTTGTCTTCCACGATTAGGACGGTCTTAGCCATCCCCCATTCCTTCCCAAGCCCGGCGCCCGACGCGAATGCTAAAGCGCGAGAATCGCTTTACGTCGCCTGTGGGCAGCCTGTGGAACCTAGTGCGGATATATTACGGAAAGGCAAATAGAGCCTCATGAAGGCGCCCTCTGCACAGTTACGGGAAGCGGCGGAAACGCTTGCGATTCAAGCGCTTGCATTCATCGCCGAGGACCCGGACCGGCTCGGCGCGTTCCTCGTCACAACCGGAATTGGGCCCGAGGCGATCCGCGACGCGGCGCGAGGGCCGGACTTTCTTGCCGGCGTCCTCGACCATATGCTGGGCGACGAGAGTCTCTTGATTGCGTTCGCCGACAGCGCTGGACTCAATCCTACGAGTATCGCACAGGCGCGCCGCGCGCTCGGCGGCAAGCCATGGGAACGCGAAATACCCTGAAAGGTTAGCCGTGAGCGCAAGCTTCTGCCGCGACTGCCTCGCCGACGCCTCGCCGCAAAGCGCGCGCTGCGGCGGCTGTGGTTCGCCGCGGCTGTTGCGTCACGACGCGATTGAAACCCTCTCCATCGCCCATGTCGATTGCGACGCCTTCTATGCAACGATCGAGAAGCGCGACGATCCGGCCTTGGCCGCCGAACCGCTCATCGTCGGCGGCGGCAAGCGCGGCGTCGTTGCCACCGCCTGCTACATCGCCCGCACCTATGGGGTGAAATCGGCGATGCCGATGTTCGAGGCCCTGCGCTTGTGTCCGCACGCCAAAGTCGTCCGGCCCAATATGGAGAAATATGCCAAGACCGGACGCGAAGTGCGAGCGATGATGCAGGCGCTCACACCGCTTGTCGAACCGCTCTCGATCGACGAAGCGTTTCTCGATCTCTCCGGCACCGCGCGCCTGCACAACATGTCGCCCGCCAAGGCGCTGGCGCGTTTTGCGTCTGACGTGGAGAAGAACCTTCGCATCACGGTTTCAATTGGCCTGTCCTGCAACAAATTCCTCGCCAAGGTTGCCTCCGATCTCGACAAACCGCGCGGCTTTGCTGTCCTTGGCGCGAGCGAAGCGTCGGCATTCCTTGCGCCCAAACCGGTGAGCTTCATTTTCGGCGTTGGCAAAGTCAGCGCTGCGCGTTACGCCCGCGACGGCTTCCACCGCATCGCCGATCTGCAGCGCGCCGACGAGACCGACCTGATGCGCCGCTACGGCGAGGAAGGCCGCCGCCTCTTTCGGCTTGCGCACGGCGTCGACGCGCGCGAAATCAGCGCCGCTCGCGAGACCAAGAGCGTCTCGTCGGAAACCACCTTCGAGCGCGATATCGCCGACTTCCGTTCGTTGGAGCTTATCCTCTGGAGCCTCGTCGAAGAGGTCTCAGCACGGCTGAAAGCCAAGGATCTGTCCGGCGCGACGGTGACGCTGAAACTCAAGACCGCCGATTTCAAGATCCGCACCCGCGCGCGGTCGCTCGACTCGCCGACCCAGCTCGCGCAGCGCATCTTCGCTGCGGCCCGCGGCCTCCTCGAACACGAAGCCGACGGTACAAAATTTCGCCTCCTCGGCGTAGGCCTAAGCGCGCTCGACGGCGCCGATCAGGCCGACCCCGCCGATCTCGTCGACGGCCGCGCCGCGCTAGCCGAGCACGCGGTCGACAGCGTGCGGGCGCGCTTCGGCGACGACGCGGTGGTCAGGGGCTTGGCGTTCGAGCGGCGGAAAAAGAATTAAAGCATTCTCATAGCCGCGTCGTTTCTGGCGAGTCGGCTTCGATAACCGCCCCCCTTCCGGCGTAGGGCCGCGTCGGACTTCGCGCCTGCGAATGTTCGCGATCTAAAGCTTTCCATCTGATCGGCAAGTGCGTGCCAGCCCTGCGCCAGCTCCAAATAGGCCTGCTTGATCGCCGAGTCTCTGGCGCTTTGGGCTGCCGCGCGACATTCGGCGGCGGCGGCCAGGAAAAAATCGGTACGCGCCTTCAATATACAGTCTTCCGTCGCTGCTTTATTTGGGGAACGGTGAAGGTCCGTATTTGGTTCCCTCATTGGCGTTCGAGCGGCGGGAGCAGTGACTCTTTCGTGCCCCGGCGCTGTGCGGTTGTTGCCGCAAACGCGATGGTCGTCGTCCAATAGGTCGGATCGCGATAAAGTGCAAAGAACTCGTCGAGTGTTGCTTGTGACACGCCGCCTTCGCTTTGCAGCTTGTCCGCGACTTCGCGGGTGCCGTAATCCCACCACTGCGCGAACAGCGACCCGCCGTTATAGAGAATGGCGTGCCCTTCGGAGTTGATATTGAGCAAGCCCTCCGCTTGCAAGGCCTGTCCGCAGCAAATGAAACTCGCTCGACGGGTCGAGCAAGTCCGACATCAGCCGCAGCCGGTTGGATTCGCCCTTGAGATCGTGTCGCCAGACATATTCGACCATGACGAACTCGGCATCTTTGTCGAGCACACTTGGACGAATGAGAATCACGGGCACGGCTTGGCGTCTTTGATCTCCAGCGAGGTCAGTTTCCCGGTGACAATGAAGTCGTTGTAGTCGAGCGTCAGCGCCCGCGAAATGCCGTTCTCGTAGAGCTCGAAGCCGATCGAATAGGCCGGCGTTTGCTCGGCCGCATTGGCCGCCTTGTTCCGCTCGAAATAGCTGATCGTGACCGGCCAGCGCGGCTCCGCGGCGAGCTTGGGTTCGTCGGCGGCGGCGTCATCGTGCTTGCGTTCGCCGGGCGCGAGCTTTTGGCCGATCACGGTGAGCGTGTCGAACACTTTTTCGCCGGTCTCGGAGCCGTCATAGACCGGAAAATTGAGGATGTTCTTACCCGCGTGCGCGGCATTGATGATACGCACCATATGCTCGGTCGGAAACACGGTGCCGGCGGCAAGACCGAGCGTCTTTTGCTGCGGCTTTTGCAGTTCCACCGCGGTCTTGTCCGGGTCGTGTTCGGCGCGCCCGTCAACCGTTCCGGAGAGGCTGTCGTCGACGAAATTCTCAGAGGTAAATTTGAATTTCTTGGCGTCGGCGCCTTCCCAGGTGGTCGAGCGCAGATCGCTGGTCGACGTCTTGCCTTCGCCGCTGTCGAGCTCGGAGACCTGGCGGAATTCCAGCGAATAGCCCTGGCAGGCATTGCCGTCGAAGTCGTAGAGAATGCGGCCGCGAACATTGGCGATCGAGGAATTGCCGCGGATTTCGCCGAGCGCCAGATCGTAGATCGCCCGGTGCGGCACCAGCGGGATCGGCGCTATGGGAGCGATGGGGGCGTCCTGCGCCGAGGCAAGCGGCACGGCAGCGAATAGAACCAAAGCGAAAGCAATCGCGCGCACTGCGAACTTGTCGTCCACGACCATGAACCTATCTCACTCCATGCGCCTTGGAGATGGCTGCCCGGCCGCCGGCTCCCTGCTCTGTACATGTTCTTTGGAATTGCGGCGAAGATAGGCACCTTGGCCGCGCCGGGCAACAGCCGCGCCAGCCTTTATCTGGCGCTTTGCCCGAAACGACATCCAGATTTTTGATGGTGTCCTAATTTCCGCTTCCGGACATAGCGCCAGCCGGTTCCTTGGCATGCTACGCATTTTGCCCCAGAAAACTTTCCAGTGCCATTGCATAGGACACAGGTGCTCCAATCCTCTTTGTTCGGAGCGCTACTGTAAACGCCTTTGCAACGCTTGCCGCTGGGTTCTTTACCGCAGGCGCCACCAATTCGATCACGACTTTCGATCACGACTAAAGGTAAAATCACCGCACTCTGTGCAGACCCCAATGGGCGGGAGCGGAGCCAAGGCTACCTCCTGACTTGCGTATTCTCTCCACTAATTCCACCAGCGACCCTACCCGATGCTGCCGGTTTGAAAGTCATGAATTTTGGAAAATCAAACTAAGACCTACCCGGGATTCACACCGCTTGCATGGCTGCCACGGATCGGCGAAGAAAGCCCATTGCGGGCGATCCGCGCCAAACAGAACATAGCGATCATTCGGAGGAGCCAATGGCCGGGACCGTGGACAAGAAGCTGCAGGAGCTCGGCATCGTGCTCCAGGAGCCGCGGGCGCCGATGGCCAATTACGTACCATTCGTGCGCAGTGGTAACATGCTAACAGTTTCCGGCCAGGTCTGCGTCGATGGCGAGGGCAAGGTTGTCGCCAAGGGACAGCTTGGCGGCGTCGTCTCGATCGAAGACGGGCAAAAGGCGGCGCGCGTTTGCGCGATCAATCTTTTGGCGCAGGTGAAGGCTGCGCTTGGCGATCTTGACAAGGTGGTGCGCGTGGTGCGGCTCGGCGGCTTCATCAATTCGGCGCCGCATTTTCCCGATGGGCCGAAAGTGATGAATGGTGCGTCCGATGTGATGGTCGCGGTGTTCGGCGACAGGGGCAGACATGCGCGCTCGACGGTTGGCGTCGCGGCGCTGCCGGCCGACGCCGCCGTCGAGGTCGAGGGCCTGTTCGAAGTGTCGTGAGCCCGTGATGCTCGACTGGCTCACCGCTCGTCCCGTTGCCCACCGCGGCCTGCACGACGCGGCAACGGGCGTCATTGAGAACACCGCCGCCGCATTCCGCGCCGCGATCGAGGCTGGCTGTGCCATCGAGACCGATGTGCAGATCAGCGCCGACGGCGAGGCCATGGTGCATCATGACGATGCCCTCGGCCGTTTGACCGAAGGCGAAGGCCGGCTCGACAGTTTTGGCGCGTCGGCGCTCAAGCGGGTGCCGTTTCGCGGCAGCGCGGAGCATATGATGACGCTTGGCGAGTTGTGCGATCTCGTCGCCGGGCGCACGACGCTTTTGGTCGAGCTCAAGGGCCGGTTCGACGGTGATGAGCGGCTCGCCGCGCGCGTCGGTGACGTGCTTTCGCGCTACGCCGGCCCCGTCGGGTGCATGTCCTTCGACCTGCGTCAGTTGATGCAGCTGCGGCAAAAGGCACCAGGCTTGGTGCGCGGCATGACGGCTGCCGAATATCGCCCGAATTCGTATCGAGAGTTACTGCCCGCGGGCGCCCAGAGCGGCTTGGGCTACCTGCGGGCCGGGCTGGCGGCGCACCCGCAGTTCCTCGCCTATTCTGTCGCCGGCCTGCCGGGACTGCTGCCATCCTTCATGCGGCGCATTTTGTGCCTGCCGGTGTTGACATGGACGGTCCGGACTGAGGCCGAGCGGCAGGCTGCGGCGCGCTACGCGGACCAGATGATTTTCGAGGGTTTTAGGCCATGAGGTCTAGGACGTGAGCCCGGTGCCCAAAGAACAGGACAAGGAGAGCCCGCCCTTGGGCCAACAGGAGCGCCCGGCGCTGCTGCGCGAGCTACGCATCAGCGTGCTCGATAGCATCAAGCAGGTCGACCGCGCCGATTGGGACGCGTGCGCCAATCCCGAATCCATAGGCCGTGAAAATGCAGTCGCCGGCCCGGCTCAACCAGAACCTGAAAAGGCTGTGCCGCGCTGCCCGCCGGGCCGAGATTTGGCCTGCGATTCCACCTACAACCCATTCGTTTCTCACGACTTTCTGTCGGCCTTGGAGGAGTCAAAGTCGGTCGGCGGCCGTACCGGCTGGCATGTGCAGCATGTAGTGGCGAAAACCGCCGACGGCGCTGTCGTTGCCGCGGCGCCGGCCTATCTCAAGAGCCATTCGCGCGGCGAATATGTGTTCGATGCCGGCTGGGCCGAGGCCTATGCGCGGGCCGGCGGCAGCTATTACCCAAAATTGCAGATCGCCGTGCCGTTCACGCCGGCGACCGGTCCCCGCCTCTTGGTGCGCAACGGACTTCCGACGGCGGCGGTGAGCCGCGCGCTCGCAAGCGGTCTCGCACAATTTTGCGGCGTCGCCGGCGCCTCGGGCGTGCATGTGACGTTTGCGACCGAAGCCGAGTACCGGCTCCTCGGCGAGATCGGCTATCTGCAACGCACCGATCAGCAATTCCACTTCGAAAATCAAAACTTCTCGAGCTTCGATGATTTTCTCGGAGCCCTCAATGCGCGTAAGCGCAAGACCATCCGCCGCGAACGCCAAGACGCGCTCGAGAACGGCATCAGCGTGCACTGGCTCACCGGCAGCGATCTTACAGAAGACATGTGGGATGCGTTCTTCGAATTCTACATGGAGACCGGTTCGCGCAAATGGGGCCGGCCTTATCTGACCCGCGAATTCTATTCGCTGGTTGGCGAGAAAATGCGCGACCGCATTCTCTTGGTGATGGCCAAGCGCGCCGAGCGCTGGATCGCAGGCGCGATTAATTTCATCGGTTCGCACACTTTGTTCGGCCGTCACTGGGGCGCCATCGAACACCATCCGTTCCTGCATTTCGAGTTGTGCTACTACCAAGCCATCGATTACGCCATCGCGCACAAAATGGCGCGCGTCGAAGCCGGTGCCCAAGGCGAGCATAAAATCTCACGCGGCTATATTCCGACGACGACCTATTCGGCGCATTACATCGCCGATCCCGGCTTGCGGCGCGCCATCGCCGAATATCTGGAGCGCGAACGCGCCTATGTGGCGGCGGCCGGCGAAGAGCTTGCGACGCTCGCGCCGTTCCGCAAGGATTTGGCCGCCGAGACGGAATGACTGAGATCGGAGCGTGACCCCGAAAAGCGGTCCCCGCTTTTCCGGAAAAGGTTATGCTCAAAAGAAGGCGAGTCGCTATGGCGGACTACGACCCCAACAACATCTTTGCCAAAATCCTGCGCGGCGAATTGCCGGCGCATAAGATCTACGAGGACGACAAAGTGCTCGCATTTCTCGACATCATGCCGCGCGCGCCGGGCCATGCGCTGGTGATCCCCAAGGCTTGGGCCCGCACCATCGTCGACATTACGCCCGACGATCTCAGCCATGTCATCCGCACAACCCAGAAGGTCGCGCGCGCGGCCATGACGGTGTTTGCGGCCGACGGCATCACCCTACACCAATTCAACGAGCCGGCCGGCGGCCAAGTGGTGTTTCATCTCCATGTCCACGTCATCCCGCGCCAAGCCGGCGTGCCGTTGAAACCGCCGGCAAGTCTCAGGGAGGATCCCGCGGTCTTGGCCAATCAGGCGGCGCGGCTCGCTGCGGCGTTGAAAGGGTAAGATGGTCTTGGCGACGACCGGCGGCCTTTAGCCCGGGCGGCCGCGCGACACGCGCTCGATCTCGGCGCGCACCATGCGCTCGACCATGCCGGGTAGATTGTCGTCGAGCCAGGATTTCAGCATCGGCCGCAGCATTTCGCGCACCAGATCTTCGAGGGTGCGGGCGTTCTGCGACAGCACGGTCTGCGCCAGCGCATTGAAAGCCGAATCGACCATAGCGCTGGTCGCGCCTGAGATGAGCCGGCCTTGGTCGTCATGGCTGCGCGGCGGGGCGGGCGGAAAGGGCACCGGCTGTGGTTCGGGTGCCTCAGGCGCCTCGTCGAAGCCGACATCCGAATTGCCGTCGATGGTGCGGAATTGCGGCGCGGCATCTTGCGGCGCCGGCTCGGGCAGCGCCGTCATCGATTCGGTGAGATCGAGGATGTCGGCGGACTGATTCTCCACAGTTTCCGGTTCGAACGAAGCCGGTTCCTCCACAGCGGGCGGCGGTTCAGGTTCGACGAGCGGTGGAGGCGCCGGAACAGAAGGCGCCGGCGGAGGCGGCGCGGCGTAGACTTGCTGCACCGGCTGCGGCGCCGGCCGGGGCGGCAATTCGGCGTGCAGCGGCTCAACGCGCGGTGATTCTTGCGGACGTTGCGCTGTTTTTGTCGCATCGTCGTCGGCGATAATGCGCCGGATGGAGGCGAGAATCTCCTCCATTGACGGTTCTTGCGATCTCGCCGGCTGATTCATACGCGTCCTCGCCTACATTCTACACGCGTGATTGCCCACTACGCGCGATTGCCGTGAGTCTCCCCTTTCAGGTGCCCCACAGACGGCGAATCACGCGAGGACAATTATGCAACGTTGCCGGCGAGTATGTCATTGCGAAAGTCGAACGCAAGGCGCGACAGGGAGCCGTCCTGTGGACACAGTTGCGGCCGCTATTGGCGCTGTCTCAAGATGGAGCAAACAACGCCGACGAAGGCGGTTCTGTTTGGGGCCTTCTATCTACCGTCCGGATTGCGCACGCCGACCCACGCGTCGCGGATTTGCTGATAGTGGATCATCGGATCGTAGATCGTGACGTCGAGCCCAAGCCGCTGCATCGACAGCGCGCCGACCGCCGCCAAAAGCTGGTAGGACGCGACGACCCGGTCGTGCTGCGCCTGGACCAGCGCCACGCGCGCATTGACGAGTTCCTGCTGCGCATTGAGGACGTCGAGCGTGGTGCGCTGCCCGACGCGGGCCTCTTCGCGCACGCCGTTGAGCGCAATCTCGGACGCGTTGACTTGCGCGGTGGTGGCCTCGATTTGTGCCTTGGCGGCGTCCAACGCGCCCCAATACTGCACTACGGTCTCGCGGGCCTGGTCGCGATTGACGTCAAGCGTCAGTCGTTGCTGTCCAAGCGTTTCCTTGCTCTGGCGGATCGCCGAATACTCGGCACCGCCCTGATAGAGGGGGACGGTCAAAGTGCCGAGAACCGAGGCCTGGGTGAGCTTAGGCGTGATGAGGTCCGCATCCCAACTCCTTTCCACGGAAGCCTGAACGCCAAGCGTCGGATAAAGCGAGCCCTCGCTGACCTTCACCGCCAGCTCGGCGACGTCGACGCCGTACATGGCGGCGAGCACCGAAGGGCTGAGCGCCTGGCCTTGACTGATCGCGGCGGCGAGCGTCGACGGCGACAGCCTGTCCACCGGCGTGCCGGGCGCGAGATGGCCGGGATCGACGCCGATGATGCGCCGGTATTGCGCTTGCGACGTCACGTATTGCGATTGTGCGGCCAGCAACTGCGAGCGTCCGGCGGCGAGCCGCGATTCGGCTTGGGCGACGTCGGTTCGCGTCACTTCGCCGACATTGAAGCGATCGCGGGTCTGCTTGAGCTGTTCGGTGAGGACTTCGACGTTGCTGCGTTGCAGTGCCAGCACCGCTTCGTCGCGCAGCAGATCCATATAGGCGCCCGACGCGTCGAGCAGCACTTGTTGCTCGGTGACGCGGAGCGTCTCGCGCGCCGCCATCACCTGGCTTTCGGCCTCGCGGGTTTTGTTGGCAGTCTGATTGCCGTTGTAGAGCGTCTGCGAGGCGGTAACGCCGATGCTTCGCGAACCGAAATCGCCGGCACGATTTGTGAAGACCTTGCCGTTGGTGCTGGGCGGATTCAACCCCGGCGAAATCAAAGTGGTCTGCGTGTTGGTGTAGTTGACGCCGCCGGCGGCGACCGCGCTGATCTTTGGCCGATAGCCGGACAGAGCCTGCGGCACGTTTTCGTCGGTGGCGCGCAGTACGGCGCGCTGGGCGTTAAGGGAGGGATTGTTCTGGTAGGCCTGAACCAAAGCCCATTCGATGGTGTCGGCCCAAGCGAGTGAGCATCCGGCCAGCGTGCCTCCGCCGACAAGGACCGCTGCAGCCACGCTAAGGCCTGCGGCGTTTCCAATATACGCTCGCAGTCTTCGTCTACCCATGACGCAGACAGCTCCCACCCCCTCCACCCGCCCCCGGCGGCGGATCCACTCAATCGGGACGCACCCCCACACTCCCGGCAAAGCGCGCTGGCCGAGGCTGTGGAATCATCAACTTAAGCCGCCCGGAACACGGGCGAAACCCTCCTCGTGGGGATGAAACGCAGAAATCCGTAGGCTGGCACATAAGAGCCACAGGTGAGGAAATGAATCCGGTGTTTCCTGCACAAAATGACAATGGACGATGCCGCACCGCCGGCGCCGTCTACTTCAGGTTGCCAGTGCGTTAATGGTTAAAAAACGAATGCTTCGGGCGCGACGAATCCGGGCAATACCGGGGCCGTGGCATCGAAGATCGGGCGGCCGACGAGACGGCCTTCGATCGGGCGATAGAGCATCGCTTTGCCGGCCGGGCCGGCGGCGAAAATGCAAGCGAGCCGCCCGCTCGGCTTCAACTGACCGGCATAGGATTCGGGTGTGACCTCGGTCGCGCCGTTGAGGAGAATAAAGTCGTAAGGCGCGGCTAAAGCCCAACCCGCGGTCAAGGGGCCGGTGACGACGGTGACTTCCGAGGCGCCGACCGCCGGCAACGCCTGCCGCGCCAAATTCGCCAGCGCCATATCCTCCTCAAGCGCAACCACCGAGCCGGCAAGCCGCGACAGGATCGCGGACGAATAGCCGGTCCCGCAGCCGACATCGAGCACATGGTCGGAGGCTTGGAGCTGCGCCGCCTGGATCAGCTTGGCGAGCACCATAGGCTTGAGCAGCACGCGCCCGTCGCCGATCCCAAGATCGCTGTCGAGATAAGCGAGACCCGCCATCGCCGACGGCACGAAAAGCTCGCGCGGCACCGCGAGCATAGCGTCGATCAGATCGAGATTGGTGACATCGGCGGTGCGAACCTGCCCGTCCACCATCATCCGGCGTGCCGCGGCGGTGTTGAACATGTCTCAAGTCCTCAAATTATCGCGAAAATCCTATGCGCCTGCGTTTTGCGATAGCGTCGGCGAAAACGCAAGCGCTGTGCCCTATCCGGGCTTAGGCCATCGGTTCCGGCGCGGAAATCGGCGGGCCGCATAGGCTGCTTAATGGATTTGGTGCAGATACCCATACCCGCTTAAATGCGTAGGTGCTGCCCAGGATGGCCACGTGGCGGAGTGGTTAGGCAACGGTCTGCGAATTCTGTGTTCTGTGTCCTGCCCCGTCTCGCCTCATACGACTTGATGGCGATTTATCCCCAAAAACCGTTGCATTTTTGTGGTCAGGTCCGATCACGTCCGGGCTGGTCCTGACTGGCTCGGTAGCAAATCCGGTAGCAATTCGGACCCGTTCCGTTCACTCGCCCAGCACCCGGGTAACGATTACTCCATCACTCCTAATTAAAAATAGGGACGCAATTCGAGCGGCAGCTTCTTAAGGCCGCCTATAGGGATAGGGAACTCACACGTGTGTCCTAAACCCGTAGCGAGACGGCGACGGAAAGCTGCGCAAATCGGCTCCTGCGCTTTTGCCGCCTGCGCACTTCTGGCCTCTTCATGGGCGTTGACCTACTATAGCGGTGACATTAGCGCGCTGTTTCGGCCACCGCCGGCCATTCCACTAACGAACCCCAAACTACTTACTGGCTCACTCCTGGCGCGCGTCTCGGGCAATACCTGCCGCCAAAGCCTGATCGACAACGCAACAAGGCAAATTCGGGACAACGGATTTGTGGATTGCGATGCCGCAAAGGCCCAAGCCGAGGGCGAGTGGACGAAAGAAATGTCTATTCAACGTCAGACCATTTTCCGAAATGGGTTCGTGAACCCGGATGGTAAAGGTCACTAGTGTGATGCGCGAGGAGCGCCGGCGCCCGCTGGGCGCTCCTCGCGCATCTCGTCGGCGATGCTCGTCCGCGACAGCCGCACGAGCTCGACGAACGGCGCGTGCGCCCGACACGAGATATTAGGATTTTTGCCATTACTCTCAGGGGGAACTGATATCTACGCCAGAGTGTCGGCGTTATGCGCGTGCTCTTACTCATTTCGATCTTGATGCTCGGCGCTTGTACCAGTCAGCCGACATTGCCGACGGCGTGGGCGCGCGCAGACGGCCAGCCAGCCATCGCCGGACTATTGGATATCGCCAGTCTCGACTGTAAAGACGAAATGCAGAGCCCTGATGGGGCGGCACGCGGCAACGCGGACAAGAGCGGCTCCCACCGGGCCGCGGTCGACGATTTCGTTAGCTGCATGAGAGCGCACGGCTACGTGCAGATCAAAAGCTAAACTGGCGGCGGCCTGTTAGCGTTCGTTAATCGGAAATGGCCGCCAGTGTGCCCGCTGCACGGCTTGCGGCAATAAGGGCGCTAGTCTCAAGCATCCGACATGGGGCGGCAACAGCATCGGCTTTCTGCATGACGGTCGAATATCTTGATCGTTCGGCACCGGGATAAGCCTCGGCTTTGCTCGCCTCATTTGAGAATTGAATATTGGGCCAGCACCAGCGATTAGCCAGTTGTAGCTTAAATCGTATTTGCTAACGAACGACACCAATCCGAGATACCATCCGCGAAAAGGCAGCCCGGCCTCACGCCTCCGGTGGGTGCGTGAGGTAATGCAACACGCATCGGCGGCTTCTGCCTCAGTGATATCTAACGCCAGACGTGTTTCTCGAAGTCGATCGCCAAAAGCCTGGTACCAGGCCAAGTGCCGTTCAGAACGCGCTCGCTTTGCCCGCTGTACTATAGGTGTGTCGCTTTTCGACGAGCGACGAGCGACTGCCCGCCGCAAAACGCTACTGGGAAATTGGATTATCATGGCATCGCTCCTAGCTGTGTGTGAGCGGGCCAGCGAGGCGGAATGCCGAGCGGTTTTTTGATAGATTCCTAGTCGGTCATGACGCGCCAGCCCCAAACTGGTTGCGCTGTGGCAAGTGGCGGCCGGGTGTTAGCGCACTCGGTCGCCGCGCATCAGACTCGCCAATTTGTGCGGGCTTGTCCATGCCGCCACGCGTACAAACAGTGGCGGCCGAGATCATCAAATATTTGAATCAGTTATCGCATGTTGGATCGTGTTTTTGTACGTCTGGCGTTCGTAATTTATTTTACCGCGTAAAATTATTTGCCAGCACCGCTAAGCTGTTGGTTAGGAATTTGGACGATGCTGCGCGGTTTCAGGGGACCGTGTAAAATGTATGAGTTAAACCAAGCTCGCGCGCGTGCCAAAGAGTTCCTGCAACTGGCAAAAAGCGCCCCAAACGACGACGACAAGAACAGCTATCTCGCGATCGCCGATAGCTGGAACATGACTGCTGATCTTACCCGGCAATTAAGCCGTCAAGAGCGCGGCCTCGAAAGAGGCGCGGCGTAAGCTTTTA
>DASQRX010000182.1:0-7249 GCA_035642635.1 Xanthobacteraceae bacterium
TCAGCATCAGGAACACGTCGGCGTAGCTCATCACCGCCGCCTGCAGGCGCACGATGCTCATCACCTTCGCGAGCGCCTGCGCGTGCGCATCGGAGCCTTGGAAGCGCGCCGCGAGATTGGCGAGCCGCTCATTGGCGGCGATACTTGTCGGCGAAGCGCCTCAACCCGATTCGATTAAATACGTCGTGGGTATTGAGGTGCGCACGTTCATGCGCGCCTATCAAGGTCGGCACGCGGTAGCCGACCCGCCCTGCCCTTCGCGATCTCTTGCGACGAATTCTCTCGCGCCTTCCTTGGAACGGCCTTCGCCCTCAATCGTTTTGATGGATTGGGGGCTATTAAGGCTTTATTGCAAGAATTCGGTTCCGTTCCTGATAGGATATTGCCGGATCAGATTGCGAAACAGCGGATTGCAAGGAATAGCGGACAATGAATGCTCTGAAGGCGTTGCAGGATCACGGCCAGGCCGTATGGCTCGATTTTCTGTCGCGAGGGTTTGTCGCCAAAGGCGGCCTGAAGAAGCTCGCCGACGAGGATGGCCTGCGTGGGGTGACATCAAACCACTCGATCTTCGAGCATGCCATCGGCCATACCGACGAATATGACGATGCGGTCGGGCAAATCTTGAGAGTGCAAGATCATGCCGCTGGCGAGATTTTCGAACTGCTCGCGGTCGAGGATATCCAGCACGCGACCGACGTGCTGCGCCCGGTATTCGACGCCACGCACGGCGCCGACGGTTTTGTCAGCATCGAAGTCTCGCCCTATCTCGCGAAAGACACCGAAGGCACCATCGCCGAAGCCAAGCGGCTGTGGCACGCCATTGATCGTCGGAATCCGATGATCAAGGTGCCGGCGACGCCCGAAGGCTTGCCGGCCATCCATGACCTGATCGCCGGCGGCATCAACGTCAACATCACTTTGCTGTTCGGGCAGCAGGTCTATGAGCAGGTCGTCGAATCCTATTTGTCCGGTCTCGAATCGCTCGCATCCGGAGGCGGCGACATTTCGCGGATCGCGAGCGTCGCGAGCTTCTTTGTCAGCCGCATCGACACCGCAGTCGACAAACTGCTCGACGAGGCGATCGCACGCGCCAACGACCCCGACGAGAAAAAACGCCTCGAGACTCTCAAGGGCAAGATCGCCGTCGCCAACGCCAAGCTTGCCTATCAGCGCTATCTGCGCCTGTTCGCGGGCTCGCGTTGGGAGGCGCTCGCGTCCCATGGCGCCAAGCCGCAGCGGCTACTGTGGGCCTCGACCGGCACCAAGAACAAAGCCTATAGCGACGTGCTCTATGTCGAAGAGCTGATCGGACCGAGCACCGTCAACACCATGCCGATCGCGACGATCGACGCGTTTCGCGACCACGGCAAGTTGCGCGACAGTCTCTTGCAAGACCCCGCGGAGGCGCAGCGTCAGTTGGGCGCGCTCGAGCGCGCCGGCATTTCGCTTAACGGCGTGACCGACAAGTTGCTCGATGAGGGTGTGCGCTTGTTTGCGGACGCGGCCGACAAGCTTCTCGCTGCCGTCGCCAAGAAGCGGATCGAGGTGCTGGGCAAGCAAATCGATCAACAAGACCTCGCGCTTGGCGACGAATTGAAGAAGAAAACGGAAGCCGTCGCCGAAGACTGGCGCGTCCACGGCAATATCCGAAAACTGTGGCTGCGCGACAAGTCGCTGTGGACCGGCGCCGACGAAGACCGCTGGCTCGGCTGGCTGGATAGCGCCGACGACAAGCAGATTGCGAGCTACACGACCTTTGCCGAGCAAATAAAGCGCGACGGGTTTGCCGATGCCGTCCTCCTCGGCATGGGCGGGTCGAGCCTCGGCCCCGAAGTGCTAGCGGCGACTTTCGGCCATCGTGGCGGCTGGCCGCGGCTGCGCGTTCTCGATTCCACCGTTCCGGCGCAGATCAAGTCGATCGAAGACCAGCTCGATCTCGACAAGACGCTGTTTATCGTGTCGAGCAAATCAGGCAGCACGACCGAGCCCAATGTTCTCACTGATTATTTTTTCGGGCGGGTTGCGGACAAGGTTGGCGCGGATAAAGCCGGACAACATTTTATTGCCGTCACCGATCCCGGATCGTCGCTGGAGAAGCGGGCGAAAGAACAAAGCTTCCGTCACGCTTTCCACGGCGTTCCCAGCATCGGCGGCCGCTATTCGGTGCTTTCGCCATTCGGCCTAGTGCCCGCAGCCATCGCCGGGATCGATGTCGTGGAACTGGTGCGGCTCGCACGCGTGATGATGCGCTCGTGCGGCCCGGACGTTCCGCCATCGGAAAATCCCGGCATCGCGTTCGGCATCGCGCTTGGCGCCGCCGCGTTGGCCGGCCGCGATAAGGTCACCATCACCGCCTCGCCCAGCCTCGGAAGCGTCGGCGCCTGGGCCGAGCAGTTGCTTGCCGAATCAACCGGAAAGAACGGCAAGGGTCTCATTCCGATTGATGGCGAGCCGATCGGCACGCCGGACATATATGGCAGCGACCGCATCTTTATCGACTTGCGGCTTGCTGCCGACAGCGCTGACGCCGACCACGAGCGCAAGCTTGCGGCGCTGCAGAAGGCCGGCCATCCGGTCATTCGCATTGTGCAGAAGTCGGCCGAGAATATCGGCCAAGAATTTTTCAGGTTTGAGATCGCAACCGCGATTGCGGGCGCGGTGATCGGCATCAACCCGTTCGATCAGCCGGATGTCGAGGCGAGCAAAATGAAGACGCGGGGATTGACGTCCGCGTTTGAGAAGTCGGGCGCGCTTCCCTTTGAGGCTCCGGTCTGCTCGGAGAAATCAATCAAGCTCTACACCGACGAGAAGAATGCCTCGGCGCTACGCAGAGCCGGCGCCGACGGCGGCGTTGCGAGCTGGCTGAAGGCGCATTTTGCGCGGATCGGCAGCGGCGACTATGTTGCTATGCTGGCCTACCTCGCCCAGGACAAAACCAACATGGACAGTTTACAGAACCTGCGTGTCGCGATGCGCGACAAGCGGCATGTCGCCACTTGTCTTGAATTCGGGCCGCGCTTTTTGCATTCGACCGGCCAGGCCTACAAAGGCGGGCCGAACAGCGGCGTGTTCCTGCAGATTACCTCCGACGACGCCGTCGATATCCCTATTCCCGGCCATCGCGCCAGTTTCGGCGTGGTGAAGGCGGCGCAGGCGCGTGGTGATTTTGGCGTCCTGGTCGAACGCGGCCGGCGCGCATTGCGCGTGCATCTCGACGGCGATTTGAAAGCGGGCCTCTCCGAACTCACGACCGCATTTGAACGCGCCATAACCTGAACGCATGATGGTGTGAACGGAGTCTTTGCGCATGCAGATCGGCGTGATTGGTCTCGGGCGCATGGGCGGCAATATTTCGCGCCGCCTCATTCAGAACGGTCACGACGTCGTCGTCTACGATCATGACGCGAACGCGATCGCCGCCGTCAGCCGCGACGGCGCCAAGGCCGCCGATGGCCTCGACAAGCTCGTTGGGCAATTGCGTCCGCCACGCCCGGTCTGGGTGATGTTGCCGGCCGGCAAGATCACCGAAGACACAATCAGCCACCTCGGCAGAATGCTCGACGCGGGCGATATCGTGCTTGATGGCGGTAATACGTTTTGGAAGGACGACATCCGCCGGGCCAAAATGCTGCAAGAACGCAAGATCCACCACGTCGACGTCGGCACGAGCGGCGGCGTATGGGGACTCGAACGCGGCTATTGCATGATGATCGGCGGCGCCAAGGAAATCGTCGACCATCTCGATCCGATCTTCAAGGCGCTGGCGCCCGGGCTTGGCAATACGCCGCGCACGCCGGGCCGCGACGGTCGCGATCCGCGCGCCGAACAGGGCTATATCCACGCCGGCCCGCACGGCGCCGGGCATTTTGTCAAGATGATCCATAACGGCATCGAATATGGCCTCATGCAGGCCTTCGCCGAAGGTTTTGATATCTTGAAGAACGCCTCGAGCGACGCCTTGTCCGCGGACAATCGCTTCGATCTCGATCTGACCGACATTGCCGAAGTGTGGCGGCGCGGCAGCGTCATCAGTTCCTGGCTGCTCGATCTGACCGCAAGCGCGCTGACGAAGGACCCACGGCTCGACGGTCTCGAAGGCGTCGTCGACGATTCCGGCGAAGGCCGCTGGACCGTGATGGCGGCGATCGAAGAAGCCGTGCCGGCGGATGTGCTTTCCGCGGCGCTTTACACCCGCTTTCGCTCACGGCGCGACCATACATTTGCGGAGAAGGTTTTGTCGGCGATGCGCAGCGGCTTTGGCGCGCATGTTGAACCCCAACATGTCGAACTCAAACCTGTCGAACCTAATGCGGCGCACAAGGCCAAGTCGTCATGACGGGAAAAACCGCGGCGACTTCGGCCCGCCCAGCCGATCCCTGCTGTCTCGTCATCTTCGGCGCGTCGGGCGACCTCACCCATCGGCTGCTAATACCTGCGCTCTACAACCTCGCCGCCTCAGGCTTACTGCCCGAGGCTTTCGCCTTGATCGGCGTGGCCCGAACCGAATCCTCAAGCGCAGTTTTTCGCGCTGATCTCGCCAAAAGCCTGCCAAAATTCGCAACGCGCGACATCGACGAGCGCGTCGTGAAGAAACTCCTGTCGTGCGTCGCCTATGTGCAGGGCGAACCTGATGACGCAGCGACCTATAAGAAAATCGGCCAAGAGCTTGCCCGCATTGAGCGCGAGCGCGACACCAAGGGCAACCGGTTGTTCTATCTCGCCACGCCGCCGGCCGCTTTCACGCCGATCGGATGCCACCTCGGTCAATCTGGTCTGGCGCGCGAGGAGAATGGCGCGTGGCGGCGTGTCGTCGTCGAAAAGCCGTTCGGCACCGACCTCGCATCGGCGCGCGACCTCAATCACAAACTCCTCGGCGTCCTCAAAGAGAACCAGATTTTCCGGATCGATCATTATCTCGGCAAAGAAACCGTGCAAAACATCATGGTGCTGCGTTTTGCCAACGGTCTGTTCGAGCCGATCTGGAACCGCCACCACATCGAGCACGTGCAAATCACCGTTGCGGAATCGCTCACGGTCGGGCGCCGCGGCAGCTATTACGACGCGACCGGCGCCTTGCGCGACATGGTGCCCAACCATCTGATCCAGCTTTTGTCCCTTATCGCCATGGAGCCGCCGTCGCGCTTTGCCGCCGACGCGGTGCGCGCCGAAAAAGCGCAAGTGCTCGACGCCGTACAGTTCCAGATGAATGGCGAGACTTTGCGCAATTCGGTGCGCGCGCAATATGGCGACGGCTATGTCGAGAACCGCGCCGTCGAGGCCTATCGCAAGACCAAGGATGTCAAGCCCGACAGCTCCACGGAAACCTACGTCGCGCTCAAACTCCTGATCGACAATTGGCGCTGGGCCGGCGTGCCGTTCTATTTGCGCACCGGCAAGGCGATGCGCGCCAAGCAGACCGAGGTCGCAATCAAATTCCGGCAGGCGCCGGTCGCGATGTTCCGTGAAACCCCGGTCGATCGTCTGGCCGACAACTTTTTGGTGATCCGGATCCAGCCGGACGAGTGTATCGGCCTCGAATTCAACGCCAAGATTCCAGGCCCTTCGGTCGCCATCGGCGGCGTCGGCATGACCTTCAAATATGGCGACTATTTCGAAACCTCGCCTTCTACTGGCTACGAAACGCTGATCTACGACTGCATGATCGGCGACGCGATCCTTTATCCGCGCGCCGACGGCATCGAGGCCGGATGGCGCGTCGTGCAGCCCTTCCTGGACGCCTGGCACGAGGCGGGCGCGGCAGGGCTCGCGACTTATCGCGCCGGTAGCGACGGGCCCGCCGAGGCCGATCAGCTTCTCGCCAGAGACGGCCGACGCTGGCGTCCGATAGCGTGAGACGTTGCATGGCGACAAAGCCACATCCCGAAGTCGTCGCCGACGCAGCGGCGCTGGCCGAGACGGCAGCCCGGCGTCTTATCGACCGCGTAACGCGCGGGGGCAGCGCCGCCGTGTGCCTCACCGGCGGATCGAGCCCACAAGGACTTTATCGCTTGCTCGCACAAGAGCCGTGGCGGAGCAAAGTCCCTTGGGACCGCGTGCACTGGTTCATGGGCGACGACCGTTTCGTTGCGGAAACCGATCCGCGGAGCAATATGGGCGCGGCGCGCGGCGCGTTTCTTGATCGCGTTCCTGTGCCGCGGCAAAACATCCATCCGATTGCGACAGACGCAGCCGATCCCGATCAGGCGGCGCGGTTTTATGAAGACGATCTTAGGAAATTCTACGGCGCCGCGCGGCTCGATCCGGCGCGGCCGCTGTTCGATCTCGTCCTGATGGGTTTGGGCAGCGACGGCCACACCGCCTCGCTGTTTCCGCACTCCCTCTCGCTCGAGGAACAGGAGCGTTGGGCGGTCGGCGTCGCCAAGGCCGGCATGGAGCCCTTTGTCCCGCGCGTCACATTGACGTTTCCGGCGCTTGCTTCCACCCGCGAATCGCTCTTCCTCGTCGATGGCGCCGATAAGCGCGCCATTTTGGGCCGCGTTCTTGCCGGCGAGGATCTTCCGGCTCACCGCGCTTATTCCAACGGCGAACTCGTCTGGCTGATCGACCGCGCCGCGGCACCGGAGAAAACCGCATGAAAGGCGATGCACCGTCCGACCCCATTGCCGTACTCGTCGTGATGGGAGTTTCTGGGTCCGGCAAAAGCACGATTGCCGCCATGCTGGCGCATCGGCTGCATTGGCTCTACGAAGACGGCGATTGGTTTCATCCAAAGAAGAACGTCGAAAAGATGCACCACGGCGAGCCTCTTACCGACGCGGATCGCTGGCCGTGGCTCTACGCTATCGCCGACTGGATCGATGCGACCCGGAAGTCCGGCAATCGCGGCATCATCGCCTGCTCGGCGCTCAAGCGCGCTTATCGCGACATTCTCATCGGTCAGCGGACGGATGTTCGGCTTGTCTATCTCAAAGGCGATCAGGATCTGATCGCACAACGTATTGCGGCCCGCGCCGATCATTTCATGCCGCCCAAACTGCTCGACAGCCAATTCGCGGCGCTAGAGGAGCCAAAAGCCGACGAGCGGCCGCTCACCGTATCCGTCGTCCCCCATCCGCGCGAAATTGTTGAGACAATCGTTGCAAAACTGAATATCGATGAAGCTGTGGATGCCGAAGCTAGTCGCGCGATGCGATAGCCGGCGCGCTTGCAGCGAGAGCCATTTGTAGCGAGAACCATCGCCCGATGAATGAGCAGTCGTTCTCGCCGCAAGCCGGCGTGGCCGCCG
>DASQRX010000183.1:0-2536 GCA_035642635.1 Xanthobacteraceae bacterium
GCTCGCACAGATGATGACCGCGAATTCGAGGAATCGCGTGCCGGCCCGCTCGCCGGCGGCGGCGAGGGCCGGGACGACGGGCGCCGGCGAATGGAAGACGAGCTGGTTCACGGGTACCGTGCCTTGTAGCGGCTTTGATAATCTGGAAAGCGATCCCGCATCGCCTTTTCGGTCGCAAGACTCTCGGCGCCGGCTTTGCTGAGGTTATCGCTGCCCTCGGCATGGGCGTCTCTGTAATCCTCCCAAGGGTAAGTTCCAGCGGACGCGTCAAATCCGGGCGTTTCGTTACTTCTGGCCCACTCGGCCGCAGCACGCTCGGTGTCCCGGGACAGCGACGCCCGTGCGTTTGACCGCATCGTCGCCGGAAGTTCATAAGTCGGCGAGCCCAGCGCTGTGTGGTTCGCGCGCATCCGGCCGATCAGCCGGTTATAGTGAAAATGCAGCGCACATTTGACGCAGTACCCCAGCAATACGGAGATGTGCGGACGGCGCTTCAGGACATTCCACAGGCGCCGGCGATATTCGCGGCGCAGTGCCGGCTCCGGCACCAGACGCATCAGCTGAACAAAGACATAAATCGTCTCGATTGCGGCCACCGCACGTGATTTGATCCAGCGCCACGGGTGGCGGCGCAGATAGCGCCGACGCCCGACACTCGGGAGCAACTTGGCCTCGATATACAGCGCATCAACGCGCGCAAAATACGCCTCGGGCGTATAGAGGTCGCGCATCAGGTCTAGATAGCCCTCGCACAATTCGCGCCGGCTGATCCGCGACGGGATGACGTTGGTGGTCACCGAACCATCAATGAGGTCGTGGAGCGCGACGAGCCGACCTTCCTTGCTCAATCTGGCGTGTAGCGGCGTATGGGGAATCGCAAAGAGGATGTTGACCATTGCCAGGGCGATGCGCGAATCGCGAATGAACTCGCGCTGCGCGGCGAACACGCTCTCGTCGTCAGTGTCAAAGCCGACGATCATGCCGCACCACACTTCGAGGCCGGTCTCTTGGATGTGGTGCACCTTTTCCATCACGGTGCCGCTGCGGTCGGAAAGGTTCTGAATCTTCTTGGTCTCGCGCAGCGCGTCTTCGTTCGGCGATTCGATGCCGACGAAGACGCTCTCGAAATTGGCTTCGACCATCAGCACGAGCAACTCGTCATCCTCGGCGAGATCGATCGAGGCTTCGGTCGTCAAGGTGAGCGGGTAGCCGTTCTCCTTCTGCCAGGCGATGATCTCGCGCAGGATCGGTTTGATCGCCTTCTTGTTGCCGATCAGATTGTCGTCGACGACGAAGGCATCGCGCTTGCCGGCGGCGACGAGGCCGTCGAGCTCGGCGATCACCTGCGAGGCCGTCTTCAGCCGCGGGCGACGGCCAAACACGACGATAATGTCGCAGAATTCGCACGTGAACGGGCAGCCGCGCGACACCTGCAGGCTGCCATAGACGTATTTGCGCATCGGCATCAAATCGAGCCGCGGCGCCGGCACGGTTGCCATATCGGTCTTGTCGGCCTGCTGGTAGAGGGTCTGGTGCCGGGCTTCGCTCCATTCGGCGAGAAATTGCGGCCAGGTTTCTTCCGCCTCGCCGAGGAAGATCACATCGGTCAGCCCCTCGAAATCATCGGGCTGCACGGTGATCCACGGGCCGCCGAGAACGGTGAAGATGCAGCGCCGCTTCAGCTCGGTGAGGATCTCGCGGATCCGCTGGCGCTGCACGATCATGCCCGTTACGCCGACGATATCGGCGCGCTGGCAGCGCTCGAAATCGATTTCCTCGACGTTCTCGTCGATCAAGGTGACGGTGTGTTCGGCAGGCGTCAGCGCCGCCAGCAGCGGCAACGCCATGACCGGCAGGACCGCCGTGCCGTCGAGGAACGGCATCGCATAGTCGATCCCCCAATAGGAGGGCTCGAAGCGGGGACTGATGAGGACTATATCGGCCATTGCCCGCTCCTCTGCTCGATCGGCAGGTCGAGCGATCGCTCGCTGTCCGCCGCGCCTGTCGACCGGCGCGGGCACGCCCGATCGCCGGAAACCTGCCGCCACTCTTCGTTGATGATAGCGATGGCCCGCCGGAACTGCTCTTCGCTGTGGATTCGGTTGATGAAGAAGCGCAGGCGCACGGCGCGCTCCTTGACACCGGGATAGAGGATCGGCTGGACGTCGATCCCGCGCGCGAACAGGGCGTTGGTCAGGGCGACGCAGCGTTTCGTATCGTCGACGATCAGCGGAACGATAGAGATCCCTTTGCTGCACCCGGTCGGCAGCCCGCGCTGGCGCGCCAGTTCGAGGAACAGCCCGCCGCGCTGGTGCAGCTCGGTGACGCGCTCGGGCCCCGCCGCCATCACGCCGACCGCGGCAAGCGCCGCCGCCGCGTTGCCTGGCGGCAGGCCGACGCTGAAGACAAAGCCGGGAGCGTTGACGAGCTCGATGTCGTCGAAGGCATGCAGTTCGACCGCGGCTATGTCAGCCCATACTTCGTGACCAATGCCGAGAAGATGGTGGCTGAGTTGGAGGAGCCCTACATCCTTCTC
>DASQRX010000184.1:0-9060 GCA_035642635.1 Xanthobacteraceae bacterium
GAATCTTCTTCCGGCGGCAGGTCGACGACGATCAAGCCGTCGACACCGGCCGCCTTGGCATCGGCCAAGAAGCGATCGACGCCGTAGATATAAATTGGATTGTAATAGCCCATCAGCACGATCGGCGTCGCGTCGTCGCCGGAGCGGAATTCGCGCACCGCCGCGAGCGTCCTAATCATGTTCTGGCCGGCCTTGAGCGCGCGCAATCCAGCCGCCTGGATCGCCGGCCCGTCCGCCATCGGATCGGTGAACGGCATGCCGAGCTCGATCACATCGGCGCCGGCTTTCGGCAGCGTCTTGAGGATCGCGACGGACGCCTCGTAGTCCGGATCGCCGGCCATTGTGAACGTGACGAGCGCCGCGCGGCCGTCTTTCTTCAGCGCGGCAAAACGTCGATCGATGCGGTTGGTCATCGCGCTTGATTTCCCAGATGCCGCGCCACGGAATCCAGATCCTTGTCGCCGCGGCCGGAGAGGTTGACCACCATCAGGTGTTCCTTCGGCTTCTGCGGCGCGAGATCGAGCACCTTGGCGATGGCATGCGCCGGCTCGAGCGCCGGAATGATGCCTTCGAGCTTCGACAAGAGCTGAAACGCGTTGAGCGCCTCGTCGTCGGTCGCAGAGAGAAATTTCACTCGGCCGACATCGTTGAGCCAGGCATGCTCCGGCCCGATGCCCGGATAATCGAGGCCAGCCGAGATCGAATGGGCTTCATTGATCTGGCCGTCTTCGTTCATCAGGAGATAGGTGCGATTGCCGTGCAATACGCCCGGCCGGCCGCCGGCGATCGAAGCGGCATGCATGCCGCTGCCGACGCCGTGACCGGCGGCTTCAACGCCGTAGATTTCAATACCGGCGTCGTCGAGGAACGGATGAAACAGCCCCATCGCATTCGAGCCGCCGCCGATGCAAGCGATAAGCGAATCCGGCAAGCGGCCCTCGGCTTCCTGCATCTGCGCGCGCGTCTCGTTGCCGATGATCGACTGAAAATCGCGCACCATCATCGGATAGGGATGCGGCCCGGCGATGGTGCCGATGCAGTAGAACGTCGAGCCCACATTGGTCACCCAGTCGCGCAGCGACTCGTTCATCGCGTCCTTGAGCGTCTTGGCGCCGGATTCGACCGCCACCACTTTGGCGCCGAGCATATTCATACGGAACACGTTGGCCTTTTGCCGCTCGACATCGACCGAGCCCATATAGACGATGCATTCGAGTCCGAAACGGGCGCAGAGGGTCGCCGTGGCGACGCCGTGCATGCCGGCGCCGGTCTCGGCGATAATGCGCTTCTTGCCCATGCGCCGCGCCAACAGGATCTGGCCGAGCACATTGTTCACTTTATGCGCGCCGGTGTGGTTGAGCTCTTCGCGCTTGAGATAGATTTTGGCGCCGCCGCCCGAAAGGCCGGAGGCCGTCTGCCTACAATGCTCGGTCAGGCGTTCTGCGTAATAAAGCGGCGACGGCCGGCCGACATAATGCGTCAGATAGCCGTCCATCTCCTTGCGGTAGGCGGGGTCGGCCTTGGCTTGCGCATAGGCTTTTTCCAGTTCGAGGATCAGCGGCATCAGCGTCTCGGCGACGAAACGGCCGCCATAGATGCCGAAATGCCCGTGCTCGTCCGGCCCGGTGCGGAAGGAATTTCGTTGCTGCACGGTCATCGCGAAACTCTCTTACGCCACGCGATCAATTTGCTTTCTCGCGGCGTCACGCGCCGCGCGGATGAAGGCGCGTATCATATCAGGGTCTTTCTCGCCTGGCGCGCGCTCGACGCCCGAAGAGACATCGACGCCCGGAGCGCGGGTGACGCGCAAGGCTTCGCCGACGTTGCCGGCATCGAGCCCGCCCGACAGCATGAACGGCACGCCGGGATCGAGATTTTCCAGAAGATGCCAGTCGAATATCTTGCCGAGCCCGCCGGGCCGCGTCGCCTCGCGCGGCGCCCGCGCATCGAACAAGAGACGATCGGCAATTCCAGCATAGGGCGCGACGGCAGGAAGGTCGCCTTTGGTCTCGACCGCGATCGCCTTCATCACCGGCAGGCCGAACCGCTTCTTGAGCGCGGTGACCCGCGCCGGGGTCTCCTTGCCGTGAAGCTGCAACATGTCCGGCTGCAGGGCTTCAACCAGCGCCTCAAACACCGCGTCGTCGGCATCGACCGTCAGCGCCACTTTCTGCGCGCGGCCGCGCACGCGCTGGCCGAGCGGCGGGGCGGCCTCATAGGCAAGATGCCGCGGCGACGGCGGGAAGAACACAAAGCCGACCATGTCGGCGCCGGCATCGAGCGCGACATCGAGAGCCTCGGGCGTCGAAAGGCCGCAAATTTTAACGATCAACGACATTGCAGGCGTGGCCTTGGACTTTCGCGATGAGGAATAAATGGGTTTGAGCTGGCGCCGTTCTACCGCCCGGCGCCGGCTTTGTCTTGACGACTTTTCTTGTTTTCTTGGGGCGTTTGGCGGTCCGCGTGTTCTTTGCCGCATTCTTAATGGAGCGGCGGCCGCAGCTGGAGCCGCTCGGCCGGTTCGACCGCCGGCGGAATGCTGACCGGAGCGCCCGCTCGCTTCAACGTATCGATCTCGGCGCGGAGAGCGGCGGCCTCGCGTTCGAGCCGGCGCGCGGTGCGCCGCCATTTGGTCTGCCGGAGCCAGGCGGCGGTGCCGCCAACAATCACGCCCAGAATCAGCGCGGCAATGAGCACCACGAAAAGCGGCTGCGTCTGCCAAGGGGCGGATGCGTTCGGACCGAACGGGTCGAGCGAGATCGTCACGTCCTGCCGGTTCGCAACCGCGAAGGCGATGATGACGATGGCGAGTGGAACGAGGATGAGCACCGCCACGACCTTGCGCAGCGTGCCGCTGGCCGAGTGCGGGGTTCCGGTCAACCTTCGGACGACGGCCGGTTGAGCCGTTCGCGCATTTCCTTGCCGGTCTTGAAGAACGGCACGCATTTCTGATCGACCGAGACATGCGCGCCGGTGCGTGGATTGCGTCCGGTGCGCGCCGGGCGCTTCTTCACCGAGAAGGCGCCGAAGCCGCGCAGTTCCACCCGGTCGCCGCGCGCCATCGCGGCGATGACCTCGCCCAGGATGGCGTTGACGATGTTCTCGACGTCGCGCTGATACAGATGCGGGTTCTGCGCCGATATCCGCTGAACCAACTCAGACTTGATCATGTCCGCCGCCAATCATGACCGAATGTCTTCGGTCGCCCGCGAACGCCGGTCCCGGATCAGGACGGATTGGAGCAAAAAAGCTCCACCGGTCAATTCGCACCGGCAGGGTGCCAAAGGGCCAATAGACCGTCAAGATTGAAACGCTCGACGGCCCCGATGGCGCCCCACTCGTCGAGCCGGCGCGCCAGGGCGTCGAGACCCACCGCATCGAGCGCCGCCGTGGCCGCGGCGTGCAGGAACGGCAGGTCGCCGAATCGGCTGCGCAGCTCGTAGTCGCGCACCGGCAGCTTGGCGTCGACATTCTTGTCCCTGGCGAGCCATGCCAGCGCCGTCCGCTCGTCGCCAAGCTCGTCGATCAGCTTCAGACCGATCGCCTGGTGGCCGGTGAACACCCGGCCGTCGGCCGCCGTCGCGAGCTCCGCGTCGGTCATATGGCGGCGATCCTGAACAATGCCCTTAAACCAGGCATAGGAATCCTGAATGATCGAATTCAGCGCCGCTGTGGCTTCGGGGCTGGTCGGCTCAAACCCGTCCGGCGCCGCTTTCAGCGGCGTCGACTTCACCGCTTCCATTTTCACGCCGATCTTGCCCAGAAGGTCGGCAAAATTGGGATATTGAAACAAGACGCCGATCGAACCGACCAGCGAGGTCTGCTGGGCCACGATGTGATCGCCGGCAATCGCTGTGATGTAACCGCCGGAAGCCGCCATGCTGTCGACAACGACGACCAGCGGCTTTTGCGCGCGCAGGCGCGTGAGCGAGTCGAAGAGCTGCTCGGACCCCGCGGTGGTGCCGCCGGGGCTGTCGACATGAACGATGACGGCGCGCGCCATCGGCGAGCGGCCGAGGCGGTCGAGCTGCTCGACCCGGTTCCTATCACCGCGGATCAGGCCCGAAATGGTCACGCGCGCGATATAAGGGCGAACACCGAGCAGGCCCAGGCGGTTGCTGGTCATCACGCCGGCGCCGGCAATACCGAGAACAAGTAACGCGATGGCGGTTACGCGCCAGAAGGTGAGTTTCCGCCGGATGCGGCGGCGGTCGGCGATCAGGTCGGCATCAAGCGACATCGTTTTGGTCCTTATTCTTCCGCTCTCGCCCCGTTATGCAATCAATCCGAATGACACGTCATTGATCCGCGGCTCCTTCCTTGTCACCGTCCTCGTTCTCGCCCTTGCGCTTGAGCGCGGTGCCGAGAATGTCGCCGAGCGTAGCGCCGGAATCCGACGATCCGTATTGCGCAATCGCTTCCTTCTCTTCGGCGACTTCCAGCGCCTTGATCGAGACGGTCACGCGCTTTGAGCGGCGGTCGAACTGGGTGACGCGGGCGTCGACCTTCTGGCCGACAGCGAAGCGATCCGGGCGCTGTTCGGAACGATCGCGCGCCAGTTCGGAGCGCTTGATGAAGGCGACGTAGTCGGTGCCGACGACCTTCACGTCGATCCCGCCTTCCTTCACCTCGACCACTTCGCAAGTGACGACGTCGCCTTTCTTGAGCTCGCCGGCAGCCGCCTCCTCGGCGGCCTCGCCGGCACCGGCACCGGCGTCGGAAAGCTGCTTAATACCAAGCGAAATGCGCTCCTTCTCGACATCGACATCGAGGACCTGCGCTTGCACCTTGTCGCCCTTCTTGTACTCCTCGATGACCTGCTCACCCGGACGTTTCCAGTCGAGATCGGACAGGTGCACCATGCCGTCGACGTCGCCGTCGAGGCCGAGGAACAGGCCGAATTCGGTCTTGTTCTTGACTTCGCCTTCGACCACCGAGCCGACCGGATGCTTCTCGACGAACAGCTCCCACGGATTGCGCATGGTCTGCTTGAGGCCGAGCGAGATGCGGCGCTTCACCGGATCGACTTCGAGCACCTGCACCTCGACCTCCTGGGAGGTCGAGACGATCTTGCCAGGATGCACGTTCTTCTTGGTCCACGACATTTCCGAAACGTGGATCAGGCCCTCGATGCCGGGCTCGAGTTCGACGAAAGCGCCGTAGTCGGTGATGTTGGTGACGCGGCCCTTAAAGCGCGCGCCGACCGGATATTTCGCTTCGATGCCCTGCCACGGATCGTCGAGCAATTGCTTCATGCCGAGCGAGATGCGGTGGGTCTCGTGGTTGATCTTGATGATCTTGACCTTCACCTGCTGACCGATATTGAGCACCTCGGACGGATGATTGACCCGCCGCCAGGCAATGTCGGTGACGTGCAACAGGCCGTCGATACCGCCGAGATCGACGAACGCGCCGTAATCGGTGATGTTCTTGACGACGCCGTCGATGACTTGTCCCTCTTCGAGGTTCTGCACCAGTTCCTGGCGCTGTTCGGCGCGGGTTTCTTCGAGCACGGTGCGGCGGGAGACGACGATATTGCCGCGGCGGCGATCCATCTTGAGGATCTGGAACGGCTGCGAATTGTTCATCAGCGGCGACACGTCGCGGATCGGGCGGATATCGACCTGCGAGCGCGGCAGGAAGGCGACCGCGCCGTCGAGATCGACGGTGAAGCCGCCCTTGACTTGATTGAAGATGACGCCCTGCACCTTCTCATTATTCTGGAATGCCTTTTCGAGCTTGCCCCAGCTTTCCTCGCGGCGCGCCTTGTCGCGCGACAGCACGGCTTCGCCGAGCGCATTCTCGACCCTCTCGAGATAGACCTCGACGACATCACCGACTTTGATCTCGCTTGAACGGCCAGGCCCTTGGAACTCGCGCATGGCGACGCGGCCTTCGGTCTTCAGCCCGACATCGATGACGGCGAGATCGCGTTCAATCGCGACCACCGTGCCTTTGACGACGGCGCCTTCCTGAACGTGGCCATCGCTGAACGATTCATCGATCAGCTTGGCAAAATCCTCGCGCGACGGCGCGCTGGCGCTAGCTTGAGCCGCAACTTGAGCCATAGAAAACTCCTAGCCCCGCGAATGAAAATGATCCCGAACATGCGGCAGCCGCCGGTTCGACCGGCGGGTGGGGCCAAGGCCATAGGTTCAGGACGAAGCTTGCGTTCCGGGGTATTCGCCATGCAAACGAGACGGTGAGCGGGCTTACCTCCAATGACGAAAGCGCAGGTTAACGGCGCTTTCGGCCCGCTCGAACGGCCTCGATGATATCGACGGCGGCCCGGAATGCGGCGTCTATACCCAAATGCGTGGTATCGAGCAAGTGCGCGTCGGGCGCCGCCTTGAGCGGGGCCGCGGTTCGCCGCGAATCTCGCTCGTCCCGGCGCAAAAGGTCGGCGAGCACGTCCTTTTCCTCGGCTATTTCGCCCCGCGCCCGCAATTCCAGCGTCCGCCGGCTGGCCCGCACCTCGGGCGACGCGACAACGAAAAGCTTAACGTCGGCGCCCGGCGCGATGACGGTGCCGATATCGCGGCCGTCGAGCACCGCGCCGGGCGGTTTGGTCGCGAAACCGCGCTGATAGTTGATCAGCGCTTGCCGGACCTGGGGAATGGCGGCGACCACCGACGCGGCCTCGGTGATGACCTGCAATTTCAGCGCATTGTCCCCAAATTTTGTCGGATCGAGCATGACCGCGGCCTCGGTGGCGCATCTCGCGTCATCCGGCGAATGGCCGGCGTCGAGCACGGCTTTCGCTACCGCCCGGTAGAGCAGGCCAGTGTCAAGATAATGCAGCCCATAGACGGCCGCGATCTGCCGCGCAATCGTCCCCTTGCCCGAGGCGGCCGGTCCGTCGATCGCAATAATCATGACAAATCCGCGCCCAAACCCCGCATCAATTCGACAAACCCCGGAAAGCTCGTTGCAATGAAGGTGCCGTCGTCGATCTGCACCGGCCGCTCGCTGCCGAGGCCTAAAACAATCGCCGCCATCGCGACCCGATGATCCATATGGGTCGTGACCGTGCCGCCACCCGCGGCACGGCCGTTGCCGTGCACCATCAAATCGTCGCCCTCGATGTCCGCCGCGATGCCGTTGACCCGCAATAGATCGGCCGTGGCGGCGAGACGATCGGACTCTTTCACCCGCAACTCCTTCAGCCCGCGCATCCTGGTGGTGCCTTCGGCGAAAGCCGCGGCAACGGCCAAGACCGGATATTCGTCGATCATGGACGGAGCGCGCGCCGCCGGCACTTCGACCCCGCGCAGCGCGCCAGAGCGAACGCGCAGATCGGCGAGATCCTCGCCGCCTTCGTTGCGTTCGTCGAGCCGCTCGATCGTAGCGCCCATCTCCAACAGCGTGGTGAGAAGACCGGTGCGCAGCGGATTCATCATCACGCCCTGAAGAACGATGTCCGAACCCGGCACCACGAGCGCCGCGATCAGCGGAAACGCCGCTGAAGACGGATCGGCGGGAACCGCGATCGGCCGCGGCGAAAGTTCCGGCTGGCCGGTGAGCGTGATGCGGCGGCCGTCTCGCCCCGACGGCTCGACCCGTACTTGCGCGCCGAAATGCGTGAGCATCTTTTCGGTGTGGTCGCGCGTCGCCTCGGCTTCGATCACGACGGTTTCACCCGGCGCCGCAAGGCCGGCCAATAACGTCGCCGATTTCAATTGCGCCGATGGAACCGGCGGCTCGAACACGATCGGCATGGGGTCGTGGGCGCCCTTGAGCGTCAGCGGCAAGCGGCCATCGGCCGAAACCACCGCCCGGGCGCCGATTCGCTCCAGTGGATCGAGCACGCGCCGCATCGGCCGGCTTCGCAGCGAGGCGTCGCCGTCGAAAGTTGCCGTGATCGGGCAGCCGGCGACGGCGCCGAGCGTGAGCCGGCAGCCGGTGCCGGAATTGCCGAAATCGAGCGCGCCCGCAGGCTGGGCGAAGCCGCCAACGCCGACGCCGCGGATCGACCAGGCCCGCTCGCCGGTCCGCGCGAAGCGGGCGCCAAGCGCCTGCAAGGCCTTGGCGGTGTTGAGGACATCCTCCCCTTCGAGCAGGCCCGAGACCGTGGTCTCCCCGACCGTAAGCGCGCCCAGAATAAGGGCCCGGATCGAGATCGACTTGTCGCCCGGCACGCGGGCGCGACCGGTCAAAGGGCCGTTGCGGCGAGCAGTAAGCGGAACTGAGGCAGGGTCGGAATGCATGCGTGAGATCCAGCCGGAGAGGTAATACCGGCTTTGTGACCGCCGTCTATCACGGGGCGGAGCGCCCCGTCATCCGGTGGTTTTCAGGGATCGGGCGGCCGGCGACCGGGGCTAATCGACTATTGACAGCCGCGTTTCGACTAGCCAAGTGAAGCACCCGAATTGCTCAAAGGATCCAGACCGTGGCCAAACCCGAACTGGGTACGAAAAGGCTCTGCGCCAGTTGCGGCGCCAAGTTCTATGATCTGAACAAAGATCCAATTCATTGCCCCAAATGCGGCACGGTCTATGAGATTGCGCCTGTGGTGACGCGCGGACGGCCCGATGCCGCAGCCGCCGCTCCGCGACCTGCCCCGGTGGAAGAGGTTGCGGTGCCGGAGCCGCAAGAGATCGAAACCGTTTCCCTTGAGGAAGCCGACGCCGAGGCGTCCGGGGCCAAGAAGCCGGCGACCGGCGACGCCGATGTCGGCGAGGAAGAAGTCGAGGTGGACGAGACCCTCGACGATGACGACGACACCTTCATCGAGGAACAGGAAGAAGAGGATGCCGATGTCACCGACATTATCGGCGGCGACATCGAGAACGAGGAAGAAGGATAGCCAGGAGTCGGTAATCAGTATTCAGTAATCAGAACGCAACCCGGACTTCTGATTACCGATCACTGACTCCTGTTCCCTGATTGGGGCCATAGCTCAGCTGGGAGAGCGCCTGCATGGCATGCAGGAGGTCGGCGGTTCGATCCCGCCTGGCTCCACCACCCCTTACCCTCTCTAAGCCGCGCTAATCCGGCATCAGCCCCCGTCGCCATATTTGTTTGCTGCCGCCGCCGTCGTGGTAATGTCACGTGGGGGCG
>DASQRX010000185.1:0-25882 GCA_035642635.1 Xanthobacteraceae bacterium
CGACAAGCTCGCAAGCGAGCCCGAGGTACTGGCGCGCTATTCAATTCACGATTGGGTCGAGGCCTCGGGCGCCCAGGGCGTCGAATTTCTCAACTGGATGGCCATGCGCGGCGCATTGAATGCCGGCGCTACCGAGGTGCATCGCAATTACCATATACCGATTTCCAATACGGCGGCCGCGACGGTCGTCCTCGAAAACGCGGTCGAGGCGGAAAGCCGCGCCGCTTGATGGCGCACGGGAAACCGACAGGCCCCTTCGGCCTGCCGGTCAGATGAAATGGTTCATCGCCTGGTAATCTCGCAGGCCTCGCGAATCTTCGTCAGCAGCATATTGCCGAGGAGCGGCTTTTCGACGAGCGGAATGCCGTTTTTGGCCGCCTGTGCGGCGAGTGTCACAGTCGGGCGGCCGACGATGAGAATGGCCGGTGCCGAGATTTGCCGCCTGCGTAGCTGCTCGATCAGCTGCATTCCGGTTAGGTCAGGCATCTTCTGATCGATGACGAAGCAATCGCAGGCATCGAGGTCGTCCGCGTCCAGAAGCTCGGCCGAGCTACGATAGGCGCGCACCACGAAACCCTCGAGCTGCAGCGAGAATTTGAGCGAATTGCAAACAGCTATGTCGTCATCGACAACGACGACGACAGGGCGTCGTACCGTCAATTCGGACTGGGGCGTCATCGCTACAGCCTGCACCTCGGCCTTCGCATTCTGCTGTTAATTTTGGACAGAATGGGAGGAGTTCGGCGCAGCCGCCTTGATATGGCTCAATTCGGCGGTGCGGACATCTAGTCACGAGGAGCCGAGTATCCCGACGATAAGCGCCATCCGCACGAGATCAGACAGGCTCGTGGCCTGCATTTTGTCCATGAGGTTCGAGCGGTAAATCTCGACGGTTCGCGGACTGATGCCGAGGTCGAAGGCGATCTGCTTGTTGGCGTGGCCGGCGACCAATCCGCCCAGCACATCGCGCTCGCGCTTGGAGAGAACCGCCAGCCGGCTCTCGATCGCGCCGCGTTCCAAATGGCGCTTTGTCTCGCTGTCCCGTTGCTGCAGCGCCGAGCGGACGCTTGCCAACAGAACGTCGTCGTCGAAAGGCTTTTCCAAAAAATCCGTCGCGCCGAACTTCATAGCTTCGACCGCGAGCGGGACATCGCCATGACCGGTGACGACGATCACCGGGACGCTGATCATGAGCTCCTTCAGCCGTTTCAACAGATCGATGCCGCTCATTCCGGGCATTCGCACATCGGTAATGACGCAGCCCAAGCTTGCATTCGACAATGTGCCAAGGAAGGCCGTTGCCGAAGGATAGCTTTGCACCTCAATCTGGGCCGAGCGCAGCAGAAAGGCGAGTGATTCACGAAGCGCCTCATCGTCGTCGATGACGTGCACAATCGCCTTCTTAGACGGCATCGACGGCCTCCTCCTTGGTTACGGCGGGCAGCGTGATCGTAAATATTGTTCCCCCGCCGGGATTGGGATTCACCGCGATCGAACCGCCGTGCGACTCGACGATGGTGCGCGAGATCGAGAGACCGACGCCCATTCCCTGGCGTTTCGTGGTGATGAACGGCTGGAACAGATGCGCGCTGACCTCGGGAGCGATTCCGCATCCACTATCGGCGACGCCGATCTCTACCATGGTTTCCTTCCCCGATGCCGTTGAGACGACAAGTTCGCGCTTCTCTGTCTCCTCCATCGCTTCGATGGCGTTGCGCATCAGATTGAGTAAAACTTGCTGAATTTGCACCTTGTCCGCGAGCACAAAATCTATTCGCGGCGCGAACTCGAAGCGCACACGCACGCCCTTGTCCTTGGCACCGACAAGCGCGAGGGCGCTCGCTTCCTCGACCAGTTTCTTGACGTCTTCGACGCGCCGCTCGCTCTCGCCGCGCGCGACGAAGTCGCGCAAGCGGCGAATGATGTGCCCGGCGCGAACGGCCTGCTCGGCGGCCTTGTCCAGGGCATCGCGGACGAGCGGCGCATTCTCGGCGGAACTGCTTTCCAAAAGCCGGCGCGACCCCTTCATGTAATTGGCAATAGCCGACAGTGGCTGATTAAGCTCATGAGCAAGCGTCGACGCCATCTCGCCCATTGCGGTCAGCCGCGACATGTGAACCAGTTCGGACTGCAATTCCTGAAGCCTCGCCTCGGTCTGTTGTCGTTCCGTGAGGTCACGAATAAACCCGGTGAAGAAGCGCTGATCGCGCACGCGCATCTCGCCGACGGCGAGCTCCATTGGAAAGATGGAACCGTCGCGCCGTTGACCAACAACGACGCGGCCGATGCCAATAATCCGGCGTTCGCCGGTGCGCATATAACGATTGATGTAGCCGTCGTGATCGTCGCGGTAGGGCGTCGGCATCAACAGCTTGACGTTCTTTCCTAAAATATCCGCCGAGCCATGACCGAACAAACGTTCCGCCGCCGAACTGAACGATCGAATGATGCCGTGCTCGTCGATGACGACCATGGCGTCGGGAATACTGTCGAGGATCGATTGGAGATGAGCTTCGCGGGTGAAAGCAGCCTCGGCATTCGCCGCGGCGGCACGCCGGAAGCGTGATAACAGCTCTCCCCGCCACGACACGCCAATGCCGACCAGGACGAATGTTGCTGCATCCACGGTGTCGGCTGCCGCTAACGAGCGAACGTCCTTGATGAAGAGCAGACCGAGCAGCGAGCCGAGAAGAGTGGCGAGGAGCCCTGGTCCCCATCCGCCGAGCGCCGACCCGATCAGGATCGCGGGAACGAAGAAAAGATAGGACGCCTCGCCCTGCAGAACCGATCCGAGTGCGAGCTTCGCGGCGAGTCCCAGCGCAATGGCCAGAACCGCGATCCCATAGGGCAGGATGACCTTTTGCGAGGCGGGGATCTTAAGTCCCACTCCGAACATATCCGATCGTGAATCAGGCATCGTTTCGGCCATTGAAAGGCGGGTCTCTAGCTACCGCCATCACCTCTCAGATGAGCGATAAAACTGCCGATTCCGCGTCTTTCCAGAGGCTCCTCCTGCGGAGACTAAGGGAAATCCCTTAGGGACATTATCTGAATTTTCCATCTATCCCTCGATGGTTAGCAATACTTCCGGACGCTCCTGGAGGTAAAGGCCCATGCAGACACAGACCGCAGTTCGCAGCGATGCAATCCACCGACCGGCCATGCCGATGCGCAATGTCCCACCGGCGCGGAGCCATGCGCTCGACAGTGCAACCGAAGCCGAATCGCTCGATCACACGATGAATCTGATAGGCGCCGTCGCGGCGTATCCGCGCAATACCGAGATTTTCGGCGAGAACGAACCGGCCGATTACCTCTACAAAGTCGTCAGCGGCAGTGTGCGCACATACAAGATCCTGAACGACGGCCGGCGGCAAATCGGCGGTTTTTATCTGCCCGGCGATATTTTCGGGCTTGAGTTTGCCGATGAGCACACGCTGTCGGCGGAGGCGATCGCCGACACCAAAGTCCTCATGATCAAGCGCCGTACGCTCAACGCGCTCGCGGGCCGTGACGCTTCGATCGGACGGCAGCTCTTTGCCTTGACGGGCCGTGAGCTCGCCCGGGTACAGGATCGCATTCTGCTTCTCGTCCAGAGCGCGCAAGAGCGCGTCGCAGGCTTCCTTCTGGAAATGGCGGAGCGCGTTTCGGGCGGCAATTCCATCGAACTTCCGATGTCGCGCCAGGATATCGCCGATTACCTCGGCCTCACCATCGAAACCGTGTCGCGTACGCTGACCTCGCTGGAATGCGCGGCAGCGATCCAGCTGCCGACCTCGCGGCGCATCGTGCTGCGCGATCGCACCGCCTTGAATCGGATCAACGCCTAAGCCCGCCGGCCGGCGGATGAAGCGCCTGCCAAACATGGAGAACGGCCATGCAAGTCAAAGATGTCATGACGCGCAACGTCATTTCCGTCGAAGCGGACGAGCCGATCATCACGGCGGCGCGATTGATGCTGCAAAACCGGATCAGCGGGCTGCCCGTCGTCGATAAGGAAGGCGAACTGATCGGCATCGTCACCGAGGGAGACTTTCTGCGCCGCGGCGAACTCGGCACCCAGCGCCGCCGGCCGAAGTGGCTCGAGTTCATTGTCGGGCCCGGACGCCTCGCTGAGGAATACGTGCACAGTTCGGGGAGAAAGGTGGATGAGATCATGACGACCGATCCCTGCACTGTCGGCGAAAACGATTCGCTGGAAAAGGTCGTCGAGCTGATGGAACGCCGTCACGTCAAGCGCTTGCCGGTCACGCGCGGCGGCCGGATGGTCGGCATCATCAGCCGCGCCAATCTGTTGTACGCGTTAGCGACCTTTGCCCGTGACGTGCCGGCTCCGGCCGGGGGAGACTCCGCGATCCGTGACAATATTCTAACGGCGCTGGGTGAGCAGCGCTGGACGCCGCGCATCAATGTCGTCGTCCAGAATGGCGTTGCGGAGCTTTGGGGGGTCATCACCGACGATCGCGAGCGCCAAGGCGTTATTGTCGCGGTCGAGAACGTTCCGGGCGTCAAAAAGGTGCACGATCACCTGGTCTGGGTTGAGCCGATATCCGGTATGGCGTTTTCGTCGGTCGCAGACGAGGCCAGGGAACGGGCCACGGCGTCTTGAACTCGCGTTGCACTTCGCGCGGACAGACACGCTTTTCTGCACAAAAGGTAGCAACCTCAATGGGTCGAATAGTGCAGTTAGGCATGGGCCTAGCCAGCATCGCCAACATCCTGGCGTTTGTGGCTTTCGCGTCCTCGCTCGCGCCCTTCCCGGCGAGAAGTGAAGGTGTGCTGTCGCCGCCGGCGCAAAGAGGACTGGTGCTGGTACGCGCCAACTGCGCGCGCTGCCACGCCACCGGCAAGATCGGCAACAGCCCGCTCAAGATTGCGCCGCCGTTCCGCACGCTGCATGAGCATTATCCGATCGAGGATCTGGAAGAGCCGCTTGCCGAAGGTATCGTCACCGGCCATCCAACGATGCCGGAATTCCGTTTCGATACCGATCAGGTCTACGACATCATCAGCTACCTCAAGTCGCTCGAACGATAATCGACGCGCCGCGAAAATAGAAAACGGGCTGCGGTCTATCGCAGGCCTCGCCCTGCACGGAATCTAGCTATGTCCATGACACGACGATCTCAAGGATTAGCGGCAGCTACAGACGCAATGTCACGTCGGCAATGGAAGGCTCCTCCGGGTCGGATGCAACCTCAAAGCCAAGGCCCCGGCACATTTCCAGCATCGGAAGGTTCTCTTGCAGGACCTGCCCGCGAATGGAGCTCAAGCCATCGGCGCGGGCATATTCGATGATCAGCTGCATGAGCGACCAGCCGAGACCGTGTCCCTTCAGATCGGAGCGGATGAGGATGGCGTATTCTCCGGTCTCGTAATTGGCGTCCGAATGAATGCGCACGACGCCGAGCATGTGGCCGGTTGATGCTTCGATGGCAATGAAAGCCATGGCGCGCGCGTAGTCGATCTGGGTAAATCGCGCGATGAAGGCATGGCTGAATTCCTTGACCGGCGCGAAGAAGCGCAGTCGCAAATCCTGTTGGGTCACGCAAGCAAGGAACGGCGGATATAACGGCTCGTCTTCCGGGCGGACGGGACGGACGAGAATTTCCATTCCGTCATGCAGCGTCATGTGCCGCTCCCATTCCGTCGGATAAGGCCGGATAGCGAAACGCGGATGACCAGAAGGGCCGCGGTGGCGCGCCTCGACGGGGGCGACCGAGACGCGGGCATCGACGGCCATGACGCCGGTTTCGTCGGCGAGAACCGGATTGAGATCGATCTCGCGGATTTCCGGGAAGTCGGCCGCAAGCTGCGCCAACTTGACGAGAAGAAGCGCGACCGCCGGTTCGTCCGCCGCCGGTACGTTGCGATAGGCCTTGAGGATGCGCGAGACCCGTGTTCGCGCGATGAGACTGCGCGCCAGCGCGAGATCGAGCGGCGGCAGCGCCAGCGCTTTGTCGCTGATCACTTCGACCGCCGTGCCGCCCTGGCCGAAGACAATGACGGGACCGAATGTCGGATCATCCGCCACGCCGACGATAAGTTCGCGCGCCTTGGGGCGGACGATCATGGGAAACACAGTGACGCCGGTGATCCGTGCGTCGGGCTTCGCGGCCCGTGCCCGGCTTAAGATATCGACCGCGGCCTGGTGCACCGCCTGCTCGGTGGTGAGATTGAGCCGCACGCCGCCTACTTCCGATTTGTGCACGATGTCAGGCGACAGAATCTTAAGGACGACGGCATTGCCGGCGGCAAGATGAGGCCTTGCTACGGCGACCGCTTCATCGGCATTACGGGCAGGACTGGCCGGCGTGATCGAGATCCCATAGGCCGAAAACACTTTCGTCATTTCGATGGGATCGAGCCATGTTCGCCGCTCGCGCAAGACTGTGTCGATGATCGGGCGGATCACAGCCGCATCCGGTGCAAAGCCTTGCGGCATGCTGGGCGGCGTCGCCATCAGTTGTTCCCGCGCTTCCCGATGGCGCACGAGATGCATGAAGCCGCTCACCGCCTCCGATTCGGTCGCGTAGTCGGGAATGCCAGCGGCGTTGAACGCCTCCGAGGCCGAGTCGCTGCCGCCGATCCACACCGCAAATACCGGCTTTGCATGACTGTGCTTCTTGCGATGTCCTTCGGTTACGGCGATCACCGACTTCGCGGCGTCGGTGGCCGACGCCAGGGCCGTCGGTACGTTCATGACCAGAACGGCGTCGTTCTTGCTGTCTTCGAGCAGATGTTCGAGCGCTGTGGCATATCGCCTGTCATCGGCGTCGCCCGCAATATCGACCGGGTTGGCGCGCGACCAGATCGGCGGCAACGCCGCATCGAGCCTGTTCATCGTCTCGGGCGAAATGTCCGCAAGTTCGCCGCCAAGGTCCGCAAGACGATCCACCGCCAGGACGCCGATGCCGCCGCCATTCGTCAATATCGCCAGCCGTCGGCCCGAAATTGTCGTCAAATGGCCGAGCGTCTCCGCGGCGGCGAACAGTTCGTCGAGATCGAGCACGCGGAGCAAACCGGCGCGGCGGAATGCAGCGTCATAAACGGCATCCGAGCCCGCCAGCGCACCGGTATGCGTCATCGCCGCCTTGGCGCCTGCCGCGTGCCGCCCGGATTTGACGACCAGCACCGGCTTGGCCCGCGCCGCCGCGCGGGCCGCCGACATGAATTTGCGCGCGTCCTTGACCGACTCGATATAAAGCAGAATGGCACGCGTGCCGCGATCCGTCGCGAAATGGTCGAGGAGGTCGGCAAAATCAACGTCGACGCTGTCGCCGACGGAAACCATCGTGGAAAATCCGATGCCGCGCACCGCGGCCCACTCCACCAGCCCGGCGGCGATTGCGCCCGATTGCGAGATGAGAGCGAGATCGCCGGGCCGCGGCATCGACGCGGCAAAGCTCGCGTTGAAATTGGCCACGGGCGACAGGACGCCGAGACAATTGGGGCCGACGAGACGCATGCCGGACGCGCGCGCGGCTTTCTCGCACTGCTCGGCAAGCGAACCAGGCCCGTGACCGAGACCTGCGGTGAGGATGATGGCCGCGGCCGTGCCTTTCGCTCCCGCAGCGGCAACCACCGACGGCACGGCCGATGGTGGCACGCCGATCACGACAACGTCCGGCGTGCTAGCGAGGGCGCCGTAGGATTTGACTGCAACAACGCCATCGATGCTGTCGTAATGGGGATTGACCAGGTGAACCTCGCCCGCGAAGCCGCCGCAACGCAGATTCCTTAAGACGGCATGACCCGGCGATGTTTGACGTGGGCTCGCGCCGACGACAGCGACGGATCGTGGCGAGAACAATTTGTCGAGGCGATACGTTGACATTGGTTCTCCAACCGGGGCGCGCGGGCGTCCCCGCTACTGGCGCCCGATTGATCTATGCGACTTCATTGGCATTCTTAAGACGCGAAATGCCCGGCACTGGGCCGGGCATCACGAGTTTCTAATGAGGCTACTGACGTTTGTCAGCCGACTAGCGGCCGCAATGCCGGATATTGTTCGGGCAGATGCAGCCGCTCGACCAGACCGTCGAGGCCGAAAACGTGACCGGCGCGCTTGGCGATCAGATAGACCAGCACACCCGCATAGACGATGTGGTAGTCGACCAGATAGTTGTTGACGTTCTCGATGTACGGGAAGTCCATATGCGCGGTCCAATACAGCAGCATCAGCATGATCGCAAACGGCGCACTCACGCGGACGAACAAGCCGGAGATCAACGACAACCCGATCAGGAGATGCCCGTACTCGACCAGGAAGGTGAGAGCCGGAACGATCGCCGGGTTTGTAAACGGCGCATAGACATCATGGAAGGTTTTGACATGGCTCAAGAAGCCAAGGACGAATTTGTCATCGCCAAAATGATGAATGCCCGCCCATAGAAACGTCCAACCCATCGTTAGGCGGAAGAACACGATGAAAAACTGATCCGGTGTGTAATCCGACTTCGGCTGCTGCGACATTGCCTCTCTCCTTGAATAAGGTGCGCGCGACGGGCTTCGATCCCAAGAGCAACCTATTCTCGCCGGCAAGGCGCGGCATTGACCTTAGTCAAAGTCACCGTTCGCTTCCGCCCGTCGGATACATGCAGCGAACTTTCAAGACGCGGTCCCGGTTCGTCGTATTGCAATTCAAAGAAGATGTCGGCGTTCATGCAGAAGCGCGGGGCCAGATTCGCCCCTCCGTGCGCGTGATCGAGCCATTCCCGGCAGGTCTTCTGAGCCGCGCAAGCCTCGCAGCGACGCAGAGCGGTTGCGTAGCGCAAACCGGACTGCGGCAAAACCCCACCGCCCGGCTCGATCCCGAGCCGCTTCATCATTTCGGAGATGGGCAACGAACGCTCGCGCGCGACTGAGGGTTTCATGATTTTTCTCCCTTCGCCCGGCAAAATAAGGCTAAGGCAGAATCGGCTTTGCCGGTTTGATGTAAGTCAACAACAACCGCGTTGTTTGCCGATCGTGCGGTAGAAAGGCGACGCGGTACCCCCGTATCCGCGCCGCCTACCCGCAATGACGTAACTAGTGTCACTACGGGCAAATGGCATTGTGCGACGCCGCCCAATTGGCCGCGTTGATTCAGATCAAAGATGTGAAAATCCAAGGAGTTGCACTGAACGGGTTCTGACTGTTGCGGAAAAGGCACCCCTTACTATGAAATTCCACTGCCTGCCTATTTCGAGTTGGCCACCTGGCGATAACTTTCTAAGTTGGGGCTACCCCCGTGACTGAATCGTAGCGTAACATCCGCTTCGCGTGCGGAGAGCTGCGATCAATCCGGCTGGCCCGCAATGATCGGCGTCTACGTTCGCACTGCATTTGCCCCGCGGCATTCCGGGATTATCTGCGCCGCCGCACTGCTTTTCGCGCTGGCCGGTCTTTTCACATTTGGCTTTGCAACACCGGCGCAAGCCCTGCCGAGCTACGCACGGCAGACTGGGCAGCCTTGCGGCACCTGCCACACGGATTTTGCCGGGCTTACGCCCTACGGCCGGCGCTTCAAGATCGGAGGCTATACGGCGGGAGGTGGCGCCTACCGGACGGCGCTGTTCCCCAGCGCCGACGATCCCCCCGAAGACGCCAACAAGAAATGGGTGCCGCCGATTTCGATGATGTCGATCGTTGGCTTCACCAACACGCAGGCGGCGCAAGCGCCGCCGACCGCGCCGTACAGCACCAACAACAATGTCGTGGTTTCCCCAACAAGCTTCTTTTGGGGCGGCGCCATCACCAATCATATCGGCGCTTTCGCGCAGATGACTTACAACGCGCCGCCGCTCGGCGGATTCGGCACCGATCCGTTCGGCCATACCTGGACCTGGGACAATACCGATGTCCGCTATGCGGACTCGTCCAGCATCGCCAATCTCAACTTCACTTACGGCTTCACTGGAAACAACAATCCCACCGTTCAGGATCCATGGAATACCACGCCGGCCTGGGCGTTTCCCTACACCGCGTCGAATGTCGCCCCGACGCCTGGGAGTCACACGATCATTGACGGCACATTGGCAGCACATGTCGCCGGCGTCGGCGCCTACGCCTTCGTCAATGACGTGCTTTACCTCGAGGCGACGGCCTATCGCACGCTCGCCCCGAACGCGCAAAATTCGCTCGGCACCGATCCGTTTGGCGCCCCCGGAATGTCCGGCGTGGCGCCCTATTGGCGCGCTGCGATCGAGCCGCATTGGGGCAACAACTGGCTGGAGATCGGAACGTTCGGCATGATCTCCGATATACATCCCTGGGCGGCGGGACCACCGTCGCCCGGTACTGGTTCGCCGCCGGTGATCACGTGGGCGACCTTCCCGCAGACCGACAAGTTCACCGACATCGGCCTGGATTCGCAATATCAGTATCAGGGCAGCAATTTTTGGTTCACGCTGCGTGGCAGCTACATTCACGAATATCAAAAACTCGATGCCAGTTTCCCAAATGCACTATCTACGAACCCCAGTAATGTGCTGAACGAAGCGAAGGGTTACGCCTCGCTGGCCTATGGCAATAGCAACAGGGTGGTGCTGACCGGCCAGTACTTCAACACCTGGGGTACCTCGGATCCGCTGTTGTACGGTTCGCTTGCGAGCGCCTTCAGTCCGAACAGCAGCGGCTGGATCGCCGAGATCGCCTACATCCCGTTCATCAGCAGCCTCGCGCCGGGATGGCCGTGGTTCAACGCGCGCGTCGGCCTGCAATACACCGCGTATCAAAGGTTCGACGGTACCAGCGTCGGCGCTTCGAGCAACAACACGACGTTTCTGTATCTGTGGTTGGCAATGTAGCAAACCGATCGAGGTTCGCCATGAAAGCAATATTATTCGGAGGCGTTGCGCTCTCGCTGCTGACGGTCTCCGCACTCGGCGCGGATCTCGCTTTACCGCCGTCGGTGCCGTTACCTCCAGCGCCTCCGCCGTTCACCTGGACGGGCTGCTATGGCGGCCTGCACGCCGGCGGCGGCTTCGGACAGAAGGATCTGACCGACACCACTGGAGTGCTCTTCCCAACGACCGGATTGAGCGCCGCGAATCTCAATATCAGCGGCTACATGCTCGGCGGACAACTCGGATGCGATTATCAGTTCGCGTCGAATTGGGTCCTTGGCGTCGAAGGTGCGGCGTCCGGCGGCAGCATTACCGGCAAGACTAATCTCGCAACGCCGGGAATTCTCGGCGACACCGCAACCTTCAAGGTAACGACCGATTTCCTGATGAGCGCGACCGCGCGGGTTGGCTATGCGTGGGATCGCTGGCTGTTATACGCCAAGGGCGGCATCGCCGGGGCGGGCGACAAATACAGCCTGTTCGACGCGGCCCAGACCTACGATTTCGAAGCGCTGGAAAATCGAGTCGGGTGGACCGGCGGCGCCGGCATCGAATGGGCGCCGTGGAACGAATGGTCGATCCGGCTCGAATACGATTATTACGGCTTCGGTACGCGCAGCGTGTTCTTCAACGACAGCACGATTGCAATCACTTCGGGCTCCGAGAACATCAAGCAGAATATTCAGGTCGTCCTGCTCGGCGTGAACTTTCACCCCTATCCTGGGCCGTGAGGAAGGCGATGGACCGAAGTCTCCGGCGCGTTCCGGCCAGATCACGTAACAAACAACGCGGGCGGCGTCGTGTCGGAGGCGTCGTCTTCGGTTCGGTGTGTCTGACAGCCGTGCTGACAATGGCGTTTGCGACAGTTGGCCGCGCCGAGGATACGACCGCTGTTTCGGATCACGACCTGCAAGCCAAGATCGCCTATTGCCAAACCTGCCATGGTCCGTCGGGGCAAGGCTTCCATGGGTTTTACCCAATACCGCGACTCGCGGGACAGCAACCCGAATACCTGAAAAATCAGATCCAGGCTTTTATCGAGCGCCGGCGCGTCAACAATATCATGTTCAATGTCGCGCACGTTCTGAACCCGGCGATGCAAACCGCGCTGATCGCGCATTTCAACGAGCTCAATCCCAAACCCATCGGCGGTGCAGCGAAGGATCTCGTGCCGGAAGGCAAGAAAATATTCGAAGAGGGAATTCCAGATGCCAAGATTCCGCCCTGCGCTTCGTGTCATGGACCGGACGCCAAGGGCAATGGGCCGTTTCCGCGTTTGGCGGGCCAGCTCCAGGACTACATTTTCAAGAAATTGACGAACTGGACTAAAGAGCGCGGCCAGGATCCGACCAAACCAGACACCTCGGCCATCATGGAGCCGATCGCGCATGGTCTGAACGAGTCGCAAATCAAAGCCGTCGCGGCCTATCTCAATTATTTGGAGTAGCTCGATGGATGACATTTTCCGGCGTACTGAGAGCATGACGCCGCATCAGCGGCGTGTCAGCCTGAAGCTGACCTTGCCGACGGCAATTCTCGCAATCGCCTTCTCTACGCTGGGCCGCGCTGAGGGCATGAATGCCGCTGCGGGCGGCGGCCTTCAAGCCAAGATCGAATACTGCGAAGAGTGCCATGGGCCGTCGGCACAAGGTTATCGCGGATATTATCCCATTCCGCGCCTCGCCGGACAGCACCCCGAATACTTGGAGAATCAGTTACGGGCCTTTGCCGAGCGCGGGCGGCCGAACAGCATCATGGCCGGTGTAGCGCGTTCGCTCAGCCCGGCGATGATATCGGCGCTCGCTACGCATTTCAGCGCCGTCAGCGCCAAACCGCTCGGCGGCACACCGAGCGGACGCGCGGGTGCAGGCAGGGAAATCTTCGAAAACGGCGTTCCCGACGCCAATGTCGCAGCATGCGCCGCCTGTCACGGTCCGGATGCTTTGGGGACCGCGCAGTTTCCGCGGTTAGCGGGCCAGCTCTACCCCTATCTCGTCAAGGAATTGACGAATTGGAGCACGGAGCGCGGCCAAAATCGCGCGAAACCAGACACGTCGGCCGTCATGGCGCCGGTGGCGCATAGCCTGAACAGGCCGCAGGTCGAAGCTATTGCGGCCTTTCTCAGTAATCTCAAGTGAGGTCTTTTGTTGTTTGGGAAGTTGCGGTTGCGCGAAACGGAAAGTGTGGAATTCGGATCATGAAATATATCAGGCCAAAGACAGTGGTCCTGGCAATTATATTCTCTGCCGTTTCCGCAGTGTCGGGATACGCGGAAAACCCCGTCATTCGCAATTGCACCTGGTGCCACGGCGCTGCGGCGCAGGGTTATACGCCAGCGCCGCGATTGGCCGGACAGCGCTCACAATATATCGAGACTGAGCTGATGAGTTTTCGCGGGCATCTGCGGGACAGCCCATTTTCGAAGCAATATATGTGGGGCGCCGCCGGGCATCTCGGTCCTGAGACCGTACGTGATTTGGCAACTTATTTTGCAACGCTGCCGCCGCGCGCAGCCAATGACGGCAATTCAGAACTTTTCGCCATGGGTCGGGCGATCTACACCGACGGAATCCCGGAAGCCAATATCGTGTCGTGCGTCGCCTGCCATGGCCCGAACGGCGAAGGCGTCAGTCAGATTCCCCGGCTGGGCGGGCTGGCCTACACTTATTTGAAGCGGCGGCTGGCGCAGTGGGGCGAAGGATATAATGCTGCCGCCGCGCCACCGATGCCGCGAATTGCCGGCACATTATCGCCGGACCAGGTCGAGGCGCTGGCGTCTTACCTCAGCTTCGTGAAGTAAGTCGTTGCCTTCTAAGCGGCCTTTTTGGCCCAGAGCTTGCACCAGCCGGAAGGACTGATCGTGCCGTCGACGACCTGGCAGGCATTCGGCGCCTGAAACAGGAGGCAGTTCTCGCATTGCTGCGCGCCCTTGGGGGACGCTTGGTAGACGACGGCGGGCGACGCCTGCGGCATTTTGGACGCGTGGGCATTTCTCGCCGAGCCGAGCACGGCAACGGCGCCGGCCGCGCAAGCCACACCCCGCAGCAAAATGGTTCGTCGGGACGGCACACTCGATTGAACGCGTGATGTATCGGTCATTTCAACCTCTCTCATAATTCATTCAAATCTAAATCACGCCATGCTGCAGCGCACTTTGACAAAGATCAAGGACCACCAATAGAAGAGACATTCACATGCCGCTTCACTTTCTACCTGCCCAAATTTGTTGCACCCGATAGCGGACATTGGTCGGTGCGCTTGAAATGTCCGCATAGTGCCAAAACCAGACGGCAACGACAGAAACCTGTCCGCAAAATTCCGATTTCCAAGCTCGTTACCGACGCCAATTTTTGCGCTTCAATCTCAGCGTCAATACCTGTCAGCAACGAAACGTCGCCCTTTCAAGAAAGCCTGGTCGTTGTATCTTTGCTTGGTGTCGCGCTTCGGCAGCTTGACCTTGTCGCGCCGGACCTTCTTGTACGGGATGAGCGACAATATGTGCGAAATGCAGTTGAGCCGAGCGCGGCGTTTGTCGTCGGTGCGCACGATGTGCCAGGGCGCCTGCTTAGTGTCGGTGGCCTTCAACATCTCATCGCGCGCCTTTGAATAGGCGTACCAACGCCTGTACGATTCCACGTCCATTGGACTCAATTTCCATTGCCGCAACGGGTCGTTGATGCGGGCGAGAAAACGCCGCTCCTGTTCCTCCATGCCGACTTCGAGCCAGACCTTGATCAAGATGATGCCCGCTCCAATGAGATAATGTTCGACTTCCGGACATAGCTTCAGAAAACGCTCGTGCTGCGCCTTGCTCGCAAAATCCATGACGTATTCGACGCCGGCGCGGTTGTACCAGCTGCGATCGAAAATCGCGATCTCGCCGCCGGCCGGAAAATGCGCCATGTAGCGCTGCATATACATCTGCGACTTTTCGCGGTCGGTCGGCGCCGGAAGCGCCACAACTCGAAAGACGCGGGGGCTGACGCGCTCGGTCAGCGCCTTGATGGTGCCGCCCTTCCCTGCCGCGTCGCGGCCCTCAAACACGATGATGATTTTGGCGCCCGTGGCTTTGACCCATTCCTGCAAATGGCAAAGCTCGACGTGAAGCTTGTGCAGCTCCTTTTCATATGCCTTGCGCTTGAGCGTGGTGTCTTCGTTTTGCCTCTTGGCCATGCCAGTTGCCCCCTTTTTTACGGTGAACCGATCAGCATGTGACGTGTCATTTTTCTTGTCGTACCGTATAATAGTATGTCCGGAAGGCTTACGATAAATCAAATAAACACCTGGAATCCGGTAAATAGCAACCGATGGTAAGGGAGCAGAGCCATGGCTCAGGCACAACAGGCAACCGATCCGCTGGACTTACTGCCGGCGGCTAAAGACATCATGAAGCAAATCGCCCTGCGCGAGGCGGAAAAAGCAACCACGGCGATGCGCGAGCACAATGCGGCAGAAGACGAAAAGAAAGCTTTGCTGGAAAAGTTCTCAAAAGCATCGGGCCTGTCGGACGAAGAGCGGATGAAACGCGCGGCCGCGATCATCAATCGCGCGGCCAATAACGGCCTGACCGAGGTTTTCATTGGCCGCTTTCCCAACGAGCTCTGCACCGACCGCGGGCGGGCGATCAACCAGGCCGAGCCCGGCTGGGAGAATACGCTGACCGGTCTACCAAAGGAACTCTTTGATTTTTTTGAAAAATTCCTCAAGCCTCGCGGATATCGGGTGGCTTATCAGATCGTCGATTTTCCAGGCGGCATGCCCGGCGACATCGGGGTGACCCTGAAATGGGGCGGATAGCCCGTTGGGTCGCGCTTGCCGCACCTAGTCCATGATGTGGTAGCCGCCGTCAATATAGAGCGTTTCACCGGTGATCAGGCGCGCGGCGTCGTGGGCAAGAAAGGCCACGGCGACGCCGACATCATCGATGCTGACAAGGCTGCGCGACGGCGCCGTGGCCTTCGCCTTGTCGAGCAAGGCGTCGAATTCCGGAATCCCGGACGCCGCCCGCGTCGCCAGCGGTCCAGGCGATATGGCGTGAACGCGAATGCCCTTGGGACCCAATTCGGCGGCGAGGTAGCGCACCGCGCTTTCCAGCGCCGCCTTGGCGACGCCCATGATGTTGTAATTCTTCACCACCATCTGGCTGCCGTAATAGGTCATCGTAAACAGCGAGCCGCCCTTGCGCATCAGCGGCTCGGCAAGATGCGCCATGCGAATGAATGTCCAGCACGACACGTCAAGCGTCGTGAGAAAGCCGTCGCGCGTCACGTCGACCACACGGCCTTGCAGCGCATCCTTCGGCGAGAAGGCGATGGAATGGACGACGAAATCGAGCTTGCCCCAGACCTTGGTGATGTGATCGAACACCGCCTCCATCTGGCCGGGTGCATTGACGTCCAGCGGCATCACGATCGGGGCGTCGAGCACGCGCGCCAAGGGCTCGACATATTTCTTGGCCTTGTCGTTGAGATAGGTCACAGCCACTTCGGCGCCGAAGGCGCGGAACGCCTTGGCGCAACCCCAGGCGATCGAATTCTCGTTGGCGATGCCGACGATGAGACCCCGCTTGCCTTCGAGCAGCTTGGCTTTCACCGCGGGAAGCTCCGGCCCCTTCTTTTTCTGTTCGCGGTTGATCGGCTCGCCGCTGAGGTAGCGGTCGGCGATGTCTCTCAGTTCCTGAAAGGCCTGAATCCGGTCTTTGGCATCTTTGATATGCGCAATTTCGCGGCCGTTGACACGCAAATGGCCTTCGCCCCACGGCGCAACGTCGATCTCGAACTTGTCGCTGCCCGCGCTCGCGGTGAATTCTTGAACGGTGGAGCCCTTTCCGGCAGCCAATTTCGGGTTTGTCTTCCATTCGGGCTTTGATGCCATCTCACAGATCCTTGCTTGAGAAGCGCGATGTTACAGCGTCATTTCCGGAACTTTATCGGGGATCACGAGCTCAGCTTCGGTCGCGGCGACGACCTCGGCGACCGATATTCCCGGCGCGGTCTCGCGTAGCGTCGCGCGACCGCCGTCGAATCCGATCACCGCGAGTTCGGTAACCACAAGGTCGACCGGGCGCACCGATGTTACTGGCAGCGTGCAAGTCTTGGTGATCTTGGACTTTCCCTTGGCGGTGTGCTGCATGGCCACCACGACTCGCTTGGCGCCCGTGACCAGATCCATCGCGCCGCCCATGCCCGGCACCATCTTCTTCGGGATCGTCCAATTGGCCAGCCGCCCGTTCTGATCGACTTGCAGGCCGCCAAGCACGGTGAGGTCGAGATGACCGCCGCGAATGAGGCCGAACGACACGGCGCTATCGAACGTGCTGGCGCCAGGCAGCGCGGTGACCGGGCGGCCGCCCGCATCGGTCAACAGCGGATGCGCCATCCCCTCCTCGGGCGGCGCCCCGGTACCGATCAGCCCGTTTTCCGACTGAAAGAAGACATGGATGTCCGGCGGCAGATGATTTGCGACCAGCGTCGGGATGCCGATCCCGAGATTGACCAGCATGCCCGGCTTCAGTTCGCGGGCAATGCGGCGGGCAATGATCGTTTGCGGTTCCATCTGCAGCTCACGAATTGGCCACGAGATAATCGACCACCGGCGCCGGCGTCATGACGTGATCGGGCGACATTACGCCAACCGGAACGATATGGTCGGCGCATGCAATCACGGTATCGGCGGCCATGGCGATCACCGGATTGAAATTGCGCGCGGTGAGCGCGTAACTCAAGTTGCCCATGTAATCGGCGAGAAATGCTTGCACGAGCGCGAAATCGGCGCGCAGCGCAACTTCGAGAAGATAGTCCTTGCCGGCGACCTGGATGCGCTGCTTGCCATCCTCAACCGGCGTGCCGATTCCTGTCGGCGTGAGAATTCCGCCGAGGCCATAGCCGCCGGCGCGAATGCGCTCGATCAGGGTGCCTTGCGGAACCAGCTCGACGTCCAGTTCACCGGCCATCATCAGCTTTTGCGTCTCCGGATTGAGGCCGATATGGCTCACGATGGCTTTGCGCAGCATTTTTGCGCTGACAAGCTTGCCGATGCCAATCCCGGCGGTCGCGGTGTCGTTGGCGATGACTGTGAGGTTGCGCTTGTTCTGCCGAACCAATTCATCGATGACGCGCCCCGGCGTTCCGACCGCCATGAAGCCGCCGATCATCACGCTCGCGCCATCAGGAATCATGGCGACCGACTGCTCAAGCGGAACGGTTTTCATATCTCGCCTACAAAAACATGGCGCACATGTGTTCACGCGCACACCGTCAGCCGCCGTGCTGCCGATTGCGCACTTGCCATTCCAATCTTTACCTAACGGCCTTCGGCCTCAGCTGCCGAATTTGCCCAATCATTTCCGTTTTTAGCCGGTGCCGAAGCGGCGGCAAGACGCTTACCGCCTGTTTCGTCCGATCATGCGGCACGCTTTGCCCAATAGCAATGCATTCGCCACCGGCTGTTATTGGATTTTTGTCGTATGGACGTTGAACGATCCGGTTATCGTCGTCGCCAATTTCTGCGCGTCGTCGAAAAGGGCCCGGCCGTCTTCAGCCATCATTTGCATGCGTTGCGCGATGCAGTCGCCATAGGCCTTCATGCCTTCAGGCAATGTGTGGCTCGCCTTCAGTTTGGCGGCAAAGTCGTTCCACAATTCCAGTTCCGATTCCATCCGCTTGAGCCAACTGCGGCCGGCATTCTCATAGGCCGCCAGCAGTTCCTTCTGCACGTTCAGCATTGCGTCGGTGCCCCCTTTCCCGAATTGAAAGAACTGTGCCGGCGCCAATGTCGCCTCCATCGGGTTCCCTTCCATCGTTTTGTTGGGCATTGTCAGTCTCCCTGGACGTTCTTCAGTCTCCCAGCCTGGAAGTTGCCTTGACGAATTCTAACCAAGCGCGGCTTCGACTTCCTTGATTTGGGTCAAAGAAGAATTGATTTGCGCTGGCCGGTTTGTCTGTTGATATATCAGCTGTGTGGAACTTGGTTTCGGCCAATTTGCATGTTCACCTGGATGTTACGGCAGTCACGCCCGGGAGCCAGGTTGAATGGCTACGCGGAGCGCGCGAAGTTTGGAGTTTCCGCCCAGGTCAGTGACAATTGCAAGAAGGAAAAGCGACAATGACCGTACGCGAAAGCCTTCCATCCGTAAATTCGGCGTCCGCGAATTCGACCAGCTTCGCCATGCCGCAGTTTGGCTTGTTTGCGCCGGCCATGGAATACTTCATCGACGCTGCGCAGCGCAGCGTGCTGTTTTTCGACGTCATGCGCCAGCGCGGCAATCAATATCGCGAGCATTTGGCCGAGAAAGTTCCCAATGTCTTGGACTACAGCGCCGAACTGGTGCTGGACGGCCGACGGCTCGAGCGGCCGGTCAATTACCTCCTGGTGCGGATCATTCCGCCCGAAGGTGCGGAGATCGATCCGACGCTGCGGCCTTTTGTCGTCGTCGATCCGCGCGCCGGACATGGCCCCGGCATCGGCGGCTTCAAGGCCGACAGCGAAATCGGCGTCATCATGAAGGCCGGCCATCCCTGCTATTTCATCGGCTTCCTGCCCGATCCCATGCCGGGTCAGACGATCGAGGACGTTGCCCGCGCCGAGGCGGTGTTCCTGGAAAAGGTCATCGCGCTGCATCCGCAGGCCGACGGCAAGCCGTGCGTCATCGGCAATTGCCAGGCCGGCTGGGCGGTGATGCTGCTCGCCGGCATTCGTCCCGATCTGTTCGGGCCAATCATCATCGCCGGCGCCCCGCTGTCCTACTGGCAGGGCGTGCACGGCAAATACCCGATGCGCTATTCGGGCGGGCTCCTTGGCGGCAGCTGGCTCACAGCGCTCGTCAGCGATCTCGGCCACGGCAAGTTCGACGGCGCCTGGCTGGTGCAGAATTTCGAAAATCAGAATCCAGCGAATACGCTGTGGACCAAGCAGTACAATCTCTATTCCAAGATCGACACCGAAGCGTCGCGCTATTTGGGCTTCGAGCGCTGGTGGGGCGGCCATGTCAATCTCAACGCCGAAGAGATTCAATTCATCGTCGACGAATTGTTCATCGGCAACAATCTGACCGCCGGCAAGATTCGGACCTCGGAGGGCGTGACTGTCGATCTGCGCAATATCCATTCGCCGATCGTGGTGTTTTGTTCCAAGGGCGACAACGTCACGCCGCCGCAACAGGCGCTGGGCTGGATCCTCGATCTCTACGACGACGTCGACGAGATCCGCGCTTACGGGCAGACCATCGTCTATACGATCCACGAGAGCATCGGCCATCTCGGCATCTTCGTGTCCGCCAGCGTGGCGCGAAAGCAGCACACTGAGTTCTCGAGCAACATCGACCTGATCGACACCCTGCCGCCGGGTCTCTACGAGGCCGTCTTCGAAGCCAAGACCGATGCGACGGCAAATCCGGATCTCGCCAGCGGCGATTGGGTCATGCGCTGCGAGGCGCGGACGCTCGACGATATCCGCGCGCTCGGCGGCAATGATCCTGCCGACGAGCATTGCTTTGCCGCGGTGGACCGCATGTCGCAGACCAATCTCGCGCTCTATCGCACCTTCATGCAACCCTTCGTCCGCGCCGCGGTCACACCGCAGTTCGCCGACGCCCTGCGGGTGTTCCATCCGCTGCGCTGGCCGTTCGAGGTGTTTTCCGATGCCAATCCGGCAGTGGCGCCGCTTGCAACACTGGCGGAAAAGGTGCGCGAGCAACGCCGGCCGGTGAGCGAGGACAATCCGTTCCTCTTGATGCAGGAGAACATGTCGCAGCAGATCGTCGCGGCGCTCGAGGGCTGGCGCAAGGCCAGCGAAGCCTTTGCCGAGCGGATGTTCATGACCGAATTCGGCGCGCCGAACGTGCAGGCGGCTTTGGGCGTCGATCCGAACTCCTCGCGGCCATTGCGCAAGGCCGGCAAGAGCGCGATCCATGAAGAACTCGTGGCGCGGCGCATCGGCGAGCTCAAGTCGCATATTGCGAGCGGCGGGATTCGCGAGGCCGTGATCCGTGCACTGCTGTTTGGCGGCATGGCGCGGGCCGCGGTCGACGAGCGCGGCTTCGAAGTGGTGCGGCGCATCCGGCACACACAGAGCGACATACCGCTGTCGGCGTTCAAGGCGATGGTCCGCGAGCAGTTCTACATGCTCCTGATCGATGCCGATGCCGCCCTCGCCGCCATTCCGGCGATGATCCCCGACGATCCGGAGACGCGGCAGAAGGCCTTTGACCTGATCATGCAGGTCTTGAATGCGCGCGGTGAGCCGTCCGCCGAAGACGAGACGCGGATCGCCCGGATCGCCGGATTGTTCGGCGTCGACGCGCAACTGGCCGCGCCCGGAAATCGCGCGATCGCCAACGAAAATCCGTCCCAGGCCAGAGCGTCCTGAATTGAAGGCACCCTGAAACAGGCAGCCTGAAAAGGCTGCCGTGAAAATTCTTATTCCTTGGCAATCTCGATCGACGGATCGTCGTCGATCTCGTCGCGCGTCCAGGCCTGCACCAGCTCCCAGGCGATGGCGAGCACGATCGGACCGACAAAGAGCCCGATCAGGCCGTGCACGAGAAGGCCGCCGATGACGCCGATGAGGATCACCGGCATCGGCGTCTTCAGGCCGTGGCCGAGGACGATCGGGCGGAGGAAATTATCGAGCAGGCTCACCGGCAGCATGTAAGCGGTGAACAGCAAAGCCGCGTGCGTCTCCATGGTCACCCAGCTCCAGATGATAGGCAGGAGGATCACGATCGACGCGCCGATCTGAACAATGCCGAGCACCAAAACCAGGAAGCTCAGCACGCCCGCACCCGGCATGCCGGCGGCGATGAGGCCGAGCCCGGCGAGCAGCGCCTGCAGCACCGAAATGCCGATCACGCCGCGCGCCAGATTGCGGATGGTCGCGCCGGCGAGATCGACGAATTCCGCGCCGCGTTCGCTGACGATGCGGTCGGTGACCGTCTTGAAGGTGTTCACCAGCGCCGGGCCCGGCACGAAGAGGAATCCCGATATCACGACCGCGGCCAAAAACTGCAGCGTGCTGATGCCGGCACTGCCGGCGATGCTCAGGAGGGTCGAGCCCAGCGGCTTCAGTTGCGGGCTCAATTCGGTGAAGGCTGCTTTGAGGTTGGTCGAAGCGAGATCCCAGAACTCGAAAAATCCTTCGCCGATCAGCGGCCAGGTCCTGATCGATGACGGCGGCGGCGGGATCGAGATAGCGCCGGTATTGAGCTGGTCAACGAAGGTACCGACGCTCCCGACGAGGCTGACACCGAGCCATGTCGCGGGCCCGAGCACGATGGCGAGGCTCAATATCGTGATCAGCGTCGCCGCCAGCACGCGATAGAGCCGCAGCCGCGACACCATCCAGTCAAAAATGGGATAGAGCGCGACCGCAAGAACAATGCTCCAGACCATGATGGTCAGAAACGGCTGGATCAGGAGCAGAGACCAATAGGCCAGAATCGCCAGGCAACCGATCTTGATCGCCCAGTCGATGAACGTCGCGTCCAACATGCTGCGCTCCGGGCTTGCTGCCGGCATCTTTGGGGGCGTTCTCTCATCCATTGGAGGCATGGCTCATTCGACTGTGGCCCACTGATCTTGGCTCATTGATTTGACGCATTGATCTCCCGCGTTTCGAAGGCGATTATAGGCTTTGCGGCCGCTGAGGGGGAAGGTGCAATGAAGATCCGACATTTCTTGCCGTGTGCGCTGCTGGCGCTGGTGTTGCCCGCGACCGCCCACGCCCAGGTGACGGTCGATATTATCAAGATCACGTGCCGGCAGTTTCTTACCGGTCGCGTGATCTCCACAAAATCAATCGCGATCTGGTTCAGCGGTTACTACAACGGCAAGAGCGGTAACGCGATGATCGATATGGGCACGATCCGCCCTAACGCGGAAAAGGTCAGGGATTATTGTGCGCTCCATCAAGACGAGACCGTGATGAAAGCCGTGGCGGCAACGTTAGGTGGCAAATAGGCGCGACGGACGGCGGGATACAGAGCCGTTTACTGCGGTGCATGGCCGGGCAGGAAGAAGAAAGTCAGGGCCAGCACCAAATAGACGGCAAGGAGTTGCACGCCCTTGAGCCAGTCCGACCGACCGTCGCCCGCCACCTGACGGGTGATCAGGATCGCGAGAAAAACGGTCAGGACCAGGCCGGCGGGGAAAGCGAGATTCATCGGCGTCGGACCGATGACGAGGCCCGCCAGCACCAGGACCGGGGCTACGAAGAGCGCCACCTGCACGCTCGAGCCGATGGCGATCGAGAGCGACAGATCCATGCGGTTCTTCATCGCCGCGGTCACCGCCGTTGCGTGCTCGGCCGCGTTGCCGAGGATCGCGACCAGAAAGACGCCGACGAAGATATTGCTCAAGCCGAGCTCGTGCGCGGCGGGCTCGATGGCGCCGACCAGGATCTCGCTCATCCAGGCAATGGCCGCCGTGGCGGCGGCAAGTATGGCGGCGGCTCGAACCGGCGATGCTTTCGACTTAGCCTCGTCGGCGGCGTCGGAGCTCCGGGATCCGCGAAACAGATCGGCATGGGTCACCAGCGCAAAGGCGAGAAAAAGGACGTAGACGATGAGCAGCACGACGGAAATCGATACGCTGAGCTTCATGAGCCCCTGTGCGCTCGCGCCATTTGCGACCTGGAAGGCCGCCGGCAGAACCAGCGCGATGGCCGCGAGCGTCAGCATCGTTGCCTGAGAGCGCGCGCCGGCCGGATTGAAATTCTGCTCCGGGTAGCGCAACCCGCCGGCCAGCATTGCGGCGCCAAGCACAAGCAGGATATTGCCGATGATCGAGCCGGCAATCGAGGCTTTGACCACGTCGTGAAGCCCGGCATGCAATGCGACCAGCGCGATGATGAGCTCGGCGGCATTGCCGAATGTTGCGTTGAGAAGCCCGCCGATCCCCTCGCCAAGGCGCTCGGCGAGCTCTTCGGTGGCGCGGCCCATCCATCCGGCCAGCGGCACGATGGCGAGCGAGGATGCGACGAAAACCAGCAGGTAGCGATCGGGCGCAACGAACTCGAGAGTCGCTGCGGCCGGTACAAAAACGAGGAGCCAGTTCATTGCAGCGCCTCCGCATCCTTGGCGCTCGGAAGGCAATCCTCCCGGTCGACCCATTCGGCCGGGTGGCTTTGCAGGAAAGTCGCGGCCGCGGCGCCGATGGTCGGGAAGAAGAAGGCTTCGCCGATCTGCGTGAACAGTCCAAAGCGCTTGAGCTTGTCCTTCACCGGATCCTTGAGTTCGGCAAAGCACAGTTCGATGCCGTCGGCCTGCAAGGCCTTATCCAACTCGGCAAGCATATCGGCCGCAGTGACGTCGACGCTCGTCACCGGCTCTGCGGCAACAACGAGCCAGCGCACCGGCGTGGGCGATTTCGCCACCGCATCGAGAACGCGTTCCTTGAACAGTTCGGCATTGGCGAAGAACAAGGGCGCATCCCAACGAAACATCACCAGACCCGGTATCTGCCGCGCGTTGGGATAGCGGGTGATGTCGTGATAGCCCTGCACGCCTTCGGCGCGGCCGAGCACGGCGGAATGCGGGCGCCAGCCGTCCCAAAGAAACTCGATCACAGCGATGACAATCGAAAGACCTATGCCCGGGATAGCGCCGAAAACAGCGACACCGACAAAGCAAAAAATCGAAAGCCAAAATTCCCAGCGCTGGATCTTGAAGATGCGCACGAGGTCCAAGATCTCGAACAGGCCGATCGCCGAGGCGATCACGACGGCAGCCAGCGCCGCGGCGGGCAGATGCTGCAGAAGATTGGGTGCGGCCACCAGCAACAGCGCCACGGCGATGGCGCCGACGACGCCGGTCATTTGCGTCTTGGCGCCGGACGCCTCCGCGACGGGCGTGCGCGACGAACTGCTGCTGATCGGGAAGCCCTGAAAGAATCCGGCGGCGAGATTGGCGGCGCCGAGCCCGACCATTTCCTGATTGGGATCGACCTTGGTTCCGGTCCGCGCCACATAGCTGCGCGACAGCACGCTGGTGTCGGCGAACGACACCAACGCCACGGCGCAGCCGCCGATCAGAACCGGGACCAGATCGGCGGTATCGATCCATGGGATTGCGAATGAAGGAAGTCCGCGCGGCAGCGGACCGAGTACCGATATGCCGGTGCGTGCGCCGAGATCGAGCACGCCGGCAATGATCGTTGCACCAATGACGGCAATCAGCACGCCCGGAATGCGTTTGTAATTTTTGAGCAGCAGGATCACCGCCAGCGTGCCGGCGCCGATCGCGAACGCTGTCCAATTCGCTTTGCCGGCGAGGATCGCGCTGCCGATCGCGCCTAATTTCCGCAACGGTCCGGCATCGTCGACCGATAGGCCGAACACCTTCGGCAATTGGCTGACCAGGACGGTGAGCGCAATGCCGTTCATATAGCCATAGCGGATCGGCTTGGAGAGAAGCTCGGTGATGAAGCCGAGCCGCGCCACCCCGGCCAGGATGCAGACGAGCCCCGAGACGATCGCCATCACGCCGGCAAGCGCTACAGCGCGTTGCGGGTCGCCGCCCGACAACGGGAACACGACGCCGAAAATGACCGCGGCCAATGACGAATCCGGCCCGAGCACCATGATGCGGCTCGGTCCGAACAGCGCATAGGCGAGGAGCGGCACGATGGTCGCGTAGAGACCGTAGATGCCGGGCACGCCGGAGGCGACCGCATACGCAATGCCCGCCGGCACCAGCATGGTCGCCAGCACGATGCCGGCGACGATATCGTGCGGCAGCCAGCTTGCTTCGTAGTGGCGCAGCGTCACCAGCCCCGGCAGCCACCGGCTCACGTCAACTGGCTTTGGCATTTCCTCCTGCGCGGCCTCTCAGAACGACCGGCATGCCGCACGCCAGCACTCGGTTTGCACGCTGTGCGTTGCCGGAAGCTCTGCGCCGGACTTGAGCCACTGCCGGTAAGTCTCAAATCTCAGGCCGAGCTTGTCGTAGTCTACGCGCAGATAGCCATCGCGTCCGGACGACACCGCTTTCGGCACGATTTGCTGCACGTCCTGGGCCATGACGCCGACATAGGCCTTGCTGCCGCCGTTGTAGCTGAAGC
>DASQRX010000186.1:0-45355 GCA_035642635.1 Xanthobacteraceae bacterium
CGGCGAGAGCAATGCCGAGCGTCAGCAGCGTGGTCGCCACCGGCCGGCTGATGAAGGGCGCGGAAATATTCATTCGGCGGGCGCCGTGGGTGGCGTTGGCGGGCTTCTTGGTAGGTCTCTTGGCCCAAGCGGGTTCGAAGGGCGGGAGCCGGTCAGGCGCACCGCGAGCCGGTCGAAATAGAGATAGATCACGGGCGTGGTGAACAGCGTCAGCATCTGGCTGACGATCAAGCCGCCGGTAATGGCAAGCCCGAGCGGTTGACGCAGTTCGGATCCGGTACCGGTGCCGAGCAGCAGGGGCAGCGCGCCGAGGATCGCGGCCATGGTGGTCATCATGATCGGCCGAAACCGCAACAGACAGGCCTGATAGATCGCGTCCCGCGGCGCCATGCCCTCGGTGCGCTCGGCATCGAGCGCGAAGTCGATCATCATGATCGCGTTTTTCTTGACGATGCCGATCAGGAGAATGATGCCGATGATGGCGATGATATCGAGGTCGTAGCGCAGCAGCATCAATGACAACAGCGCGCCGACGCCCGCCGATGGCAAGGTCGACAGGATGGTGATCGGGTGGATGAAGCTTTCGTAGAGGACGCCCAGCACGATATACATCGCCACCACGGCGGCGATGATCAAGAATATTTCGTTGGCAAGCGACGATTGGAACGCCGCCGCGGTGCCCTGAAATGCGATGATGAAGCTTGCCGGAAGGCCGACGGCATTTTCCGACTGCTGGATCGCGGTGATGGCGGCGTCGAGCGAATATCCAGGCGCGGTGTTGAAGGAAACCGTCGTCGCCGGGAACTGGCCGAAATGCGTGATCAGCAGCGGACTTGCCTGCTGATAGATATGCGCGATGGCCGTCAGCGGCACCTGTCCGTTGCTCGACGACGACGACGACGGCAGATAGAGCGAGGTTAGCCCGGTCAGCGTTTGCTGCAGCTTCGGGTCGATCTCCAGAATAACGCGGTATTGGTTCGACTGGGTATAGATCGTCGAAACGATACGCTGGCCGAACGCGTCATAGAGGGCATTGTCGATGGTCGCAGGCGTGATGCCGAAGCGGCTCGCGGTGGGGCGGTCGATGACGAGATTGACTGCATCTCCCTGCTGCTGCAGATCGCTCGCCACGTCGCTGAGCTGCGGCAACTGACTGAGCTGCTGCACCAGTCGCGGCACCCAGGTGACGAATTCCGTGGGATTGGCATCCTCGAGCACGAAATGATATGGCGCGCGGCTGATCGTGGAATCGATCGTCAGATCCTGCGCCGGCTGCATGTAGAGCGTAATGCCGGCGACGCCCGATACTTCGCTCTGCAAGCGGCGGATGACGGCGGTAGCGTTCAGGTTGCGGGAATCGTGCGGCTTCAAGGTGATCAGGAAGCGGCCGGTATTGAGCGTTTGGTTGGTGCCGTCGACGCCGATGAACGAGCTCAGATTCTCGACGTCCGGATCTTTGAGGATCGCCTCGGCGAGTTCATTCTGCAGGGTCGCCATGGTTTCGTAGGAAACGCTCTGCGATGCCTCCGAAATGGCCTGGATCATGCCGGTGTCCTGCACCGGGAAGAAGCCTTTCGGGATCCAGATATAAAGCAGGATGGTGAGAGCGAGCGTCAGGACGGCGACGAGTAGCGTCGCCGGCTGGCGGTTCAGCACCCACTTCAGCGCTTGGCCGTAACGCTCGATCACTGCGTTGAAGGCATGTTCCGCGGCCAGATCGAAACCGGTGCGCTCGGCATCCGGACGATGGCGGATCAGCTTGGCGCACATCATCGGCACCAGCGTCAGCGAGACAATCGCCGATATGATGATGGTAACGGCGAGCGTAATCGAAAATTCGTGGAACAGCCGGCCGACAACATCGCCCATGAACAACAGCGGTATCAGCACCGCGAGCAGCGAGATCGTCAGCGATATGATGGTGAAGCCAATCTGCTCGGAGCCGCGCAGCGCCGCTTCGAGCGGGTCCATGCCGCCTTCGACATAGCGCGCGATATTCTCGATCATCACGATGGCGTCGTCGACGACGAAGCCGGTGGCGATGGTGAGCGCCATCAGCGACAAATTGTCGAGGCTGAAGCCCAGAAGATACATCGCCCCGAACGTGCCGACGAGCGACAGCGGCACCGACAGGCTTGGGATGATGGTGCCGGGCAGCGTGCGCAGGAATACGAAGATGACAAGCACGACCAGCACGACCGCGAGCGCCAGTTCGAATTCCACGTCCGCCACCGAAGCGCGGATGGTCACGGTGCGGTCGCTCAATATGGCGATGTCGAGCGCGGAAGGCAGCGTCGCCCGCAGCTGCGGCAAGAGCGCATTGATGCGGTCGACCACCTGAATGATATTGGCCCCGGGCTGGCGCTGCACATTGACGATGATGGCCGGCGTCAAGTTCGCCCAGGCGGCGAGCTTGGCGTTTTCCGGGCCGCTGACGATGGTGGCGACGTCGGACAGCCGCACCGGCGAGCCGTTGCGGTAGGCGACAATGAGGGTGCGATATTGGTCGGCGCTGGTCACCTGATCGTTGGCGTTGATGGTCAACGCTTGAGTCGGGCCGTCGAAATTGCCCTTCGGCGTATTGACGTTGAGATTGCCGAGCGTGGTGCGCACGTCGTCGATATTGAGCCCATAAGCGGCAAGCGATTGCGGATTGACCTGAATACGCACGGCAGGCCGCTGGCCGCCGCTGACGCTGACGAGGCCGACGCCGGTGAGCTGCGACATCTTTTGCGCCAGGCGCGTTTCGCTCAAGTCCTCGATTTCGGTGAGCGGTAGCGTCTTGGAGGTCACCGCCAGCGTCAGGATCGGCGCGTCGGCCGGATTGACCTTGTTGTAGATCGGCGGCGCCGGCAGGTCGGATGGCAAGAGATTGTTCGCCGCATTGATCGCGGCCTGCACCTCCTGTTCGGCGATGTCGAGGCTAAGGTCGAGGCTGAATTGCAGCGTGATCACCGAGGCGCCGGCGGAACTCGCTGAGGTCATCTGGTTCAGTCCCGGCATCTGGCCGAATTGCCGTTCAAGCGGTGCGGTGACCGACGACGTCATTACTTCCGGGCTGGCGCCGGGATAAAGCGTCTGCACCTGGATCGTCGGATAATCGACCTCGGGCAAGGTCGACAACGGCAGGAAGCTGTAGGCGACCATGCCGGACAGCATGATCGCTGCCATCAACAGCGACGTGCCGACCGGGCGTAGAATGAAGGGTTCCGAGACGTTCATCGCACCGTTTCACCGCCGCGCCGGATATTTCGATTCACCGGGGGCGCGTTATTGACCGCCGCTCAGCGGCGGAGATTGCGAACCGCCCCGCTGGCTGCTGCCGTGCTGGCCGCCGCCGCGCTGGCCGCTGCCGCGCGCGCCATTCGGCGCGGTCTGATCCGCCGCGACGATGACTTTCAAGCCGTCACGCAACCGGTCGGTGCCGTCGATGACGACATGCTCTCCGGCCGTGAGCCCTGACGTGACGGCGGTGACATTGCCGTCGACGGCGCTGGTTGTGATCTGCCGCACCGACACGGTGTCGTCGGCATTGATGACATAGACGTAAGCGCCCGGCGAGCCGCGTAGGATCGCCGAGGTCGGCACCGTCACCGCGTTTTCCAGCGTCTTGATCAGCAGCCGTGCATTGACAAACTGGTTCGGGAACAGCGCGTTGTCGGCATTGTCGAATTGCGCGCGGATTTTCACTGTGCCTGTGGTGGTGTCGATCTGATTGTCGACTGCCGATACTTTGCCGGTGGCGAGCTGGCGGAGGTTGGCGCGATCATAGGCGGTGACGGGAAGCTCGGTGCCGGCGTTCAATTGCGGCATGATCTCCGGCAGATCGTCTTCGGGCAGCGTGAAAATCACTGTGATCGGCTGCAGCTGCGTGATGACGGCAAGTCCGGTGGTGCTCGTCGTCTGCACGTAATTTCCCGGATCGACCAGGCGCAGGCCGACGCGGCCGGTCACCGGCGAAACGATGTGGCAATAGGCGAGATTCAGCGCCTGCGTATCGACCAGACCCTGATCCTGCTTCACCGAGCCTTCGTATTGCTGAACGATGAAGACCTGATCTTCGGACTGCTGGCGCGCGATCGAATTCTGCTGCGCAAGTTTCTGATAACGCGTGAGATCCATTTGCGCTTGCGCGAGCAAGCCTTGGTCATGCGCAAGCTGGCCTTCGTATTGCGCTTTCAATATCTGGTAGGGCCGCGGATCGATTTGCGTCAGAAAATCGCCCTTCTGGACCATCTGCCCTTCGGTGAAGGCGACTTCGGTCAGATAACCGCTGATCTGAGATTGCACGGTGACAGTGGCGAGCGGCGTCACGGTGCCGAGCGCATTGACGATGACGCGGATATTGCCGATCGTGACCGGTGCGGCGCCGACCGTTTGCAATGCGCCTTGCGGAAAGCGGCCCCCACCCGGCGCCGGCGACCGTACCCAGTTCACGGTCTGATAGACGGCGAATGCGAGCAGGACCGCGATCAGGCCAAGGCCGATGCGGAATTTCGAACGGGATGGCGTCTTCACGATTGGGTCGGGCGCCGTGCGCCGAAGGCTCGGCGCCAAATCGTCATCCGTTCTGCGCGTTCGCTCGTCCATGATGGGCGTTCAATGATCCCGGATTTTCGCGACTTATTGCGCGATTTATAGAGGGCGGGCGCGCCGCTCGCCTAATGAATATTCGCTAATGACGGCGCGCGCGGGGCTGGCGATGGCCCGTTACGGCAGGGATTGGGCAAGCGATCGCCGCAGCCTTTGCTCCCACGCCCCAGTGTCACTAAAATCGGATGCTGAATCAAGAGCTTGAAGCTGCGCAGCCTTGGCAAATCGGGCCCACGCAGAGGTAAATCCGGACGCTATTGTGGTCCCGGTTGGGAGGTTTGCTCCGCCCCGGGCGGCGGACTGAGCGGCGGCGGGACCAGCACGTCGGTTGGGATCGAGCCATAGGGCGAGGGCTGTGATTCGTATTTCGGCAGCAACGAGAAGCCTTTTTGCAGCTGAACGGACGTCGGCAGCAGCACCGAATCCCAGCCGCCGCCGAGCGCTTCGATCAGGCTGACGCTGGCGAGGAAGAGATTCTGCCGCGCCGTCAATTCGGCCTCCTCATCCGCGAGCAACTGGGTCTCGGCGACGACGACCGTCGTGAACGCGACCGTGCCAGCCTGAAATTGATTCAAGAATACATCAACCGCCTTGCGTTGATCCGCGACCGCACGGCGCTCCTGGACCAATTGCTGAGTGATATAGTGGATCGCCGCGAGTTCGTCCTCGACTTGCTGAAACGAGGTGAGCACGGTCTGTCGGTAGGTGGCGACGCTTTGCCAATACACAGCGCGTGCAGCGTCGACCTGGGCCGAGGTCAAACCGCCGTTGAATACGGTTTGCGTCGCGCTGGCTCCGGCCGTGGCGATCGAACGCGCCAGACTGAAAGGCAGCGGCACCGGCCCGATAAATTCGAGCATGCTGGAGAGCGAAATGTCGGGAAACCACGCGGCCTCGGCGGCGCCGATCAGCGCGTTCTGCTGTTGCATCGTCCGCTCCGCGGCGGCGATGTCGGGACGCCGTTCGAGCAGCGTCGAGGGAATTGTCACCGGCGTTCTCGGTATGCCGCTACCGAGATCGCGCCGCCCAATCCCGAGTTCGGGGGGCGGGCGGCCGACCAACACGGCGATGGCGTGCTCGAACTGCGCACGCTGGACATGCACGTTGAGGAGTTGCGCCTGCGTGGTCGCAATCTGAGCGTCGGCGGTGGCGACGTCGCCCTCGGTCACGGCAAAACCGGCTTTGAATTGATTGTTCACGACCGTGTAGTTTCGTTTGTATTCCGCGATCGTGAGCGTGAGCAGATCGATCAGCGAATCCGCGGCGCGAAGATTGAAATACGCGGTGGCGAGCGCCGCCTGCGCCGACAGCTTGGCATTGTCGAGATCGGCGGCGCTGGCCTGGGCGGCCGACGTGTTGGCTTCGATCTGGCGGCGGATCTTGCCCCAGACGTCGAGATCCCAAGCGCCGTTGATCGGCGAGGTATATTGGGTCGAATAGAAGGTGCCGCGCGGCGTCGAAAATGTCGTGCTGGTGCCGGCGCTGCCGCCGCCGGCGAGCGATCCGGTCCGCGTGCTGGTCGTATTGTAGCCGGCGGTCGCGGTCGGGAATAAGGAGGCCTGCGCCTCGCGGATCAGCGCGCGGGCCTGTTCATAGGCGGCCGCGGCGGCCGCGACCGTCTGATTGGAAACCTCGACTTGCGGCAGGAGCGCATCGAGCCCGCGATCCCGGTAGACCGTCCACCAATCGCCGCGCGCAATGTCGTCGCTCGGATTGGCGACCTTCCAGCCCTTGATCTCCTTGTATTCGACCGGGACCGGCGCCGGCTCGCGCGTATATTCCGGGCCGATGGCGCAACTCGTCAGCACAAGTCCGCACATCAATAGTGAAACAGGAGCGCGGGCTCGCGGGCATGAATAAGCTCTGCGTCGCACCCAACTACCCCGATGCACACCAGAAGCGGCTTGGGCATGCATTGCCGCCGACCCGCTGCTGTAAGCCCCCAAGCACAACTAGCGCAATGCGAAACCCCCGCCGCCGGAGCAGGCGCGCCGAGCGGTGGACGGCTCACATTGTGCACGCATCCGCTTTTATCGTTGGCCCCCAGCGATCACGCCTCAAGCATGCCCCACGCATAGGTGAAGATCAATCGAGGGCACCCAAGCGAAGCGGTAACGCGCTGCAACTGTGGCCAACACGCCGGATTTATAACAGCCGGCGATCACAACAGCGCTACTGGCCGCATTTAGGGCGCGGTCGATCACAACAAAGCTGAAGTCGCATGGTCCAAATCAATGCGCGCTGTTGATCCTCTGACAGTGTGCATTGCGGCATCGCAGTTGCGGAGGCGATGGAACGCGCGGGGCGACGTGGCGTTTGCAGTGATGCGAACGAGGATACTCCAATGTCAAGGATTGGCACGAGCATTGTGACTAATGGCAGCATGAAAAGGATTTCTGCTGCGCTGAAAATTGCAGGGAGCGCCGGCGTCATTGGCCTGATGCTGTGCGCAGCCGCGGGGTCATCGCTGGCCGCGGGCGGCGGCGGTGGACATCCCGGCGGAGGCGGCGGCCATCCGGGTGGCGGCGGCGGGCATTTCGGTGGGGGAGGAGGACATTTTGGCGGCGGCGCTCCGCATTTCAGCGCCGGCGCGGCGGCCCCGCATTTCAGCGCCGCGCCCGCACATTTCGCGGCCCCTCATTTTGCCCATTTTTCCCAGCCGGCATTTCACGCGCATGCAGCCGGCGTCTCCCACTTCAATCGTGTGAACAACAATATTCGCCACGCGCATTTCATGCCGTCGCATGTGACGTCGTCGGCGGTTCACGCGCTCGCCGCGACCGCGCATCCGCTCGCCACCGGCCTGCATCCGGCGGCTCGCGCGGCGGCATTCCACGCCGATCCGCACTCCTTCGCGGAGCATCGGCGCCTCGCCGGCGATCCGGCATTCCGGCCGTTCTGGAATCATGGCTGGCATCCCTATCGCCATCTCGGCTGGATCGGTCCGCTGTTCTGGCCTTATGCCTATGGCGATTTTTTCTATTACGCGCTGTGGCCCGACGACTATTACGACGTCGATCCGTTGTGGGCCTATGGCTATGGCGACATCTACTCGGCCATTTTCTCGCCCTACAGCTACGACGATTACGTGCAAGGGCCGAGCGCGCCGGCCAAGATGGCGACGCTCACCCAGAGCATGGCGCAGAGTTGCAGCGACGAAGCGGCCGAGGTCACGGGCTGGCCGATCGATCAAATCCAAGCCGCCGTACAGCCGACCCAGCAGCAAGGTGCTTTGCTCGACGACCTGGGCAACGCGCTCGTTACGGCAAGCGAAGAGGTCAAGACGCATTGCCCGACGACTGTTTCGTTCACGCCGACAGCGCGCCTTGGCGAAATGCAGCGGCGCCTGCAATCGCTGGTCGACGCGGTAAACTTCGTCAGCTCGCCGCTCGACAGATTTTACAGCTCGCTGAGCGACGAGCAGAAGGCGCGCTTCAACGAAATCGCGCCGCCGGCGCCGAAACAGGCCCAAGCGCAAGGCCAGCAAACGCTGCAAGCTCAGCAAACGCCGCAAGGCAAGCAGGCCCTGCAGAACTTGCAGGCGCAATGCAACGCGAGCCTCATGACCTGGCCGACGGAGAAGATCGAAGGCGCCGTCAAACCCGACGATGCGCAGCGGGCGAAACTTGTTGCGTTGCAATCGGCATCGGCGCAGGCCACCGACACGATCAAGGCCGCATGTCCAAGCGAGATGCCGGCGACGCCCCCGGAGCGGCTCACGGCGGTCGGCAAACGGCTCAATGCATTATTGCAGGCTGTGAAGATCATGCAGCCGGCGCTTGCGGATTTTTACGGCTCGCTAAGCGACGACCAGAAGGCGCGCTTTAATTCGATGGGCAAGGAATTGTTCGCGCAGAGCGTGGAGTGAGGGTTACGGGCTTCTGTTATTCCCCTCGCGTTCAATGATAGATTGGCGCCGAGGAATCAGTCCCATGAAGCCGCGATGATGAATCCGTTATGATGCAGCCGTTATGACGCCTGTGACCCAGGGCGAACCGGCGCCACCCAAAACTGACGCGACAGAGCCGATCTGGTTCGCCTCCTATCCGCCGGGGGTGCCCAGAAGCATCGACCCTGATGCCCATGCCTCGCTGACCGCGATGCTGCTCGATGCCTGCAGGCTTCATGCCGAGCGCCCGGCTTTCGAGTGTTTGAGCGCGCGCATGAGTTTCGCCGAGTGGGACCGCGACAGCCGCGATTTCGCGGCGTTCCTGACCGAGGAGGCGGGCTGCCGCCCGGGCGACCGCGTCGCGATCATGCTGCCGAACATGTTCGCCTATCCGGTGACGTTTCTCGGCGCGCTGCGCGCAGGATTGACCGTCGTCAACGTCAATCCACTCTACACGCCGCGCGAACTGCAACTGCAGCTCGCCGATTCCGGCGCCAGCGTCATCGTGATCATGGAGAATTTCGCGCACAAGCTCCAACAGATCGTCGCCGCCACCAACATTCGCCATGTCGTGGTGGCGCGGCTCGGCGACTTTGTGCCGACGCTCAAGCGCTGGGCGTTCAATTTCGCCAATTCCTACATCGCGCACGCCGTGCCGGCCTGGGAGTTCGAGACCTTCACCATGCTGCAGGACGCCTGCGACCGCGCGCCGAGCGAGGCTTATCGCGACGCCGCTCCGCGGGCGAGCGACGTCGCGCTCTTGCAATATACCGGCGGAACGACCGGCGTGCCGAAGGGCGCGATGTTGACGCACCGCAATCTGGTCGCCAATACCTTGCAGTGCTGTGCCTGGAGCGGTGGCGGCGTCGAGGTCGAGCACGAGCGCGTGCTGACGCCGTTGCCGCTCTATCACATCTTCTCGCTCACCGCGAACCTGTTGTCGTTCGCGAAACTCGGCGGGTTGAATTATCTCATTCCCGATCCGCGCGACCTGCGCCGGCTCATCCGCGTCATGGCAAGCGCCAAGATCACCTGGATGTCCGGCGTCAATACGCTGTTCAATGCGCTGACCAATGCGCCGGATTTCGCCGCGCTCGATTTCAGCGCACTGCGGGTCGCGGTCGCGGGGGGCGCTGCGATACAGAGCGAAGTAGCGCGGCGCTGGCGCGAGATCACCGGCAGTCAGGTGGTCGAAGGCTATGGCCTGACCGAAGCCTCGCCGGTGGTGTGCATCAATCCATTTTCCGCGCCGAAGCTCGGCACCGTCGGCCTGCCGGTGCCGTCGACCGAAGTGACCATCCGGGACGATGCCGGCAGGGTGCTCGCGGTCGGCGAGGAGGGTGAGGTGTGGGTGCGCGGCCCGCAGGTCATGCAGGGCTATTGGCAGCAGCCGGCCGAAACCGAGCACGTTTTGTCGGCCGACGGGTGGCTGCGGACCGGTGACCTCGGCGCCTTCGACGCGGAGGGATTTCTAAAGCTTCTCGATCGCAAGAAAGACATGGTCAATGTCTCGGGCTTCAAGGTATTTCCCAATGAAGTCGAGGACGTCGCCGTGCAACATCCGGGCGTGCTCGAAGCCGCGGTGATCGGCGTGCCGGATGTGCGCACCGGACAGGCGGTCAAGCTCTTCGTCGTCAAGCGCGATCCCGAGCTCGACAGAACCGATCTCGACCATTTCCTGCGCGAGCGTCTTGCCGCCTATAAGCGGCCGACCATTGTCGAATTCGCCGACGAATTGCCGAAAAGCAATATCGGGAAAATTCTGCGCAAGGAACTGCACTGAGGCATAGAGCGGCGCCCGGCTGGTCTTCCTGCTCGCGGATCAGCGTGCTAACTCAGAACCGCAAAAATGGGAGGACGGGTGCGTTTATGCCAAAGTTACAGCTTTCGTTCGCGAGCGCGCTCTATGACCGGATGCTCCCGCTCTATACCGGCGAGGTGCAGCCTGACGGTATCGATCTGAACTTTATCCAGATCGATCAGCCGCGGCCGATCTTCGATCGCATGTCCGGCGGCGAGGAATTCGACGTTTCGGAATATTCGAGCTCAGAATTCGTGCAGCGCTTCGCCAACAAGCAGTGCCCGTTCGTTGCCATTCCGGTGTTTCCGTCGATCGCATTCCGGCTCGGCTTCATCGCCGTCAATCGCAAGTCTGGGATCAAGACAGCCAAAGATCTCGAAGGCAAACGCGTCGGCGTGCCGCTTTATACGATGACGGCGGCGATCTTCATCAACGGCATGCTGAAGAACGAATTCGGCGTCGACATTTCCAAGATCCATTGGGTGCAGAGTGCGATGAATACGTCAGGCTCGCACGGCGCGCCGACCGTGCTGCCGCTGTTGCGCAAGATCTCGGTCGAAAACAACACGTCGAAGAAGACGCTTGGCCAGCTTCTCGCCGACGGCGAAGTCGACGCCACGCTCGGCACCAGCCTGCCCGAGGAAATCCGCACCAATCCCGACGTCGGGCGGCTGTTCCCCAATTACGTCGAGCTCGACATAGATCTGTATAAGCGCAAGGGCATCTATCCGATCATGCACCTCGTCGCCATCAAGAAGAGTGTCTACGAACGCTATCCCTTCATCGCCACGAGCCTTTACGACGCTTTCGTCAAATCGAAGAAGATCGCGCTCGAGAAATTGTTCAATCTGCGCGCAGTCCGCTACATGACGCCGTTCTTGATGCGCGAGATCGACGACATCTGGGAGGTCTTCAACGGCGATCCGTGGCCCTATGGGGTCGAGCCGAACCGGCGGACGCTGGAAGCGCTCATCCAATATCAGCAGGACTTGGGTCTGATCGACAAACCGGTCAAAGTCGACGATCTGTTCGTGCCGACTTACGGCTGATCTGCTTTGCGATAACCGACAAATCTTTAGGGGGACGCGCCGCTATGAGCCAGCTTGACGATCTGTTACGCGACCTCGTCGTCGCCAACCGTATCCTTTCCAATGAGGACATTGTCGACGCTTACGGCCATATCAGCGTGCGGCACCCCGACAATCCGAAGCGCTTCTTCATGTCGCGCTCGCTAGCGCCGGAATTGGTCAACCGCCACGACCTCATCGAGTTCGACCAACAAGGCGAGCCGGTCGGCGACAAACGCCAGCCCTATCTCGAGCGATTCATCCACGCGGCGATTTTTGAAGCCCGTCGGGACGTCACGGCGGTGGTTCATGCCCATGCCGAAGACACGCTCCCGTTCGGCCTGATCAAGACGCCGCTACAGCCGGTGATCCATTCCGGCAGCTTCATGGGCGGCAAAGTGCCGGTGTGGGATATCCGCAAGAAATTCGGCGACACCAATCTCCTCGTCACCAACATGGCGCAGGGCCGCGATCTCGCCAAATGCCTGGGTAAAGGCAATGTGGCGCTGATGCGCGGCCACGGCTTTGCCTCGGCGGCGCGTTCCATCATCGAGGTGGTGCGGCTTTCGGTCTATTTACCGCGCAACGCGCGGATCCAGATGGCGGCCATGCAACTGGGTAAGCCAGTTCCGCTGTCCAAAGGCGAGATCGCGGCGCGCGCCGCGGGCTATCGGCCGCATGCGCCGGAGACCTGGCGCGCGTGGGAATACTGGGCGAACCGCGCCGGCTGCGCCGAGATGATCGGCGAGCCGCACGATCATGCGCCCAAGCAAGACCACAAGCACGATCACAAACTGTAGCGGTGACGTTTTATCCGGGTTCCGCTTTTTATCGTCCGTTTTTCGTCATTCATCCTTCGTGGAATCGTGCCGAAACTCGCCCGGAGTAACTCGGGTTGGGCAAATTTGGCCACACTTTCCTGGGACTCTTTGCCCAAAACCGACGAAGATGGGGCACTTGGCCCCGATGGAGGCGAAAATGGGTTTGATGGATGTTCTCAATGGAATGCAGGCAGGGCCGCGCGGACCCCGTGCTCCCTCGACCGGAAGCAGTAGTGGCGGCATGTCGCCGATGATGATGGCGATGCTTGGGCTCCTTGCCTACAAAGCGCTGAAAAGTTTCACGAGTGGCCCGAGCACAGCGCCCGCCGGTCAGGCGCCGGCCGCGCCGACTGCGGGTGGCGGGCCTGGTGGATTGGGCGGACTGGCCGGCGGTCTTCCAGGCGGGCTCGGCGACATTCTCAAAGGCAGCGGACTTGGCGGATTGCTGGCGGGGGGAGCCGCCGGCAGCGTTCTTTCGGGCGGTCTCAACGACCTGCTCAAGCAGCTTCAGCAGTCAGGGCAGGGCAATGCCGCGCAGTCTTGGGTCGGCAAAGGGCCGAACCAGGAGATCTCCTCCAACGATCTGGCCAAGGCGCTGGGTGCCGATCAAATCAGCACCCTGATGTCACACACTGGATTGTCGCGAGAGGATTTGCTAGCCGGGTTGAGCCAGCATTTGCCCGACGTCGTCGATCAATTGACGCCCGACGGACGAGTGCCGACCGAGCAGGAATTGTCGCAGTCGCTCTAGGCGGCTGCAAAAGGCTATCAGCCTGGCTTTAGCTATAAGCTTGGCTTTAATTGTCTCGCGCATGAGGAAACACCCAGGAGCTCAACCATGACCATTCGATATCTTACTCTTTGTGCAGGTGCGGTCGTTGCTGCCATCGCTTTGCAAGGCACGTCCGCGCAGGCGCTGACGATGACCGAGTGCAGCGCAAAATATAAAGCCGCCAAGGCCGACAACACGCTCAACGGCATGAAATGGAGCGACTTCCGCAAGGCCCAGTGCGGCACCGACGCGGGCGCCGCTCCGGCCGCAGCCCCGGCCTCGTCCACCGCGTCGGCGCCCGCCGCCGCCCCGGCACCGTCCGCAGCGCCGGTTGCCGTCGGCAATGCGGTCTTCCCGAGCGCGGTCGGTTCCAAATATTCCAGCGATTCCGCCGGCAAGGCGCGGATGCTGACCTGCCTCGACCAGTACCGCGCGAACAAGGCCGGCAACGGCAATGGCGGACTGAGGTGGATCCAAAAGGGCGGCGGCTACTACAGCGAGTGCAACAAGCGCCTCAAGGGCGCCTAAGCTCTTCTGATCGGCAAGCAACCAAGCATCACATCGGGATCAAAAAGGATCGGATAATGAAAATCGCCATCAGCGCAGCGTTGCTTTCTCTCGTGATCGGTGTCGGTACTGCCTTTGCGCAGACGACTACGCCGGCTCCCACTCCGGCTCCGGCGGCTGCGGTCCCGGCGGCCGCACCAGCCGCGGGTGACAAGAAGGCCATCTCGAAATCCTGCTCCGATCAGGCCAATACCAAAGGCCTGCACGGCAAGGCGCGGAAGAAGTTCCGATCCGATTGCAAGCACAACGGCGGCAAAGCGTCCTAAGCGAGCCGTCGCAACCGCCCTGCCGTTGAAAATGAAAGAGCCGGCACGCTTGCCGGCTCTTTTTATTTGATGATGGCGCCGATCACTTACTGCAGCACGAGTTCGGTCACCTCGCCGTTCTTGGCGCGGCCTTGGGCGTAGTATTGGCCGATATTGTGCATCAACGCCGCGTCCGACACCGAATAGATCACGGCGTCGGTCTTGCCGGTATTGATGTGGCGGCGCCACAGGAAGTTCGGCACCACGAACAGATCGTTGTGACCCCATTCGAAACGCTTGCCGCCGACCTCGGTCGCACCGGCGCCTTCGATTACGACGTAATAGGTGCCGGCGGTCTCGCGCTTGAACTCGGTTTCTTCGCCCGGACGCAGCAGTTGCGCCGAATAATTCAGCGTCTTGAACACCGGCTCGCCGGTGACCGGGTTGACGAAATCGACTTTGATGCCCTCGTAGGCATCGCCCTTTTCCTTGCGCAGGCTGTGCAGCATTTCAAGCACATCGGCGCCGCGATAGTGGAAGAGCGGCGCCGGCGAATGGCCGACGCCGCGCTGGTGGTCGACGAACACCGGCTTGATGCCGCCGTGGCTATAGAGATGCCGCGAATAGCCCTCGGTAACGGTGATCGCCTGGACATTGGTGTTACGCTGCGCGCCCGGCATGTTGTGATCGACCCAGGCGGCATCGAGGAATTCCATCAGCGGCCAGTCGAGCGTGTCGATCCACACCACCGGCTCGCCGGAATCGTTGCCGTGATCGTGCCAGGTGCCGTTCGGCGTGAGAATGAGATCGCCGCGATTGGCGGTGACGCGCTCGCCTTCGATGACGGTATAGCCGCCTTTGTTGGACAGAATGGTTCGGCTCGCATTCGGCGAATGCAGATGCACCGGCGCGACGTCGCCGGGATTATAGATCGAAATGGCGCAGCGGATGGTGTTGGTGACCTGCAAGCGGCCGTTCAGCCCCGGATTGAGCAGAAGGATGCTCTGCCGGTCGGCGAATTCGATCGGGGAGACGTCGGCCTTGCTGGCGATCTCCGAGATCTGCGTGAGGTAGCCGCTATATTCGTTCCACTTCCACATATGCGGAAGGGTCTTCATCTGATTGACGCCGACGCGGCCGGTCGCGAGCTGGCCTGAGCCTTCGCCCGAGGTTTCGCTGAACCACGGCCGTTGCGCCGGCGCGTTGGCCTGCGTGCGCACCCAAATATTATGCTTGCCGGCTTCGGTGTTGATGGCCTCCATCAACTCGCGGGCTTTGTTGGAGAGCCCGGCGGGAGCAGGGGCCTTCATCGTCACGGTGGCCATGACATCATCTCCTTGCTGTCGGTCGCATCCCTATGCGGAAGATAAGCTTTCGGACTTCGATGAAAGCCCTCAAATCCCGGCTTTACCTCGGTCTTCTTGTCCTCACCTATAGTGGCTCGCCAAACTGTTTGCAAAGCAGCGAGGACGGCACGGCGCGATACGTACCCCGCCGAAATGCATGGCCTGGAAAAGATGGCGCAGCAAGGTTGGCCCCGCCTGCCGTCAACCGGCGGTCAGAAAATCGCGAATGGCGCGACTGAATTCGGCCGGCCGGTCCAAGTTGGAGATATGTCCGGCGCCAGGAAGCTCGACAAAATGCGAGCCGGCGAGCTTTTCGTTCAGTTTGCGCATGGCGGGTCCGGGCGCGTCCTTTTCGCCGACCAGGAACAAGACCGGGCACTTCACCGTGGCGACCGCCGACGCATAATCGTGGGCGCCCAGCGCCGCGGCGCAGCCGATAAAGCCGTTGACCGGCGTGTCGCGGATCATGCCGCGCACCTTGTCGACGTGCGGCGGGTTCTTCGCCACTATCTCGGCGGGGAACCAGCGCGCAATCGTCGGCTCGACTAAAGCCGCCATGCCCTTTTTGCTGGCGACGACAATACGCTCTTCCCATTGCTGGCTGCTCTGCGGCGTCGATTGGCACGGCGAGTCACAGACGATGATGCGATCGAAGCGATCGGGATATTTCTCGGCAAGGCCGAGCGCGGTGGCGCCACCCATCGACAGGCCGGCAAAATGCGCCTTCCGGATCGAAAGCGCGTCGAGCAATCCGAGCGCATCGGCGAGAAGCGTGTCGAACGGATAACGGCCGGCCGGCGCATCGGTCGCGCCATGGCCGCGCTGGTCGTAGCGCAGCACGCGGAATTTGTCCTTCAGGGCCGCTGCCTGTTCGTCCCACATCGCGATCGTGGTCGCGAGCGAATTCGAAAAGACCAGGCACGGCCCGTTGTCCGGCCCGTCGATCTGATAATTGATGGTGATGCCGTTCGCTTTGGTTCTCATGTCACATCCTGGCGTTGATCTTATTGCGGCAGAAAATCTTCGAGCAGCGCGAGCAGCGATCGCGGCGCCTGCGCCGGCATGAAGTGCCCGGCATCGTCGAGCAGTTCGAACCGCGCGCCTGGAATCTTCTTGGCGAGTTCTGCCGTGCCGGCATGCGGGCGCACCGTATCGTGGCGGCCGGCGACGACCATAGCCGGGCAACGGATCTGCGGCAGCATGTGCAGCATATTGGTCCGTGCCAAGGCGCGAAAGCCAAGCCCAAAGCCGACCGGATCGTTGGCGAGATAGCGGCCGAGATAGGCCTCATGGGCGGCCTGCTCGCCGAGATTGGGCGGGTAGGAGATGGCAAGCGTCGTCGGCAGCGATGCGCGCATGCCCGCGCGCATGGCGAATGCGGCGCGTTCGTCGAGGACTGCGGCGCGGCTTGGGTCGACGCCCGGCGCCGGATTGCACAGAACCAGCGCGCCGACCTGATCGGGATGCCGTTCGAGAAAGCGCAGCGATTGCGTGGCGGCGGCGGCGACGGTGACGAAGGAATAGGGCGGCTTGAGATCAACGCCTTTGGCGAGCGCTTCGAAATCGTCGACCAGAACATCGTTGGTGAAATCCTGCCGCACTTTTTCCGAAAGCCCGGCGCCGCGCTGGTCATAGCGCAATACGCGGAAACGCCGCGCGAGTTGCGGCGCGACGGCGTCCCATGATTGCAATGTGCCGCCGAGTTCATGCAGCAGCACCACCGCGCGTCCGCTCGCGCCGGCAAGCTCGTAATTCAGGCTCACGCCATTGGCGTCCACAAACGGCACGGTGTCTCCTTTTGATGGAGCATAATCTTTTCGGAAAACCGGTTTCCACTTTTCCGGATCATGCTTTAGAAACCGAAGAGATGATCGAGCGAATAAAGCCCGCCGCCATGAACCAGCACGGCGAAGGTCGCGATGGTCCACATCAGCGTATATTCAAGGCCAAGCTTGTTCCAAAAATATTTGCCGACGTGCCAGCGCTCGACATTGGCGACCAGGAGGAAAGCCAGAACGACAGCCGCGACCGGGCGCGTGAATAGGCCGAGCGCAAGGAGCGGGCCGCCGACAAGCTGCGTGATTGCGATCGCCACCGCCCAGAATTTTCCCGGACGATAGCCGCCGGCGTCAAGCTGCTCCGCCAATGCGGGGATGCTCAAGGCGCGCACGCCGGTATCGGGAAAGAAGCCGAAGGTGTTGCGCAGCCCATGCGGCACCAGCGCAAGCCCGACCGCGACGCGCAGCAGCGCGTCGGCAAACGGTAGAAGCATCTGGAACAGGGAGGTCAATTGTTGAGTCAATGCTGCAGGAGGCGTGGCCTAGTTATATATAAGACGCCGATGAGGCATACTTCTTCATTGATTGCACGCCCAAACGGTGCCTGAGAGGAATTCCAAGTCAAGGATGCGCGAAAGCGCACCGCCTTCGGCGGCGACCCCTTCGGGTCATCCTTGAGTTGGAATTCCTCTCAGGCAAAATAGTGGGCATGCAATAATGAATACTTGGCGCTGTTCAGCGCAGTCTCGTCAATGCGCCATCAGCACGGGCAGTTTCGCGTTGGCGAGAATATAGCGCGTGGTGCCGCCAAAGATCATCTGCCGCAGCCGGCTCTGGGTATAGGCGCCCTTGATGATGAGGTCGCAGCCAAGCTCCTCGGCCTTGGCGAGCAGCACTTCGCCGGCGCCGCGCTTGGCGGGCTTGAGCGTAATCGTCTCCGAGGCGATTCCGTTCATCTTCAGCGCGCGCGCCATCAGTTCGCCGTTCGGTCCGGCAACGGTGGCGCCTTCGACGGTGCAGATCGTGATGCGTTGCGCCGTCCGCAGGATCGGCATGGAGTCCGCCATGGTGCGCGCCTGTTCGGTGCTGCAGTTCCAGGCCACCAGAATGTTGGTGCCGAGCGACTTTGGCGAGGCGGGCGGCGCGATCAGCACCGGCCGGCCGCTCTCGAACAGCGCGGATTCGAGCGTGATCATCGACGGGCTCTGCCATTCGTCGCCTGGCCGCGCCAGCACGATGGCGTCGAAAATCCGGCCGTAACTGCCGACGAAATCGTGGCCGCTCGGCGCGTCCTTGAGCCAGGACCAGGACAGTGACGCGGGCCCGTCGCCGCTGTGTTCGGTGATTTGATGGTTCTGCATGAAGGTGCGGAACATATCTTCCGCCTGCCGCGCCATCTCGGCGTCATTCTCCTTCACCGCGACCATGGTAAGTCCGCTGTCGGGATCCATGGCGACGAGGTCGGCAACCGCCGGCCGCAGCGAAAAACCCTCGATGAAACTGTCGAATTTCCGCGCCAAGAGCAGCGCCGTGTCCAGCGCCGACGCCATCGCCGAGCCGTGCTCGGTCGGAACGAGAAGAGTCTTCATGCGCGTGCGCCCCACATGATTTCGGCAGAACCGATGGACAGCTGTTCCCGGGTGCATATTGCCGCGCCGGCGACGGCCGGACAAGCTCTCGCGGCGATTGAATTTTCATTCAATATCCGGATCTGGTGTTCAACTTAATGCCCAATAAGCCCAACGCCGAAGCGTCTAATGCGGTTGTGGATGGGCCGGCAGCGCCGTGGCGCCGCCGCCTGCGGCGGCGAAATCACCGAGCACCGCGGTCAGCGCGTCCGGCGTCACCGCGGCCGCCCCGGTGAACGGCCGGTCGATGGCGATGACGATCAGAAGCTCGGCAAAAATGAGCAGCGAGACGAGGCCCGTCATCAAGGTCAGCGCCCGCAGATTTTTCGAGCCGAAGAAGTAGGTGAAAACGACGGTCACGACGGTGCCGCCGAACAGGACGAGCCAGATGACGTCCGGCACATTGCCCCTGGCGGCGATCAGCCTCGCCCGCCGCGCCTGCGTCATCTGGTCGAGCTGATGCAGGATTTCCGACACGACCGGATTGCCGCCACGCTCGGCCGTCGTGAATGTGATCAGTGTCGCGTAGATGTCTAGAAAAGAATCATGTTGCTATCCGGGCTAGCGCGGTTGCCGGTCGCTGGACCGCGAGGTTCGGTTGTCGGCTTCTGATAAGATATGAGCGATTCGAATCGCGCCGCCAATATGCGCGATCGGCGGGGCGATGGGGACGACGATGGGGGACAGCCCCGATATCCGGCAGGTTCGCGCGGCTGCGCGTATTCTCTTGGTCTGTCCGGATTGCGGACATGAAAATGCGGAATACGCGAAAACGCTGCGCGGGACCGGCACCTTTTACTGCGCCGGCGACGGCTGCGATTACATTTTCGACTTGGCGCCGGGCGAGCGGCGGGATTTTGGCGGAAGTTTTTCCAAGCTGTGCAAGAGGCTCTACGCCGCATTCTATATAGTCCGGCGGCCGTCCGGCTGATTTCAGCCGACGGCCAGCGATACGGCTTTCGCCAGCGCGACCGGATCGGTGAAGGCGGCGACGCCTAGGGCGCGCAGCTTTGCGATTGCTTCGTGCGTGCTCATCTTTCGGGTTGCGGCGTGGCCGGCGGCAAGCCCGACGAACAGCGGCTTCGGCAATGGCGCTGATGTAATCCACGCGGCGAGTGCGTCGATCCGCTCGGCGAGCGAGCGCGAGGCGATCACGGTCTGGAACACGATCGCCTTGATGTTGGACCGCGCGGCAAGCGCGCGCGCGATTTGCAGCCGCTCTGTCATGGTCTCGTCGGGCGCCCCGTGCAAATTGTCCATGAAGCTCGCAGCGCGCAGGCCGTGGTCGACCAATAGGTCCATCATCATCATTGCGAGCCCCGCGCCCGAGGTGACGAGGACGACGTCGCCCGCGGTCTCGACCAACTGGAAACCGAGATCTTGCGCGGTGCGCTCAAGCGGAGTGAGGGCACGCGCGGCGAGCGCGCGGCTGATCGAGAACTCCTGCGAATCGTGGCGAAAATCCGCGCTGTCGTCGCGGATGATCTTGGCGTCGCAGGCGATGAGCCTGCCGTCGTCGGTCAGCGCCAGCGGATTGATTTCGAGGAGTTCCAGGTCCTCAAGGCGGGCGATATCCGGCAGGCGCCGGGCGTAGCGTGCAATGCGTGCCGCAAGCTCTGTCGGAAACAGTTTGGCGATCGCTGCATAAATCACGTCGGGCGTGGTCGGCGCCGTGGTCTCGACAGGGATACGCGCGAGCTTTGCCGATTGCTCGACATTCTCGCCGCCTTGCGGCGCGAGCAGAATTTCGAGCCTTTGCCGTGTGCCGTCGATGCGGACCGCGACGAAAATCTCCTGGACGATCGGCACGGCTTCTTCAAGCAAGAGCGGCGTATCGGCCTCTTCGAGATTGGCGAGGATCAGCCGCCGCGCGTTGCGGATCTCGGCTGCGGTCGCGAAGTGGCGCACCAGTCCGCGCTTGCCGCGCCCGCCTTCGAGAATTTGCGCCTTGAGCAGGAAGCCCGGCCAGGTTGCCGCGCTGTCCGGCACATCTTCGCCGGCAGCAATAAGCAGGCTTCGCGGCACCGCAAGGCCGTGGCGGCGCAGCAGGGCTTTTCCTTCGACCTCGGCAAGACGCATGGTCTAGAGTTCCAGTCACGTGGCTTCTGCTGGGGACTTTATCGCATGTCGGGCCAATTGCTGTCGGATCGATTGCGCCTGCCGTTCCTCGATCCTGAACCTTGGCGGGTTGCGGTGGTGAGCCCCACCGGACGCTACGCCCGCAATCAGGTCGCCGGCATGCGGGAGGCCGGCACGCCGCTCCTTGGCGGCATAGCTCTCGGCCGCGGCGGCACCGCGATGGGCGATTTGCCGCTCTACGACCGCATCGGCGATGTCCCGGAGAAGCCGAACATCGCGCTGATTTACACCCCCGCCGAAGGTGTCCGCGACGCCATCGCTGAATGTGCCGCGGCGCGCATTCCGACCATCATGGCGGCGGCCGAATATGTGCCGGTGCACGATGCTCTCGCCGCGGCGGCGCTGGCGCGCGCGGCGGGAAGCTGGCTCATCGGGCCAAACACGCTCGGCCTGTTCGTGCCGGGGCGGGGATTGCTCGGCTCGATTGCGCCGAGCTTTTGCCAACAAGGCCGGCTCGCCGTCATCGTGCGCAGCGGCACCGTGGCGCTCGCTCTGTCGCGGCAATTGACGCTTGCCGGCATTGGCCAGCGCCTCGTTGTCCATGTCGGCGGCGACAGCGTGATCGGCCGCAACCCGCATGAATATCTGCTGGCGCTCGCCGGCGATGAGGCGACCACGGCCGTGCTCTATTGCGGCGAGATTGGCGGCGACAAGGAATATGCCTTCGCTGAAGCCGCCCGCGGCTTTGCCAAACCCATCATCGCCATGGTGGTCGGCCGCCACGCGCCGGAGCAGAAGCAAATGGGCCACGCCGGCGCGCTGATCGGCAGCGCGCGTGAAGGCGCGCCAGCAAAACTCGAAGCACTTGCCGGCGCCGGCTGCCTGATCGCGAAAGGGCTTGAGGAAGCGGTAGCGCTAGCTGCCAAAAGCTAAACCCGCGGCATCTCAAATATATTGTCGACGACAGTGTAGTCGCCCCGATAGCCGAGCCGCCCGATGGCGCGAAGGCGGGACATGTCCACCATGCCGTCGACGATCACGGCGTCGTCGATATGCACATTGACGACTTCGCCGATGACCATTTCATAGCTGTGCGTCTTGCCGTTCTTGCTTACGAGCTTCACCGTCTGCGAATAGACGCATTCGAGCGCGATCGGCGAACGCGCGACGCGCGGCGGCTTGACCTTGCGCGACGGCGCCATGGCGAGCTTGGCCAGCTCCGGCTCGCTGACATCGGCCGGATAGTTGCCGCCGCTGATGTTCATTTCTTTGCGCAGATCATAGGTCGCGAGATTGAACACGAATTCGCTGCCGCTTTCGGCGTGCATCTGGCTGTGCTTGCGCGAATTCGACGAGAACATCACGAAGGGCGGATGGCTCGCGATCATGTTGAAGAAGCTATAGGGCGCCAGATTAACCACGCCTGACGGGCTGATGGTCGTGATCCAGCCGATCGGGCGCGGCACGACGAGGCTCGTCGTCGGGTCATGCGCGAGATTATGCGGCTCGCTTCGCGGGTCGTAGTCCATCCAGAAAATTTCCGATTGTTCGAGTGTGACGAGAGGGAAAGCCGAGCACCCCGGAGATCGCTCGACCGTAACGCCGCGGAATGCTAGCGTTATGGCGGGGAAAACGCCATTCGCCGGGTGCTTTCACGGGGCCGTCATGGGCTCAAGCTGTTATACGCATAAGGCATCGCCGGACATTTCATGAAACTGCATTGGTCGCCGCGCTCGCCTTTTGTGCGCAAGGTCATGATCGTCGCTCACGAGCGCGGTCTCGCCGATCGGCTCACCTGCGTGCGGACGATCGCGGCGACGGCCAAGCCGCATGCCGAGCTGATGAAGGACAATCCGCTGTCGAAAATTCCGGCGCTGGTGCTCGACGACGGCACGGTGCTCTACGATTCCCCCGTCATCTGTGAATATCTCGATGCGCTCGACGGCGCGCCGAAATTGTTTCCGCGCCCCGGCAAGGCGCGCATGATCGCGCTGCGGCGCCAGGCGCTCGGCGACGGCTTTTTGGATATGATGGTCCTGCTGCGCGACGAACGTATGCGCGCGCACCCCTCCGATACGCACATGGCGAGCGCGGCGGTGCGCAAGGGGGCCGTCCTGGACAGCTTGGAACGCGAAGCGGAGGCGCTGACCAGGTCGCCATTTGGCATCGGTCACATCGCGATCGGCTGCGCGCTGTCTTATCTGGACTTTCGCTTTGGCGACGAAGACTGGCGCAAAGGCCATTTGCGCATCGCCAATTGGCACGCCGCCTTCGCGGCGCGGCCGTCGGTGCGCGCGACACAGCCAGTGGATGATTCCTGATTTGCTCGATATCTGATGAGTTCCATATTTTTTTGCTCAAGATTGCGGCGTGCCTGCAGCTTAGGCAGGTTCCAGCAGCAAATCTTTGCATAACATTTCGGCTATGCATAATTGCCCTTGCAACTAGCAATGGCAGTGCCCATTTAGCGCGAACTATGCTGGATGCGCACGCCTCGCCAAATCGCCAACCATTGCCCGCACCGAGATTGCCACCAATCTCGAGGCAATGGGTAATGAGCTGATGGCGAAGGCCGTGGAAATAGAAACCGTCCGGCAGCGGGCATCGCGCAAGAGCTAATTCGATTGAACTAATTAGTTCGCGTCGCGCATGAGGCGCGACGCCACGGCCTCCAAATAGCGATCAAATAATCAGCCCCAAATTATCTCCCGTCAAATTGCTCATCCAATTGTCGGGTCGAGAACGATCTTGCCCTGACCTTCGTTGTTTTCGACCATGCGATGCGCTTCTGAGGCCTGAGATAGCGGCAGCACGCACTCGATCTGTGGGATGACTTTCCCAAGCGCCGCGGCGGCAAGGCAATGCGGCAGATCGGAGGGTGTGTAACCCGGACGGCCGCGGATCGTGATCTGCTTGTGATAGAGGTGCGAAAAGTCGATCGTGACATTCGGTCCGGCATGCGCGCCCGCGGTGACGAGCCGGCCGTTCATGCCGATAGCGTGAAAAGCAATCGGCAGCACAGCCGGATTGGCGATGTTGTCATACAGCACGTCGACGCCCTTGCCGCCGGTAATTTTCATGATCTCGTCGCGCAGATTTTGCGTGTTGTAATTGATGCCGTGGTCAGCCCCGAGATTTATGCCGAGCGCGACGCGGTCGTCCGAGCCCGCTGTCGCGATCACGCGCGCGCCGATCACGTTCTTGGCGATTTGAATGCCGATCGAGCCGAGATTGCCGCCCGCGCCCATGATCAGCACGGTCTCGTCGAATTGCAGATGCGCGACGTGAAAGAGCAGATTCCAGGCCGTCGGCACGTGGCGCATGACGACCGCGGCGCGATGAAAATCCAAGCCGTCGGGGAGCGCGACGCCGGCGCAGGCCGGCACCACCACGCGTTCGGCGAAGCCGCCGGGCCGCTTGATGCCCATCATGCCGCGCGGCCCGTCATAGCCGTGGCCATCCTCGGCACAGATTTCGAGCGGCATGATTCCGGCCGCGGCCACGCGATCGCCGACGCGCCAGCCGGTGACCTGCGGCCCCACCGCGTCGACCACGCCGGCGCTGTCGACGCCCGGAATGAGCGGCAAGACCGGGCCGCGGAAAGTCTCCTTGCCGGCGCGCAGGCTGACATCGAGCACGCGATTGACGGTTGCGGCATGCACTTTGATGCGGATTTCGCCGGCCCGCGGCATGGGATCGGGAACGTCCTCATACCGCAAAACGTCGGGCGGGCCGTATTGGTGGATGACGATGGCTTTCATTCCTGGAACTTCATGTGGACGGCGGCGGCGGCGCCGGTTTGCGTGGAGGTGAACGGGAAGAAGTGGCGGGGAGCCAGTAATTGCACGGTTTAACGCGGCTATCTATGGTGCCCGCGCGCCCGAGGTCCAGTACCTATCGAATAGCCGACAAATGGAATACGCCGACAAATTCGCCATTGCCGAGCTGATCAATGCCTGGGGTCTCTGTCGTGACCAAGGCAAATGGAAGGAATTGCGCGGGACCTTTACCGCGGACGGGCATATTTCGGTGTCTTGGTTTCGCGGGCCGTTCGAGCAATTCGTCGAGCGTTGCCGGGCGAGCCATGGTGCCGGCCATACCTGGTCGCGGCATCATTTTTCCGCGCCCTTCATCAAGGTCGACAAGGATCGGGCAATCGCGGAGACCAGCGTCATCATCCGCGTTCGGCAAAAATTCAGCGGCGTCGAGGTGGATCTCACCTCATGCTCGCGCACCCTTGACCGGGTGGAGCGCCACGGCGGCGCCTGGCTGATCGCCGAGCGCGCAATGATCTATGAGCGCGACCGGCTCGATCCGGTCGAGCCGTCGCCCGACTTCGACGCGCTGTTCGAGGAAGAGACCTCGCACTATCCGGAGCAATACCGCTACATGGCGTTTCGCATCGCGCATGCCGAAGGCCGGGCACTGGCGGCTGTCGTCTACCGCGACGGGGGCGCCGAAACCGCCGATCTCTATGCACGGTTTTCCGCCTGGCTCGCGGGCGGCGCAGCTTGACGCGGACACCTAGGCCGGGTTAGCCGCGACGGTCGTTTGGAGCCCTTCATGGCGGTCTATACCGATGTCACGGCCGAAGACCTCGGCCGCTTCCTTGCCGCCTATGACTTAGGCGATCTGCTGTCGTACAAAGGCATCGCCGAAGGGGTCGAGAATTCGAACTTTCTCGTCCATACCGGCCGCGGCCATTACATTCTCACGCTCTACGAGCGGCGCGTTGCCGAAGGCGATTTGCCGTTCTTCCTCGAGCTGATGGAGCATCTGGCGGCGCGCGGTATCACCTGTCCGCAGCCGGTGAAGAACCGGGACAGCACGGTGTTGGGCCGGCTTGCCGGAAAGCCGGCGGCGGTCGTTACCTTCCTCGACGGCATGTGGATCCGCCGGCCGAGCGCGGCACATTGCGCGGCGCTCGGCGAGGCTTTGGCGGGACTGCATCTCGCCGGCGCCGATTTTCCGATGCGCCGCGACAATGCGCTTTCGGTCGCCGGCTGGCGCCAGCTCTACGAGAATTGTCGCGAGCGCGCGCACAACGTGGAGCGCAATCTGGAAACGCTGGTCGCGGCCGAGCTCGAAGTGCTGGAACGCGAATGGCCGCGCGGCCTACCGCAAGGCGTCATCCACGCCGATCTGTTTCCCGACAATGTGTTTTTTCTCGCCGACCGGTTGTCGGGCCTGATCGATTTCTATTTCGCTTGCACCGATACGCTCGTCTATGATGTTACGATCTGTCTGAATGCCTGGTGCTTCGAGTCCGACCATTCCTACAACGTCACCAAGGGCAGGGCGCTGTTGGCGGGCTACGCCAAAGCGCGCCCGCTGTCGCAACCCGAATGGGACATGCTGCCGCTGTTCGCGCGCGGTGCTGCGCTGCGGTTTTTGCTGACGCGGCTGGTCGACTGGCTCGACGTGCCGCCGGGCGCCTTGGTGCGGCCAAAGGATCCGCGCGAATACGCGCGCAAGCTTCGCTTCCACCAGAAGATCAAAAGCTTCCGCGATTACGGAGTGAGCGAGCCGTGAATGACGCACCGCTGCTGCCTCATGTCGTCATTCACACCGACGGCGCCTGTTCCGGCAATCCCGGGCCGGGCGGCTGGGGCGCGATCCTGACATTCGGCGATCATGAGAAAGAGCTCAAAGGCGGCGAGGTGAACACCACCAACAATCGAATGGAACTGATGGCCGCCATCTCGGCGCTGGAAGCGCTCAATCGACCGTGCCGTATCGACCTGCACACTGACAGCCAATATCTGCGCAACGGCATCATGTCCTGGATCGGCAATTGGAAGCGCAACGGCTGGCGCACCGCCGACAAGAAACCGGTGAAGAATGTCGACCTCTGGCAGCGCCTCGACGCGGCGCTCGGGCACCACCAGATCCGCTGGCACTGGGTGAAGGGCCATGCCGGCCACGACATGAACGAGCGCGCCGATGTGCTGGCGCGCGAGGCGATTGGTGAGATACGGACGGCGGGGCGAGTGGCGAAGTAGAAAAGCCTAGCCCGCTCGTCCCCGCGAAAGCGGGGACCCAGGAACTGGATTCCCACTTGCGCGGGAATGAGCGGATAAAGCTCTCAAAGACCCTTGAGCAAATTATCCGCGCCGGAAATGTCGGCCTTGCCCGGCGAGTCTTCGACATTCAGCGTCTTCACCACGCCGTCCTCGACCACCATGGCGTAGCGCTGCGAGCGGACGCCAAGCCCGCGCTCGGTCAAGTCCGCCGTCAGGCCCAAAGCCTTGGCCCAGTTGCCGCTGCCGTCGGCCAGAAACTCAATGCCGTCGCCGCCGGACGACTTCTTCCAGGCGTCCATGACGAACACGTCATTGACGCCAGTGACGGCGATTGTGCTGACGCCCTTGGCCTTGATCGCGGCCGCGTTCTTCACAAAGCCCGGCAGGTGGTTCTTGTGGCAGGTCGGCGTGAAGGCGCCCGGAACGGCGAACAACACCACCTTTTTGCCCTTGAATAATTCGTCCGTGGTCATCGGCTTCGGCCCGTCGGCCGTCATCACCGTGAAAGAGCCGCTGGGTACGCGGTCGCCGACCTTGATAGTCATGATCCTAATCCTCTCGCGTTTCTCGGTATAAAAATGACGCCACCCGGGCGGCGGCGGCATAACCTAGCGTCTCGCGCAAATTAGTCGAGATGGACTGGAACCTCGATGGCGTCGTCACCGGAAACGGCGGTGAATGTCAGTGTCGCGCCTTGGGCGTGGGCATCGGGCGGCAGCCCATCGAGGTCGAAGCTGAATTGCCGTGTCGCGCCATTGCCGCCCTTCAGTTCCGGCAGCGGCAGCGACCAATCCGGCGTCGGTCCCTCGACAAAGAGATCGACCGGCACGCCCGCGGGCGCCGCGACCTCGACCACGACACGGTCATGCGCGTCGCCCGGTTCGCGATGGACCGCGAGGATGGCGAGGCTCTTGCCGTCGCTGCCTTTGGCGGCATTGCCTTCGCCGAGCGCGACGCGCCGCGGCACGCGAATCTCGGCTTTCTCGATCGCCATTTCTTCGGCGCCGTCGCCGTTGAGCGAAAGCTTCAGCTCGGACTCCACCGGCACGCACATATTGCCGCAAATGTCGTAGCCGAGCTTGAGTTGCAGCGACGATTGCTTGGCGGCGTTTTGCGGCGTGATCCGCAGCGGCAGGATTACGTGATCCAGGTAGCCGATTGAATTGCCGCCGGCGCCGTCCGGAAACCGTTCCGGCGCGGGCCACAGCACGGTGACGGATTTGACGTTATCTGATCCAGAGAAATCGAGTTTCGGCGGTACGCCGGAATCGCCCGGATCGCGCCAATAAGTTTTCCAGCCGGAATCGAGTTTGATCTCGACGCCAGCACGCAAAATTTTCGTGGCCGAACCGGCGAGCTGCGAGCCCGCGATCAGGCGGGCCGCAGTATGGTTTTGCGCATCCCAGTCGGATGCATCCTGCGCCCGCGCGGCCGCTGTGCCGATGCAGGCGCCGGGAAGGCAGAGCAGCGTCACAGCGGCAATTGTTGATCGAAGTTGTCTTGGCATCGTCACTATCATGGCCGCTGTCTAAGGCGATCCGCGGCCAAGTGCCACTGACATGATTGTGACCATACGTTAACTTGACACGACGCCAACGGCTTACCGCCGCCAAAATTTAGGCGCAGGTTTTGAGGGAATAACGTGAACTTTTTGCCGTGCCGTTCGCTTGCAAACGCGGGTCGATGAGCTACCTTTAAACTATGAAACTGCCGCGCGCCAAAACGCAGAAGGGCCGGCGCCGAGGTTTTCTCGACGGCCAGATGATCATCGCCATGCCGGCGATGCTCGATGACCGTTTTTCGCGCTCGGTGATCTATATCTGTGCGCATTCATCGGAGGGGGCGATGGGCATCGTTGTCAATCACCCGGCGCCGAACATTAATTTCTCCGACCTTCTGGTGAAGCTCAATGTCATCCCGTCGGCCGACGTGATCCAATTGCCGACGCGCGCTGGCGTCGTGAAGGTCATGCGCGGCGGCCCGGTCGAGACCGAGCGCGGCTTCGTCCTGCACAGCGCCGATTTCTTCATCGAGAATTCGACGCTGCCGATCGACGACGGTATCTGTCTCACCGCCACTATCGATATTCTCAAAGCGATCGCGCGCGGCGACGGGCCGGAAAGCGCGATCCTGGCGCTGGGCTATGCCGGCTGGGCGCCCGGCCAGCTTGAAAACGAGATCCAGGGTAACGGCTGGCTGCATTGCGCCGCGGACTCCGATCTCATTTTTGGCACCGATATCGGCGGCAAATACGACCTGGCGCTGAAGAAGATCGGGATCGATCTCGGCATGCTGTCGAACGAGGCCGGGCACGCGTGACAGGAATCAGAGATCAGGAATCAGCCATCAGAAAACTTTTGTTCTGATTGCTGATTCTTGATGCCTGATCCCTGCCGTCTCGGGCTCGAGCAGCGCCCGCGCCCGCTCGGCGGTCATCGGTTCGCCAAAGACGAAACCCTGCGCGTATTCGCAGCCGAGCTGTGACAGTTCGACCGCATCCGAATCCGATTCCGCGCCCTCGGCGACGACATCCATACCGAGATCGTGGGCGAGCGTGATGATGGAGCGCAGGATCACCGGCCGCGTGCCCTTCGATGTCGTCCGCACGAAAGATTGGTCGATTTTGATCGTGTCGAACGGAAAGCGCTGCAGATAGGACAGTGACGAATAGCCGGTGCCGAAATCGTCGAGCGCAAGCCCGGCGCCGAGTTCGCGGATCCGGTGCAGCATCTGGGCGGCGTGTTCGGGGTTTTCCATCACCACGGATTCGGTGATTTCGAGCTTGAGCGATCCGCGGGTGAGCAGCGAGCGCGCCAGCACGGTGCGGATATCCTGGATCAAATCGTGCCGCAGCAATTGCCGCGACGACACGTTGACGCTGGCGAACAGCGGCTCGCGCTGGCGCAGTGTGCGCTGCCAGGTCGAGAGCTGCCGCGCGGTGCGGTCGAGGACGAACAGGCCGAGATCGACGATGAGGCCGGTTTCCTCGGCGATGTTGATGAACTCGATTGGCGACATACGGCCGAGCTTGGGATGGTTCCAGCGCGCCAACGCCTCGAAACCGGCGACCGAACGGTCGTCGAGACGGATGATCGGCTGATAGAGGATCATGATCTCGTCGCGTTCGAGCGCGCGCCGCAGGTCGGACTCGATCGAGAGCCGGTCGGCCTTGCTCGCCCGCATCGCCGGTTTGAACACATCGATGCGATCGCCGCCGCCGCGCTTGGCGTGATACATCGCAAGCTCGGCGTCCTCGAGCACTTCCTCGGCGCGTTGCGGCTCGGTGGTCTCGCCGAGCGTCAGGCCGATCGAGCCGGTGAGGAAAATCTCGCGGTCCCGGAACGTGATCGGCGCCCGCATGGTGCGGCGGACGGTTTCGGAAAACGCGGTGATGCGCGCGGACTCGCGTTCCGACAAGAGGATCAGCCCGAACTGATCGCCGGAGAGCCGCGCCAGAGTGTCCTGCGGCTTGATCAGCCGGCCGATCCGCCGCGCCAGCGTGAGCAGAATTGAATCGCCCACCGCCATGCCGACGGAATCGTTGACCTGTTTGAAGCGGTCGAGATCGATCACCATCACGGTCGGCCGGATTGTCGTGTCGGCCTTGGCGAAACTGAGCACCGCTTCGAGCCGGTCCAGGAACAATTCGCGGTTGGGCAGGCCGGTGAGATTGTCGTGGACGGCGTCGTGCAGGAGCCGCTCCTCGGCGGTCTTGAATTCGGTCACGTCGGTCAGCGTGCCGACGAGGCGGATCACTTCGCCGTCCGACCCGACCACGGGCCGGGCCTTGAGCGTGAACCACAGATAGTGACCGTCGGCGGTGCGCAGGCGGAAATCCTGCGCGACGCGGCCGCGGCGCTGCTCGAGCACACTGTCGAGGGTGGCGCGGAAACGGTCGCGGTCGAGCTGATGCAAGACGTCGAGCCACTTTGCGGCGGGCCCCTCGAGCGATCCGCGGCTCAAGCCGAGGGCGGTTTCGGTCTCCGGGCTGGTGAACACCTTGTCGGCGGGGACGTCCCAGTCCCAGATCATGTCGCCGGCGCCGGTCAGCGCCAGCGCGCGGCGCTCGACATCGGACACGATGCCGCCGGCCGCGCCGCCCGCAAAGGCATGTTGCATCACCGTAAAGCCGATCAGCATGACGATGAGCACAAGGCCGCCGAGCAAAGCCGGCCCGATAATGTCGTTCGTCACAAAACCCAGCACCGTCATCGCGGCGGCGATCACCCAGACCACCAAGAGCAGCCAGGTCGGGATCAGCATCACAGCGCGCTCGTAGTCGTGCGTCGCCAGATAGATCACCAGCGCGAAGCCGAGCACCGCGACGAAGAACAGCGATATGCGCGCGATGCCGGAGGCGACCGCCGGCGAGAACAGCGCGACCGCAACCAGCGCGCCCAAAAAGGCGAGCCAGCCGATGGTGATATGGATGTAACGCACGTGCCAGCGATTGAGATTGAGATAGGCGAACAGAAACACCAAAAGCGTCGCCGCGAGGATCGCTTCACCCGACGCCCGCCAGATGCGCTCGGCGCTTGACGACATGTCGAAGACTTTCGGCCAGAAGCCGAAGTCGATGCCGATATAGACCAGCACGGCCCAGCCCAAGGCCGCGGCGGCCGGGAACATCACGCTGCCCTTGACCACGAACAGGATGGTCAAGAACAGCGCCAATAGGCCGGCAATGCCGATGACGATACCTTGATAGAGCGTGAGCGAATTGACCTTGTCTTTGTAGGCGTCGGGTTCCCACAGATAGATCTGCGGTAGGTTGTCGGTCCGCAGCTCCGCGACGAAGGTGATCACGGTGCCGGGGTCGAGCGTGATGCGGAAAATATCGGCGTTGGGATTGTCCTGCCGGTCGGGCGGATCGCCCGATGAGGGCGTGATTGAAACGATGCGCGAGAGGCCGAGATCGGGCCAGATCAGGCCGGAGCCGACCATGCGGTAATGCGGCACGACAATAAGCCGGTCGATCTGCTCTTCGCCGTTATTGGCGAGCGCGAAGACCGCCCAGTTGGTTCCGGCCTCGCGGCCGCGCACCTCGATGCGGCGGATGATGCCGTCGGCGCCCGGCGCCGTCGAAACCTGGATGCGGCCGCTGTCGGTGTGCTGGAACTCGACCGCGTCGGTGAGATCGATCGCGGCGGCGTCGGTCCGGACATTGACCGCGTCCACGGCATGAGCCGCAGAAGCGCCAAACAGGGCCGCAACAACGACCGCCAACATCGCGCAGAGATACGCGGTGCTAAAACGTGCGGTGCGCAAAAATGCCAAAAAATGACCTCCGAGGCCGGCGACCGGCGCCGTTGGCGCCGCGATCACGGATCGACCGACCGACTACCTAACAGGCTTTGCGCCAAAATCGCGACTGCCCGTCCCGTATGCGCGCAATCCAACTTACGGCGGCGCGCACCACCGGCCGGAACTAGTAGCCGTTGCGGTCGCGCGGGGCAAGAATATTCCCGTTTACTTTCAAAGGGTCAGGCGAGTTTTCGCCGGTTTGGTTGCCGCATCTGTTAGGCGCTGCGGCGCGGGCCTCGGTCAACGGGGAGGTTGAAGCGAAGCCGCCGCCGGTGTGTGACAAGACCCGCCGTGAGCGTTAAAATTATCGGGTAGGAGCGCAAATATGCCGGCTTTCGACGACGAAGACGCGCCGAAGAAGAAGATTGTGCATGAGATCGGGCAGGATCTGGCGCTGCTCTCTGCGGGCGAGCTCACCGCGCGCATTGCGTTACTGAAAGGCGAGATCGCACGGCTTGAGGGCGACATCGCCAAGAAGCAGGCGGTGAAATCGGCTGCCGACATGTTCTTTAAGAAATGAGAGATTTCAATAATTTGCCCTTTGGCAGTTCGCCGGCTCGTGCTACGTCTGAGAAAGATTCGCCAAGTTTCTGAGATTCCTTAACCTTTCGTTAAGCTTTCTCGTTCATTACAGAGCGTGTCCATCTTCTGGACATTGAGTGGCTCCTGTCCACTCTGTTTGACGCCTCCCTGTTATCACCTTGAGCCGCCGGTAACGGCGGCTCTTTTTTATTCATCTTTTCGTTCTAATCGTTGCGTCGTGCGGGGATCGTTCGCCGTCCGCCGGCAACTATGTCGGCGACTTCATTCCCCGCGACGCTGGACAGTGCGCGCGCGCCGCGCGATGCTGGAGCCGGTGTGTGAGGCGTATATGTCCGACAAGCGTGCACTAGAACTTGGCGCGCCGGTTTCGTTCAGCGAGCGTCTGGCGAGTTCCCAAGTCTTCGCGACCCTGTTTCGCGATGGAATGGCGCTTGTCGAGGAAACCGCGAGCTATCTCGACGGTTCGGGCCGGGCGGAATCCAAGAAACTCGAGCGCAGCGCCGGTCTGGTTTACGCCACCGAGAGCATGCGGCTGACGACGCGGCTGATGCAGCTCGCCTCTTGGCTCCTTCTGCACCGCGCGGTGAAAGAGGGCGAGATGACGCTCGCCCAGGCCAACAAGGAAAAGAGCAAGGTGCGGCTTGCCGCCTGCGACCCGGGCGACGCCAAATCGCTGGCGCTATTGCCGGAAAAGCTCCAGGAGCTGATTGCGCGGTCGACCAAGCTGCAGGCCGAAGTGCGGCGCCTTGACGCCACGATGCATGCGCCGCCCGACCTCAAGGTCATGGTCGACAATCCGGTCGAGCGCCAATTGGGGCTGTTGAAGGCGGCTTTCGAATCCGAGGCTTGAGCTTAAGCTCAAGCCATTTCGCCCGTTACTTCTTCAAGAAGCCTTCGAACTTCTTCTGGAATCGCGACAAACGGCCGCCGCGATCCAACAGATGCTGTTGGCCGCCGGTCCAGGCCGGGTGCGACTTCGGATCGATATCGAGATGCAGCGTATCGCCGGGCTTGCCCCAGGTCGTGCGCGTGGTGAACTCGGTGCCGTCGGTCATGATCACTTTGACGGTGTGGTAATCGGGGTGCGTATCGGGCTTCATGGCGTCGTTCGGGCGCTTTCGTAAACACTATGGCTTCGGGAAATTTGGCGGCTGTATAACGTGCCAATGACGTTCCGACAAGCCGATGCTGCGCTGAGTTGCATGGCGTCCCTGCATTGCCAGGGTGCGGCCCAAGGGGCATTGTCCGGCCTCGCAGCCGGGGGGGCGCAGAAATATCGATGAATTTGCGTGCCTAGATGAATTTACGCGCCCAGAACGATGCAACGGGGCCTGCGGCGGCCAAACCGGTCGAAGTCGCGGTCGGATCCGCGACCGTGACAGGGACGCCCGAGTACCCGGTATCTTTGACGCCCGCCGCACCGGCCGGACGCCGGCCTAACCTTCGGCCGCTAGCCTCCCTTCTGCCCTATATCGGCCGTTACCGGGGCAGGGCGCTCGCCGCGCTTGGCGCCTTGGTGCTTGCGGCCGTAACCACGCTCGTCGTGCCGCTTGCGGTCCGGCGCATGATCGATTTCGGCTTCACCGAACGCGGCCTCAGTCTGATCAACAGCTATTTCCTGGTCATGATCGGGATCGCGGCAGTGCTCGCCTTTGCCAGTGCCTCTCGTTTCTACCTCGTCACCACGCTCGGCGAGCGCATCGTTGCCGACTTGCGCGGCGACGTGTTCGCGCATCTGACCTCGCTGTCCGCGGCATTCTTCGACGAAGCGAGGACCGGCGAGATGATCTCGCGCCTCACCGCCGACACGACCCAGATCAAAGCCAGCGTCGGATCCTCCATTTCCGTCGCCTTGCGCAACTGCGTGTTGTTCGTCGGCGCGAGCGTCATGATGGTGGTCACGAGCCCAAAGCTGTCCGCCTTCGTGCTCGCCGCGATCCCGATCATCGTGTTGCCGCTCTACGCGTTCGGCCGCGCAGTGCGCCGTCGCTCGCGCTTTGCCCAGGATACGCTTGCCGACGCCTCGGCTTACGCCGCCGAATTGATCGGCGCGATCCGCGTCCTGCAGGCGTTCACCAATGAGCGGCTCGGCATTGCGCGCTTTCGCGGCGCGGTGGAACAGGCGTTTCTCGCCGCGCGCGACTCGATCCGGGCGCGCGCGCTGCTCACCGGGCTTGCGATCTTTCTCGTGTCCTCAAGCGTGGTCGTCGTGCTCTGGATCGGCGCGCAGGAAGTCCTGTCGCTGCAAATCACGCCCGGCCGCCTCGGACAATTCATCCTCTACGCCGTGCTGGCGTCGAGTGCCTTGGGCTCGTTGTCTGAAGTCGGCGGCGAAATCGCGGCGGCCTCGGGAGCGGCGGAGCGGCTGTTCGAGATCCTCGCGATCAAGCCTGCGATCCTCCGGCCGGCGCAGCCACTGACCCTGCCGGTGCCGCCGCGCGGCGAAGCGGCGTTCGAAGACGTGCGTTTTTCATACCCGACCCGGCAAAACACTCCGGCGCTGAACGGCGTATCGTTTCGCGTGCGACAGGGCGAGAAACTCGCGATCGTCGGCCCGTCCGGCGCCGGCAAGAGCACGATCTTTCATCTCCTGCTACGTTTTTATGATCCGGTCGCGGGCCGCGTTACCTTCGACGGCGTGCGCCTGGCCGATCTCGATCCGGCGGATTTGCGCGCCCGCATCGCGCTTGTGCCGCAGGACAGCGTGATGTTTGCAAGTTCGGTGCGCGACAATATCCGCTTTGGCCGCCCCGACGCGTCCGATGCCGAAGTCGCGCGCGCCGCGGAGCACGCCAATGCGGCGGGTTTTATCGCGGCGCTGCCGCAAGGCTTCGACACCCAAGTCGGCGAGCGCGGCATCACGCTGTCCGGCGGCCAGCGCCAGCGTATCGCCATCGCCCGCGCCATTTTACGCGATGCGCCGCTCCTTCTGCTCGACGAAGCGACGTCGTCGCTCGACGCCGAAAGCGAGACCCAGGTCGCCGCAGCCCTCACCGAACTGATGCGCGAGCGCACCACGATCGTGATCGCGCATCGGCTGGCGACGGTGCAGTCGTGCGACAGAATTTTGGTCATGAATGAAGGCCGCATCGTCGAGGAAGGCGCGCACCAGACGCTTGCGGCCGGCGGCGGCCTCTATGCGCGCTTAGCGAAACTGCAATTTCGGGACACGTGAGCGCGCCGCGCACGCACCGGATTTGGCGAAACTTACGGCCGCCAGCTCATGCGGTGGATCGGGCGGCCGGTGATCGGGTTTTTGCCATGCCCGGTGACGGCAAATCCGCACTTGCCGTAGAAGGCAATGGCGCGCGCATTGTCGGTGTTGACGTCGAGATCGAGGCCTGACGGCGATAGGCGCCTGGCTTCCGCGATGAGCGCCGAGCCGACGCCCGCGCCCCAATATTCCGGCGCCACCACGAGCTGATCGAGATAGAGCGTTGTGGCATCGATGGTGACGAAACCGATCATGCTGCCGCCGGTCTCGGCGATCACGACTTCGGCTGCAGGCAAAAGCTCGGTGCGCCAGCGTTCGCGCCACCAATCGAGCCGTTCGGCGAAATCGATCTGCGGATAAGTCGCCTGCCAGGTGCGCAGCCACAGCGCGACGGCAGCATCTTCATCGTCCGCTTGATACACCCGCAGCGAAATCCCGGGCGGAGGCGTCACGGCGCCAAAGCTTCCTTGCTGGCTTCCTTGTCGAGTTCCTTGCCGGCCTCTTTGAGGAGCTTCAGCAACTCACGATGCATCGTGTAGTTGCCGGCGACGACGCTGCCCTTGGTGAAGATTGAGTCGTGGCCGTCAATGTCGGTGACAAAGCCGCCGGCTTCGCGCACCAAGACGATGCCCGCGGCCATGTCCCACGGCGACAGGTCGCGCTCCCAATAAGCATCGAAGCGGCCGGCGGCGATCCAGGCTAAATCGAGAGCGGCTGCGCCGAAGCGACGCAGGCCGGCGAAATGCTGCTGGGCGGCGGCGATCTCTCGGCGCCCCACCGCGAGGTCGCCGCGCCCGAAGTGCGGCAGCCCGCAGGCGACGACGGCCTCGGAAAGCCGCTGCCGCCCGGCGACGCGGATGCGCTGGTCGTTGAGAAAGGCGCCCTTGCCGCGTTCGGCGACGAACAGGTCGTCGTTGGCGGGATTATAGACCAGGCCGGCGACAATCGCGCCGTTGCGCTCGAGCGCGATCGAAACCGCGAAGTGCGGAATGCCGTGCAGAAAGTTGGTCGTGCCGTCGAGCGGGTCGACGATCCAGCGATGGGTTTTGTCAGAGCCCTCGTGCGCGCCGCTTTCTTCGCCGATAAAGCCGTAATCGGGCCGCGCCTTGGCGAGTTCCTCGCGCACGATCTCTTCGGCGCGCCGATCGGCGGCGGTGACGAAATTGCGCGGCCCTTTCAGCGAAACCTGCAGCTGCTCGACCTCGCCGAGATCGCGCTTGAGGCTGCGCCCAGCGCGGTGCGCCGCTTTGATCATGACGTTAAGGACGGCGGAATGAAGCATGTCGGGATAAAAGCACGTCTCTGTTGTGAATGTCTGATTGGGTTGGGCCGCGCCGCGTCGGCCTGTCGCGTAGCCCTGTCGCGTAGCCTTGGCGGCGTCGCAGTGCAAGCGGAAAGGCGTTCGCAGCGGTTATGGGTTCTGGTGTTGCGCCGCCTGACTCGCTTTTTGCGCGTCGAGCCACGTTTTTGCCGCCTTCTCGCCGGCGGCGCGCGTCGTCGGATCGAGCTTGTCGACGTAGTCGTCCAGCTCGAGATCGGTTTCGCCATTGGCGCGGGAAATCAGATGCCATTTGGTCGCGTTGATCGGACTGACGGGGGCGCCACGGCCTCTGGCGAGAATGAGCGCCAGCCGGTCCTGCGCGATCGCGCTGTTGTGCAGCGCGGCTTGGTGAAAGATCAGCGCGGCGACCCCTTCGTTCCGATCGACGCCGTCGCCGTTATAAAGCGCGATGCCGTACTCGACTTGCGCATCGGTATTGTCGGCGAGCGCGGCCTGCGCCCAGAGCCGGACCGCCTCATGCATGTCCTTCGGCACGCCGCGGCCTTCTTTGTAGAAGGTGCCGAGCGCGTATTGCGCGTCCGGACTGCCAGCATCGGCGGCGGTGCGGAGCAGTTCAGCGGCGCGCGTGAAATCCTGCGGGAACAACTGCCCCTCGATGTAAAGGAGCGCGAGGTCGTAGGCGGCCTGCGGGTGTCCGAGCTTGGCCGCGGCGGCGAGCCATTTGGCGCTGGCCTGCCGGTCGCGCGGTCCCGCTCGGCCGCGGAGACTGAACAATGCGAGCGCAAACATGGCGTTGCTGTCGCCACGTGCGGCAGCAAGCTTGTACCAGTCGGCGGCCTTGGCATCGTCATTGGGTACGCCCAGTCCGTTGGCATAGAGCTCACCGAGCAGCGTCATCGATTTCGGGTCTTTGTCCTGCTCAATGCGCTGCTCCGCCAGTTGGAACGCGGTGAGGAAATAGCCGCGTTGAAAGGCGCCATAGGCCGGATCGAGCACCGCCTTGCTTGCCGGCGCAGGCGTTGGCGCCGTACCCGCGGTGGCCGAGCCTTTGGCGGGGCCCGGCTTGGCGGCGGGTTTGGCTGCAGGCTTGGTTGCAGGCTTGGTTACAGGATTGGCGGCTGGCGCTTGTGGCGGTCCGGATTGCGCGCGCGCGAGATGCGGACAAACCGCCGCCAGCATCATCGCTGCAAGAATAGCAATGTAGGCCGTCGCGCGGCCGGATGTCCGGGCGTTCGTCGGCCTCATCGCGGAACCGGCGCGGCGAGATTTTCGGCTGCGGCCGCGATTGCCGCGGCGACGCCTTGCGGCTCCTTCCATATCCACTCACCGAGTGCAACGAAATCTGCCCCCGTACGGGCCAGCGCCGCGACCTCGCCGGAATGCCCGGCATAGCCGACGCAGGGAATTTCGAGGAGTTCGGCCCACCATACCAGACGCTCTTCAAGTTCTTCGAATGGTAGGCGATGAGCGCGGCGGTCGGGCTCGCCGAACATCACATAGTCGGCGCCAGATTCGCCTGCGAGCATGGCATCATGACGGCTGTGCAAGCCGCCCGCGCCGGCGATGCGGTCTGGCTTCAACACCGCGAGCGCGGTGACGAAGGCCTCGATGCCGCTGATATGCGCGCCATCGGCGCCGGCGCGTGCGGCGACTTCGGGATACCCGTCGAGGAGAAGTGCGACATCGCGCCGCTGCACGACGGAGGCTATCGTTTTGACGCGATCGATCTGCTTGCGCTCGTCGCCGTCGGCGAGCCGCAGCAGCACCGCCGCGACATCGCCGGCGGCCAAAGCCTGATCAACTTCATGCGCAAACGATGCCGGGTCTTCGATGCGAGGCGTAACGAGATAGAGCCGCTGGCGCGGGGCGTCGGTTCGCGTCACGCGGCTTTCCGCTCGAGATCGGCTTTCCATTGGCCGAGCGAGGCAAGGCCGTTCATCATGGCGCGGTGGCTGAAGGCGCGCTGCGCGGCCGCGACATTTTCAGATTTGCCCGACCAGGTTTTTTGCGGCGCGGCCTGCAGCGCGCGGCCGTAGGAGAAGGACACGCGCCAGGGCAGCGGACCTATTTTGTTCATGGTGTCGAGATGTGCGGTCGCCTCTTCATCGGATTGACCACCCGACAGGAACGCGATGCCGGGAACGGACGCCGGCACACAGGCCTTGAGCACCTTCAAGGTTTTGTCGGCGACTTCCTCGACCGAAGCGCGTTTTGCCGACTTCTTGCCGGGCACGATCATATTCGGCTTGAGCACCATGCCTTCGAGCGCGACGCGCTGATAATAAAGCTGCTCGAAAACCGTCTTGAGAACCCATTCGGTGATCATGGCGCAACGATCGGCGTCGTGATCGCCGTCCATCAGCACTTCCGGCTCGACGATCGGCACGATGCCTTCCTGCTGGCACAGCGCGGCGTAGCGCGCCAGCGCATGCGCATTGGTCATGATGCAGTTGTAGCTCGGCATGTTGGCGCCGATATCGATCACCGCACGCCACTTGGCAAATTTGGCGCCGAGCTTGCGGTATTCGGCAAGCCGTTCGCCCAGGCCATCGAGACCTTCGGTAATCAGTTCGCCCGCGCAGAACGGCAGGGCCTTGGTGCCCTTGTCGACCTTGATGCCGGGCAGCGCGCCTGCCCTTTCGATGAGCTTGACCAAGGGGGTGCCGTCCTTGGCGTTCTGTCTGATGGTCTCGTCGTAGAGAATGACGCCGGAAATGTATTTCGACATCGCGTCTGAGCTGCGGAACAGCATTTCGCGGTAATCGCGGCGGCTGTCGGCGGTCGATTCCACGCCCAGCGAATCGAAACGCTTCTTGATCGTGCCGGTCGATTCGTCGGCGGCCAGGATGCCGCGGCCGGGTGCAACCATCGCTTCCGCGACTTTGTTCAATTCGCTGAGATTCATTGCGCTCTCCTCGACGTTCGGCGCCGGCGGCAGTCCGGCGAATATTTGCGAATGCGTGCTGCTTATAATCTAATCAGGTGACGGCGGAGATACCATCAGGACCTCGACGCCCGGCAGCGTTTTCCCCTCCAGGGATTCAAGGAACGCGCCGCCCGCGGTCGAGACATGCGTCAGCCGGTCGCGGACCGAAGCGGCATTCAACGCCGCCACCGTGTCGCCGCCGCCGGCAAAGCTGACAAGCTTCTTGGCGTCCGTCAGTTCCGCCACCGCTTCAGCAACCGCAAGCGTGCCGTTATCGAACGGCGCCATCTCGAACGCGCCGAACGGGCCGTTCCAAACCAAGGTCTTGGTGCGGCCGAGCACCGATATGACTTGCGCGACGCTCTTTGGCCCGATGTCGAGAATCATGTCGAGGTCGCCGACTTCATCCACCGAGACGACGCGCGAAGGCGCATGCGCGGCGAATTTCCGCGCCACGACGGCATCGACCGGCAGCACGATCTCGCGGTTCATGACCTTGGCCTTGGTCATGATCTCGCGCGCATTGGCAATGAGATCGTTCTCGCACAGCGACCTGCCGATTGGCTTACCAAGCGCGGCAAGGAACGTATTGGCCATGCCGCCGCCGATGATGAGGGTCTCGACTTTTTGCAGAAGATGGCCGAGCAGATCGAGCTTGGTAGAAATCTTGGCACCGCCGACGATCGCCGCCACGGGGTGCTGGGGCGTCTCGAAGGCTTTATGCAGCGCCTCGAGCTCGGCCTGCATGGCGCGGCCCGGATAGGCGGGCAGATTGGAGACCGTCACGATCGCCGAGTTGGCGGCATGTTCACGATGCGCCGCCGAGAAGGCGTCATCGACGAATAGGTCGCCGAGCGCGGCGAGCTTTTTGGCGAATTCCTTGTCGTTCTTCTCTTCGCCGGGATGAAACCGGGTATTTTCCAAGCAAAGAATGTCGCCGTCTTTCATCACCGCGATGGCGGCTTCGGCTTTCGGGCCCACGCAATCCTCGGCGAAGGCGACCGGCTGTTGCACGATGCGCGCCACTTCGGCGGCCACCGGGCGGAGCGACTCTTTGGGGTTCGGTCCCTTGGGGCGGCCCAGATGCGACAGCAAGATCACCTTGCCGCCCTTGTTGGCAAGTTCCGTGATAGTCGGGGCGATTTCCTCGATGCGCGTCGAGTCCGTGATCTTGCCGTCCTGCATCGGTACGTTCAGGTCGACGCGTAAGAGGACGCGTTTGCCTTTGACGTCGGCATTGTCGAGGTTGCGGAAAGCGGGCTTCATCAATAGGCCGGCGCTGGAACTCATAGCACTCACGATTACCCCAGCTTGCCCATCGCCACCGCGGTGTCGATCATGCGGTTGGAGAAACCCCACTCGTTGTCGTACCACGACATCACCCGGCACAGCGTGCCGTCGATCACCTTGGTCTGGTCCATGTGAAAGACCGATGAGTGCGGATCGTGGTTGAAGTCGCTCGAGACGTTCGGCTCATCGGTATAGCCGAGGATGCCTTTGAGTTGCTGCTTGGCGGCGCGCCTTACCGCGCCGTTGATCTCGTCGACGGTGGTCGGGCGTTTGGCGACGAACTTGAAATCCACCACCGAGACATTCGGCGTCGGCACGCGGATCGCGACACCGTCCAGCCGGCCGGCAAGCTCGGGCAAGACCAGGCCGACGGCTTTTGCGGCGCCGGTTGACGTCGGAATGATGTTCAGCGCCGCCGCGCGCGCCCGGTACAGATCCTTGTGGATCTGATCGAGCGACGGCTGGTCGTTGGTGTAGGAATGCACCGTTGTCATGAAGCCTTTGTCGATGCCGATCGCGTCGTTGAGCACTTTGACGACCGGCGCCAGGCAATTGGTGGTGCACGAGGCGTTGGAAACGACGATGTGGGCCTTGGTGAGTTTGTCGTGGTTGACGCCATAGACGACGGTGATGTCGACGCCCTCGGCCGGCGCGGAAACCAGAACCCGCTTGGCGCCGGCGTCGAGATGCGCGGACGCCGCCTTCTTTGACGTGAAAAGGCCGGTGCATTCGAGCGCGATGTCGATGCCGAGTTCCTTCCACGGCAGTTGCGCGGGGTCTGTGACCGCCGTCACTTTGATGGCGCCGTTACCGCAGCTGATCGTGTCGCCCTTGACCGTCACAACGCCTGGGAAGCGGCCGTGAACGCTGTCGTAGCGGAGCAGGTGCGCGTTGGTCTCGACCGGGCCGAGGTCGTTAATGGCGACGACTTCGAAGTCCTTGCGATTGGCCTCGACCGAGGCGCGCAGGACGTTGCGGCCGATCCGGCCGAAACCGTTAATTGCAACGCGTAGGGACATCCCGGTCTCCTATGCCGCCCTTAAAATGGCCAGCCGGGCGGCAGACATATCTAGTCACGACTTCATAATCGAGCCAATGCCGCCTCGGCCACCTTTTCGGCCGTCGGCCCGAAATGTTGGTAAAGATCTTTGTAGGGCGCGCTCGCCCCAAACCCGGTCATGCCGACAAAAGCTCCGCTGGAGCCGATGATCGCATCCCAGCCCTGGCGGATGCCGGCTTCCACCGCGACGTTAACTTTGGCCTTGCCGACGATGGCCGCGCGCTTGGCTTCGGGCGAAGCGAGCAGCAACTCGAAACAAGGCACCGAGACGACCCGCGTCGAGACTTTGCGCGCGGCGAGGAGCTGCTTTGCTGCGGCAGCGATCGCGACCTCCGAGCCGGTCGCGAACAGCGAAACCGCGGCCGCGCCGTCATCCGCCGCGATCAGTTCGTAGCCGCCCGAGGCACAGCGGTTGTGTTCATCAAAGCCGAGCCGCAGTTGCGGCAGGTTCTGGCGGGTCAAAGCAAGCACGCTCGGGCCGTCTTGCGATTGCAGCGCGAGCTGCCAGCACTCGATCGTCTCGACGGTGTCGCAGGGGCGGAAGACTTTCAGAACGGGAATGGCGCGGAGCGCCGCGAGATGCTCGACGGGCTGATGCGTCGGGCCGTCTTCGCCGAGCCCGATCGAGTCATGCGTCATTACCAGGATGACGCGCTGTCCCATCAGCGCGGCGAGCCGGATGGCCGGGCGGCAATAGTCGGCGAAAACCAGGAACGTGCCGGAATAAGGAACGATGCCACCGTGCAGCGCCATGCCGTTCATGGCCGCCGCCATGCCGTGTTCGCGGACGCCGTAATGGATGAAGCGGCCGGAATAATCCGCAGCGCTCATCGGCTTCGTGCTTTTGGTGCGGGTATTGTTGGACCCGGTGAGGTCGGCTGAGCCGCCGATCATTTCCGGCAGCGCCGCGGTCAAGGACTCGAGCGCGAATTCGGACGCCGCGCGGGTGGCGATCTCCTTCGGCGTCTCCGCGAGCTTTTGCTTCACGCTGTTGACGGAGGCCGTGAGCTTGTCCTGAAAATCCCCGCGCAGGCGCCGCTCGAATTCGGCGCGCTTGCCGGCATCGAGCGCCGCGAGGCGTTGCTGCCAGGCGGCGCGGGCGGGCTTGCCGTGGGCGCCGGCCGAGCGCCATCGCTCGAGAATGTTTGCTGGGATTTCGAATGGCGGCGACGTCCAGCCGAGCCTTTGCCGGGCCGCCGCGATCTCGTCGGCGCCGAGCGGGGAGCCGTGGGCCTTTTCGGTGCCGCCCTTGTTCGGGGCGCCAAAGCCGATCGTGGTGCGGCAGGCGATCATTGTAGGTTTGTCGGAGCGTTGCGCCGCTTCGATCGCGGCGGCGATCGCCGCCGGATCGTGGCCGTCGATGCGGCTGGCGCCCCAGCCGGCGGACTCGAAACGCTTCACTTGGTCGACGGAATCCGACAGCGACGTCGGCCCATCGATCGAAATGCCGTTGTCGTCGTAAAGCACGATCAGCTTTTTCAGCTTCAGATGGCCGGCGAGCGCAATCGCTTCCTGGCTGATGCCTTCCATCAGGTCGCCGTCGGAGGCGAGCACATAGGTCGTGTGATCGACGATCTCACCGCCGAACAACGCGGCGAGGTGACGCTCGGCGATGGCCATGCCGACGGCATTGGCGAGCCCTTGGCCGAGCGGGCCGGTCGTGGTTTCGACGCCGGGTGTGTGGCCGTGCTCGGGATGGCCGGGCGTGAGCGAGCCGAACTGGCGGAAGCGCTTGAGCTCCGCGATCGTCATCTTCTCGTAGCCGAGCAGATAGAGCAGCGCATAGAGCAGCATCGAGCCGTGGCCGGCCGACAGCACGAAGCGGTCGCGGTCGGGCCAGGTCGGATCGGCCGGATCGAATTTGAGGAAGCGGGTGAACAGCACGGTCGCGAGATCAGCCGCGCCCATCGGCAGGCCCGGATGGCCCGAATTGGCCTGCTCGACGGCATCCATCGCCAGCGCCCGGATGGCGTTGGCCATGCGGTCGTGATCCGCTCGTGAGGCAGGGCTTGCGCCGGACGCGGAAAAGTTCTGAGCCAGGGCGAGACTTGCGCCCGCCGCGGCAGCTCGATCCGGCATCGTCATCGAACAGGCCTAAATGGGACAGGCCAAAATTGGGCAGGCCAGACGCGGCGTGAAGTTGGATTGCCGCGGTGATGGAAACAGGCCGGGACAGATAGCATGGAGGGCCCCTGTGTCAAATGTAGACGCTCGGTCGGCGAAATCATGCACAGGCTTGCCTTGGAAAAACCCGCTAGTCGTTGACGCGTTCCCTCGATACGACGTAAAGTTCTCACGGTAAACGATTGCTGTCGCACAGTTTTCGCGTTCCGTGTGACGGCTAGGATGGCCGCGGTGAATGGCCAGATGAGTGACGCCGATTCAATCGAGACCGCTGCGCGGCGTCTTTCGCTCGCGCTCGACGCTTTGGAGGCGGCTGCGGAGCGGCGATCCGAGGCCGATCGCGGCGAGGAATTGCTCGCCGACCAGGTTCAGGCACATGGCACCGACCGCGCGCGGCTGGCGAGTGATCTCGATGAAGCAACCGCGCGCGCTCGGACGCTTGAAACCGCCAACCGCGAGGTCATGCAGCGTATCGATCAGGCGATCGAAACAATCCGCATCGTGTTGGCGGTCGACGAGTGATCTTGCCTGAGGTCTTTGACGCAACAGAGCGACCAACGGAGCGTGAGCTTAGGCGAAATGGCTCAAGTCAGCGTCACCATTAACGGCCGGCAGTTCCGGATGGCTTGCGAAGATGGCCAGGAGGGTCATCTTCTCGAACTCGCGCGCGATCTCGATACGCGGATCAGCGGGCTGCGCAGCAAGTTCGGCGAGATCGGCGATACGCGCCTGACGGTGATGGCGGCGCTCACGGTCGCCGACGAGCTGGCCGAAGCCGGACATCGGGTGAAGCGGCTGGAGGAGGAGCTTGCGGCGCTCCAGGATGCCCGCGTGCTGACCTCCGATCGCGACAAGGCGGCGCAGGCCTCGATCGCGGCGGCGCTCGGCGCCGCGGCCGAGCGCATCGAGAGCATCACCAAGAAACTCAATCAGAGCATCGGCAATGGCGGCGTGGCATTGGGCTAGAGCATGACCCCGAAGAATCGAAGCCGGTTTTCGGAGC
>DASQRX010000187.1:0-2153 GCA_035642635.1 Xanthobacteraceae bacterium
ACCAACTGCACGTCCCTCGTCTGCACGTCTCCTGGCGCGAATCTCGGATGACGATATGTCAAAGCGGAAACGGTGCTCGGGGATTTCGGTGAAGAGATCGGCATAGCGCCGCGGTAGGGGGATGTCGTTCAGCGCGCGTACGCGCCCAGCCGCGTCGATGCGCACGGCCACCAGAAAGCCACTCCCCGAATTAGCGATTTCCTCGAGCGCCACGTACATTCGGAGCTCGTCATCGCCATAATATTTCGGCGCAACCAGCCGCTCCGCCGTATCCGCGCCGATCACAAACGTCGTGCTCGGAAACAGGCGCGACTTTTCGAGGAAGGTGGGCGCTCGCGTGAGTTCGACCGGCGACTTCCAGGCGAATTGCGAGAGCCGGTGTCTCACCGTCTCGCCCGCCAGCGGCGGCTTGTCGACGTTTGCAACAGAGATTTCGAACGCCAAGGGCTGCTGCCTGACCTCCTCGGCGACCCGCGCCAGCAATACATGTCCCTCGTGCATCGGGTTGAAAGAACCTGGGAACAGCACAAAGGGCTGCGGCGCCGACAGCATTATTTGGCCATCGGGCTGGACGGTGACGCGATCGAATTCGCCCGCCAAGAGCTGATCGATCGTGTCCACGGCCGCGACGGCCGTCTCCGCATAATGTTCATCCGCATCGAGCAGGCTGCGCGGCGACGGCGCGGCAATCCCGCATGCGCGGGCGAGCCACAGGACGATCGCGCGCGAAACGAGGTCTTCTTCAGCGGCGCGATCACGTCGGCCCTTGGCCATCACGCAAGTGCAGTGCGCGATGCCGGCGGAGTTGGCGAATGCGATGTGAAATCGATGCTCGCCTTTACGCGGGCGATCGCTCACCAGTGCCGCCGTCGCGCCGAGGCCCACCAGATCGGTGCCCACCGGCACCAGCCTGGCTGCGCGCGCCCGTGCGCTTTGCGCCATCGCGATTGCGGTGTCAGAGCTGCACGCCTGTGCCGGCGCAAAGCCGAGAAACGTCGCAAGCGCCAGCGCGTCGTAGGGAACCTGCGCCTCGATCAGCAGCCGAGAGCCGCCGGGAACTCGAAGCAACTCGCCGACCGCCCCACTGCCGCCCCCGGTGATCGCGAGTGCAGCCTTGCGGCCGGACGCGTGCAATGTGGAGATCAATTGTTGCCACGCGGCGTCCGACGGGCTCATGGTGCGTGTGTGGTCCGAAGCTGAAAAATAGCTCGCGAACGGTGAAAGACAGTTCGGACAAAGTCAACAGAGTGCATGGGCATGCCAGCAACGCTGCCGAGGCCAGTGAGGTCCGGCATGATCGGTAGGCGCGTTGATGCACGAATGAGCCCCAAGCAAAGCCTTGCCGTCCGCCAGATTGACAGCGCCCCGCTCCTCAGCGACCTGCGTAACTGGTTCGTAGGTCATGTCATCGCGGCGGAGGACGTTCGGGAGCGCGTGCTTGCCGACCTTGGCTTTGCCATCGCTCAGAATGGATGTTCGCGCCGCAGCTGAAATCCGGAGCGGTCATATCTGTGTTGGAAGATTGGCCCTGCCGGCTTGCGATGTCGGAAGGGGCGCTCGACCGACGCGTGACGGGCCGATGCCGGCATGGCACAGTGGCCGCCTGCATCCCTGCGGAGGAAAACGATGAACGACCTGCCGCTGCGCCCCGCCGCCGATATCGGCGCCGTCGAGGACCGGTTCTTCACCTTGCGCGATTTCCCGCTCACCGACGGCACGGTCATGCCCGAGGCGACGATCGCCTACGAGACCTATGGCCGGCCGGCGCCCGACGGCCGCAACGCCATCCTGTGCACGCATGGCTACACCGGCAGCCACCATTTCGACCGCCGCAACCCGGCGAACGGCAACCAGCCGGGCTCGTGGGACGGCCTGATCGGGCCGGGCAAGGCGATCGACACCGACAAATCGTTCGTCGTCGCCTCGAACATGCTCGGCTCGTCCTTCGGCTCGACCAATGCCGGCAATATCAACCCCCAGACCGGCGAGGCCTATGGCCCCGATTTTCCGAACCTCACGATCCGCGACATCGTCGCCGCGCAGAAAGCCTTGCTCGACCATCTCGGCGTCCGCCATCTGGTCGCGGTCGCCGGTCCCTCCTATGGCGGCTACCAGGCGTTCCAATGGGCGGTCGCCTACCCCGATTTCATGGA
>DASQRX010000188.1:0-40197 GCA_035642635.1 Xanthobacteraceae bacterium
GACGTGGTGGGTGACGTCGGGCGCCACCTCGCTGTTCACGCGGCGGAGCGCGGCGAGCGTCGTCAGGGTTGCGATCAGCGACAGGCTGCCGCGCGCGAACGGGATCGGGTGCAGCGTAAAACCTTCAGCCTCGATCGCCGACGCGCCGTTTTGCACGCGGGTGGCGACGTGAACGTCAAAGCCCGCGTCGCGCGCGGCGCGCGCCATCGGCAGCCGATGGGACAGAAAGGCCCAGTCCTCCGCCGTGACGTAAAGCAGCCGCGGCGCCGGAACAGCCTGATTTACAGGAAGGTCAGCCAAATAAACGCCCCCCATCCCCTGGACCGCAGATGTATAGACCCCGCCGCCAGGGCCTGCGAGTGGTTCCGGAATCAAGTGACGGTTGACGGTCTTTATGATGTAATATCAAGATACTAATCATGTTCATCTGCTGAACATCGAGCTTGACGTTCATATGATGAACATTGTATTTGTTGCCGCGAGGGGAGGGTAGGGTGATGCCCCAAGCGACGCGGGACGACGAACCGGAAAATGCCAGGATCGTGCTCGGACTTTTGGAGTCCGTCGAGCGCGACGGCGCCCAGTCGCAGCGCAAGCTTGCCTCCGACCTCGGCATCGCGCTTGGCCTCGTCAACGCCTATCTCAAGCGCTGCGTCAAAAAGGGCCTCTTGAAAATCGGCCAGGCGCCGGCGCGGCGCTACGCCTATTACCTGACGCCGTACGGCTTCGCCGAAAAATCCCGCCTCACCGTGGAATATCTGTCGTCGTCGTTTTCCTTCTTTCGGCACGCGCGGGAGGACTGCTCAAGCGTGCTGAAGGTGGCGCATGCGCGCGGCTGGAATCGCGTGGCACTCGCCGGCGTCTCGGACCTCGCCGAGATCGCGACGATCTGCGCGTTGGAGCAGGGCATCGCCATCGTCGCGGTGATCGACGCCAAAGCCGCGATCGACAAGTTCGTCGGGATGCCGGTCGTGAAATCTATTGCGGCGGTACCAGGCGGCTTCGACGCGCTGGTCGTAACCGATCTGCAGGCGACCCGTGAATCCGTTGCCGCCGTCGCCGATCAGATCGGGGCCGAGCGCGTCCTGGTCCCGGCGCTGCTAGGTATCCGCCTCAATCGTCCCGCGGAGAGCGCGGCATGACGTTTGATCGCAATCCGCGCTGGTTCGTCGCGCATACGCAACCCAACGCCGAGGCGAAGGCCGTGGCCAATCTCAATCGCCAGGGCTTCGAAATCTATTTTCCGCGTTATTTGAAACGGCGGCGGCACGCGCGCAAAGTCGAGTCCGTCGCCGCGCCGCTGTTCCCGCGCTATCTGTTCGTCTCCGTCGATCTCGCGGCGCAGCGCTGGCGCTCGATCTATTCGACGGTCGGGATCGCGCGGCTGGTCTGCAACGGCGACGATCCGGCCGCGGTGCCGGATGCCGTCGTCGCCGCGCTGAAAAATCGCGAAGACGCGAGCGGATTCATCAAGCTCGATTGCCGGCCGGGCTTCCGTCCGGGAGAAAAGGTGCGCGTGCTCGACGGCGCGTTCTCGTCCTGCCTCGGCCTGTTCGAGGGCATGGCGGAGCGCGAGCGGATCGCCATCCTGCTCGATCTGCTCGGCCGCAAAGTTCGGGTCGTGCTGGATGCCGATCTGGTGACGGCCGCGTAGCTTAGAAGTTGCGCCCGATTTGGCGCGGGCGTTGCGTTGTGTGTGTTCGGGTGACCCTGTTTCACCCGGAGTGCGGTAGCGTGGAAATTTCAACCAAGCTTACGACACAACCCGATGACTGTTGCAGCGGCGACGACTGTTGCAGCAGCGACCTGGCGAGCCCGATCGCGGTGAAGGAATTTGCGTCCGATGTATCGGCGGTCGTCGCATCCTATGACGGGAGCGCCGACATCTGGCCGGGATTCTTCGGGCTTCTGTCCCGGTTTTGGCCCGATCTGCCTTATCCGCTTTATCTAGTCAGCAACCATCTCACGTTTCCCGATCAGCGCGTCACCGCGCTCCGCGTCGGCGACGATCTGTCCTGGTCGGAGACGCTGGCGCGCGGCTTGGAGCGCGTCGCGAGCCGCTATGTCCTCTTGATCCTCGACGACTTCTTCCTCACCGCGTCGGTCGATACCGCGCTCGTTTCGCGCATGCATGCCGCGATGGGCGCGAAGGGCGCCGCCTATCTGCGCCTGGTACCGAACCCGGCGGCCGATACGCCGTGTGTGGATATGCCCGGGATCGGAACTATCGACAAAGGCGCGCCGAATCGGACGTCATTGCAAATGGCGTTTTGGGACCGGCGCGTGCTGCTCGATTTGCTGCGGCGGGAGGAATCGGCGTGGGATTTCGAAATCAAGGGCTCGCGGCGCAGCGACGCATTGCGTGAGCCATTTCTCGGCGTTTGCCAAGGCTTTTCAGCGGTGCCTTATCGCCACGTGCTCCGGCGCGGAAAGCTCTTGCCGGACGCGGTCCGCTTCTTCGCGCCGCTCGGCGTGAGCTTCGACTTCTCCAAACGGCGATTCGAGTCGGAACTGAATTTGCGCTGGCAGGCATCGGCGGTGCGGCGGCATTTGGGCCGCGCCTGGCGTATCGTGACCAGACGGTCGCCGGAGCGAATCCTTGACTGAATCCGTGAGCACTGGATCATGACAAGCCAAGGTGGCAATTTCCAGCCGCGATTGACCATCGTGCTCGCGCTGAAGGGCCGGCACCTCTTCACCATGCGGTTTCTTTGGCACGCCAACAAAGCTCGTCTGCCATACCGGATTCTGATCGCCGACGGACAGGTCAACCTGTCGATCGCGCGCTGTCTGGAAAACAGCCGGGGGACGTTCCCGGATCTCGACATCGAATATGTGCGCTATCCGAACGACACCGGCTACCGCCAGTATTTTGCGAAAATGTCGGATGCGCTGACGCGCGTGCGCACGCCCTATGCGATGCTGGCGGACAATGACGACTTCCTCGGTTTGAGCGGTATCGAGCGGGCGCTCGATTTTCTCGAGGCTCATCCCGATTATGTCTGCGCGCGCGGCCAGCCGGTCGGGTTCTCCGCCTATTCCGGGTTCGGCAGTCCTGGCGGCGGCGCGTATGGCCGTATCAATCGCATGCGCACCTACCCGTCCGGGGATATCTCTGCGCCGCGCGTCACTGAGCGGCTGCGCCAAGGCGCACTGTCGCTTCTGATCTACTATTCGGTCTATCGTACCGCGGCGCTCGCCACGTTGTGGCGCGAGGACAGCGAGATCGACTTCACCGATCTGATGCTGCACGAAACCTACCACGCCATGCGCACGCTCACGCTCGGCAAGGCGCATACCGACACGGCGGCGATCACTTATTATTCGCAGATCGGCACCTCGACCTCCTCCGATCCGATGCGGGACTGGGTCCATCACCTCTTGCGGAGCCGCTTGACCGTAAATGCGCAGGACGTCGTCACGCGCATCGCGGCCGCCGCCGCGGCCGCCGATGGCGGCGACGAGGCTACGGCTGCCGAACAGGCCCGTGCCATTATCGAAAGTTATTTTCGCGATTTCCTTTGGAGCAATTACGGGCTCGCCGCGCAAATCAAGCGCTTCATCCGCGGCAAGTGGCTGAAGCTTGTGAAAATTCTGCAATCGCGGCCACGCTTCTTTGTCGGCCGCGAACGTGGGGCGGTGCTGGCCAAGCTCAGCGCGGCGGGCGCCTCCGCGGACGACCTCAATCGGATCCGCGGCGAGTTCGCGGCGGTCGAAAGCGCGCTGTCACCGCGGTCTTTCGCTGAATTCGCCGCCCCCTTCCTGTCCGTGGCGCAAGCCGACGGCAGCCGTACCTGGTTCTGACACTCCGCATGGCCATGTCAACAGATAGCGTGAGACGCGATAGCGCCGGCATTGCTCGGCCGACCGCGCCCGACCTCCTGATCCATTTGCACATCGCTAAGACCGGTGGCACGACGCTGAGCAGCATGGTGAAACATGGCTTTGGCAGCGGCCAAGTGTTCGAAACCATATCGCAAGAAGGCCAGACCTATGGCGGGCTCGACCTTCTGACGTATGAATGCTGCGCGCGCGTGCTCGAAGGCCGGGATCTCGGCCGCTTGCGCTATCTCAGCGGTCATGTGCCGATGGGCGTGCACCGCATCTTCAATCGTCCGGCGAAATATATCGCCGTCGTCCGGCATCCGGTCGAGCGGCTGCTGTCTTATTTCTATTATCGTATCCAAGGCGGCGATCCTTATCTCAAGGCCGGCGAACCTTTGACATTCGAGGATTATGTCGAGAGCGGCGGCGACATTATCTTCAACGACTATCAGGTGCGGGTGATCAGCGGCAGCCCGGATCTCGACGCCGCAGCCGGACCGCGCGGCGCCGTGGTGACCGGCGCTCCGGTGCAGGCGCATCATCTCGAAATGGCAAAGCGCAATGTCGAGGATCATTTCCTGGCGATCGCGCCGCTCGAACAGCTCACGGAACTCGCGCTCTTGCTGCGCCGCGTCTACGGCTGGCCGATGCGGCGGCTGCAGACCGAATATAAGAATCCGACCAAGGAACGGCCGCGCGCGCACGACATTCCGCCGCGGCTTCTTCGCATCATCGAAGATTGCAATGCCCGCGACATGGAACTCTACGAGTGGGCGTGCAGGCGCTTTGCCGAACAGAGAAAGCTGTATGAGCCCGAATTGTCGCGGGATCGGTGCGTTTTCGGTCTGGTCAATCGCGCTTTGACGACGGCTGGAGAGATCCTGCCGTGGACGCTGCGCAAGCGGCTGGCTCAGATTTTGTTCTACGCCCGATAATGAATCTGCACCTCAAATTGTTCGACGATCTGATGACGCGGCTGGGCTGGCGCTTTCCAGTGCTGGTGGCCTGGACCGCGCTGGTCGGATTGAGCGAAGGCATTTCGGTCATCCTGCTGCTGCCGCTCTTGAGCCGCGTCGGCGTGGCGGCCGGAAGCAGCCAGGGGCTGGTGACCGGGCTCGTCAACAAGAGCCTGGCCGTTATCGGGGCGACCGAACCGCTGCCGATCCTCGCCGTCATCGTCGTGGTCGCCGGCATCCAGGCCGTTCTCGCCATCGCGCTGAACTGGTGGAGCGTGAAACTCGCCCGGCATTACCAGAGCCGTCGTCAGCTCGAAATGTTCCGCGCGTTCATGCGCGCGAAGTGGAGCTTCATCGCCGCCCGGAAGGCGGGCGAGATGACCAATGCCATCGTTACCGAGAGCGAGCGCCTGGGCCGGGCATTCACGATCTCGCTGTCGCTTGTCGGCAGTCTGGTCGTTGCGCTCATTTACCTGATCCTGTCGCTTTTGATCGCCTGGCAGGTCACGGTGAGCCTTATTGTTTGCGCCGCCGTCGCCGCATTGGCCATGGTGCGGCTGTACCGGAAAGGTTACGCGGCCGGTCAAAGTCTGGCGCCGCTCGATGCGGAATTGCAGTCGGCGCTGAACGAGCAATTTGCCGGAGCGAAATTCATCAAAGCGAGCGGCATCGACGATCGGGCTGCAATGCTGATCGCGCCTCTGGTGCACAAACTCGAAGACGCGAATACATTCGCCAGCGCCGCGCCGGGCACTGTCCGCGGCGTCTTGGAATTCACCGGCTTGATCGCCCTTGCCGCCATTCTCGTCCTTGCCGGTGAAGGCATGGGGGTCGCTGCGGGAAACATCGTTGTCGTGCTGGCGCTGTTCGGGCGGCTGTTTCCGCGTCTGACCGCCGTTCAGGCGCAAATGCATTATCTGACCGGCAATCTGCATGCCATCGAGGTGATCGACCAGTTGCAAAAGGCCGCGGAGGCCGAGGCGGAGCGGCAGGACAGCTCCGGCGAAACGCTCAAGATCGGTCTGCCAACGGCTCTGTCGGTACGAAATTTGCAGGTTAGGCTTGGCGAACGCGTTGTGCTCGATCAAGTCAATCTGACGCTGCCGATCCCGGGCGTGCTCGCTGTCGCCGGCCGTTCGGGCGCCGGCAAATCGACGCTGGTTCACACGCTGCTCGGCTTGGTCGATGCGAGCGCCGGCTCGATCCGGCTCGGCAATCATGACTTCGCGACCGCGCCGCTCCGCGCCTGGCGCCGCGCGTTCGGCTATGTGCCGCAGGAAACAATCCTGTTTCACGCCTCGATCCGCGATAATCTCACGCTTGTGAAACCGGATGCGTCGAAGGCCGAGATAGAAGCGGCGGCGCGCCGCGCCCACGCTTATGATTTCATTCAAGCCTGGCCTGAAGGTTTCGACACCATCATCGGCGATCAGGGCGTCAAACTCTCCGGCGGCCAGCGGCAGCGGCTCGGCATCGCGCGGGCGCTGCTCACCAATCCGAGCCTGCTCCTGATGGATGAAGCCATGAGCGCGCTCGATGCGGAATCCGAGGCCGAGCTGTTGCGCACCATCGAGGATTTGCGCAAGGAGATGGGCATCCTCATCGTCGCGCATCGGCTGGCCGCGGTGCGGACGGCCGACGCCATCTGCGTCTTCGAAGCCGGCCGCGTCGTCGAGGCCGGAACCTGGAACGAATTGATGGCGCGCCGGACCCGGCTTTATGCTTTGGCCGAGGCTCAATCGCTTGCCGACGGCCCGGCGCTAGCGGCTTCCTGATCACTTCAATCGAGGCGATACACTCAAATGCCGGATCAAAGACTCTCGACACAATGCCGTGTCTGCGGCGCGCCGATCGAGGCCTTCATGACGTTCGGCCGCATGCCGATCGCCAACGGCTTCTTGCAGCCGAGCGAAGTCGCGAGCGAATATTTCTTCGAGCTCGCTCCGGCGTTCTGCGAAGCGTGCAATATGTTTCAGATCGTGGAACAGCCCGACGCCGACAAGATGTTCCACGCGAACTATGCCTTCTATTCCAGCACCTCGCGTTACATGCAGGCGCATTTCGAGCGTTACGCCAATTTCGTGCTCGGCGAAGTGCTCAACACTCGCCAGCATCCGTTCGTCGTCGAACTCGGCAGCAATGACGGCATCATGTTGCGGCATTTCCACGACAAGGGCGTGCGGCATCTGGGCATCGAGCCATCGGCCAATGTCGCCCAAGTCGCGCGCGAGCGCGGCATTGAGAGCATCAGCAAATTTTTCAATCCGGCGCTCGCCGATGAAATCGTGGTGGAACATGGCCATGCTGACGCGATCCTTGCCGCGAACGTGATGTGCCACATTCCGGATATCAACGGCGTCGGTGCCGGCGTGCAGCGCCTGCTCAAGCCCGACGGCGTCTTCATATTCGAGGACCCGTATCTCGGCGACATGATCGCCAAAACGTCCTACGACCAGATCTATGACGAGCACGTCTTTATCTTCTCGGCGACGTCAGTGAAGCGCGCTTTCGCGGCGCACGGCCTCGAACTGGTCGACGTCATGTCGCAGGTCACTCATGGCGGATCGATGCGCTACGTGTTCGCGTCCAAGGGCAGCCGTCCGGTCGCGCCGCGGGTCGAGGAGCAGCTGGCGAAGGAGCGCGCGCAAGGCCTCGACCGGGCCGAGACCTACCGGCGCTTTAAGGAGAATTGCGAAAAATCCCGCGCCGGACTGATGCAGATGCTCGAGACGATGCGCCGCGAGGGCAAACGCGTCGTCGGCTACGGCGCGACGTCGAAGAGCACGACAGTGACCAATTATTGCGGCATCACGCCGGCGCATGTCGAATTCATCTCCGACACGACGCCGATCAAACAGGGCAAACTGTCGCCAGGCGTCCACATCCCGGTGAAGCCTTACGCGGAATTCGAGAAGAAATATCCGGATTGCGCGCTCTTGTTCGCCTGGAATCACGCAGCCGAAATCCGCGAGAAAGAACAATCATTCATCGCCGCGGGCGGGCAATGGCTGGTCTATGTTCCCGAAGTGAAGATCGTGTCATGAGCATGCAAACCGTCGCAACGTCCGCGACCGCTGCCATCCCTTGGGCGTCGCCCGCCGCGCAATATCGCGCGCATCAGAAGGCCATCCAGACCGCGATCGCGCGCGTTCTCGACAGCGGCTTCTTTGTGCTCGGCGAAGAGGTCGAGTCGTTCGAGCGCGCTTTCGCGGCCTATTGCGGCGTCGGGCACGGCGTCGGCGTCGCGAGCGGCACCGATGCGCTTGAGCTCGCCATGCGCGCGCTCGGCATCGGGCCCGGCAACGAGGTCATTACCGTCTCGCACACCGCGGTGGCGACGGCTGCGGCGGTGCTGGCCTGCGGCGCCACGCCGGTCCTCGTCGATATCGACGAAGCTTATTACACGATCGACGCATCGCGGATCGAAGCCGCGATCACGCCGCGCAGCAAGGCGATCTTGCCCGTTCATCTCTACGGGCAGGCGGCCGATATGGACGCGGTCCTGGCGATCGCGCGGTCGCGCAAGCTTTCGGTGATCGAGGATTGCGCGCAGTCGAGCGGCGGCCGCTATGGCTCCCGCCGCCTCGGCAGTTTGGGCGATCTCGCCTGTTTTAGCTTCTATCCGACCAAGAATCTCGGCGCCATCGGTGACGGCGGCATGGTGGTCACGGCCGATGCCGATCTTGCCGCCCGGGTGCGGCGGCTTCGCCAATATGGCTGGGACGAGGCGCGCAAGACGCACGAAGTCGGCCGCAATTCACGGCTCGATCCGATGCAGGCGGCGATCCTCGCCGCCAAGCTGCCGCATCTCGACGCCGACAATGCGCAGCGCGCGGCGATCGCCGCGCGTTATGACCGCGGCCTCGCCGGCTTGCCGCTGGTTCGGCCGGTGGCGCGGGCGAACGCCACGCATGTCTATCATCTCTATGTCGTGCGCTGCGACGACCGCCACCGCCTGATGGGACATTTGCGCGCCGATCAGATCGGCTCCACCGTGCACTATGCCGAGCCCGTTCATGTGCAGAGAGGGTATGCGGAAAAAGCCGTGCTGCCGCAGGGTGGCCTGCCGGTGACCAGCGCTATCGTCGATAAGATCCTCTCATTGCCGATGTATCCCGAACTGACCGATGCTGAGGTCGACCGGGTCATCGCGTCGCTTCGACATTATGGCGACCGCCGCTGAACCGGCAGTCGTGACAAGCGATCGCACCGGCACGTCCGGCGCGCCGCTATTTACGATTTTCACGCCGACCTATAACCGAGCGCACACGCTGCACCGCGCCTTCGCGAGCCTGTCGGCGCAGACGCTGCGCGATTTCGAATGGGTCGTGGTCGACGACGGCTCGACCGACGGCACTGAGGAATTGATCGCCGGCTGGACGAAATCGGCCAGTTTCCCGATGCGCTATCTGCTCCAGGACCACGGCGGCAAGCACATCGCGCATAATCTTGCGCTTGACGCTGCGCGCGGCAAATTCTTCACCTGCTTGGACTCCGACGACGCACTGGTGCCTGATGCGCTTGAGAAACTCGCCCGGATTTGGGACGCGATTCCGGAGAATGCGCGGCCGGATTTTTGCGGGGTGGACGGGCTTTGCTGCGACCAGCACGGCAACATCGTCGGCGACAAGTATCCGGTCGACCCGCTCGATGTGGATCTGCGCGAGAGAAAGTACGTCTATGGCCCGCGCGGCGAAAAGTGGGGCGTGGTGTTGACCGATATAGCGCGGCGCTATCCGTTCCCGAATGTCGCGCGCGGTCACTATCTGCCGGAAGGCATCGTTTGGCTGGATATGGCCAAGACCTACAAAAACAGGGCGGTGAACGAAATCGTCAGGGTGTATTACATCGACGAAGCCGAGCCTGGGGTCACCACGGCGATCAGGCACAGGCTCGCCGCCCACGCCGAGGGCAATTGGCATTATTATATCTGGCTCCTCGACAACGATCTCGAATATTTCTTTCGCGCGCCAAAACCGTTCGTCAAAGCGGCGGTGATGCTGCCGGTCGTGACCTGGATCACGAAACGCCAGCTCGGCCGCACGCTCGGATCGCTGCGCAGTCTGGCGGCAAAAGCGCTGGTCGCTGCGGCGCTGCCGGCGTCCTCGCTTATCTATGTTCTCGACCGCGCACGTGGGGACGCCCGTTGAGTCAGCGCCTGACCGTCGTGCTGCCGCTGCGCGGACGGCCGCTGTTTACGCTGCGCTTTCTGTGGCACGCCAATGCCGCGCGGCTGCCTTACAAGTTCATCATCGCGGACGGCGAGGTCACCCCGGCATTGGCACGTCTGCTTGAAGGCTCGCCTACGATCTTTCCGCATCTTGATATCGACTATATCCGCTATCCCGACGATACCGATTTCGGCCGTTTCTTCGCCAAACTGACGGACGCCTTGCAGCGTGCGACAACGCCCTATGCGATGGTTGCCGACAACGACGATTTTCTGATGTTCTCAGGCATCGAGAAGAGCCTCGATTTTCTCGATTCCAATCGCGATTACGTGTGCTGTGGCGGCGGTATCGGCGGGTTCGCGGTCTATTCGCGGAAATATCCATTGCTCGGTGGGCTGCGCGGGCCGCTCAATCGGCTGGCTTATAGATATATGCCTTACGATAGATCGTTCGACTTCGGCTCGACGTCGGTCGCCGAGCGTTTGCTGCTCGGCTTGCGTAATTCCTGGAGCTATTACGCGGCCTTTAGGACACCGGCGCTGACCACGGTCTGGCGCGAAGCCGCCGAAATGAATTTGAGTGATTTGCAGCTGCACGAAAAATTCTCCGCGATGCGCACGCTCACGCTCGGAAAAGCACGGTCGGATCCGGCAACCATCGCCTATCTGCGGCAATATTGGACGACGCTGGGCTTCGCCTTGCGCAAGGATTGGGTTCACCATCTGGTGCGCAACCGGTTCAGCACGGATTTTGCCGAGATCATCGCCCGGATTTCCGGGCACGCCGCAGCGGCCGACGGTACCGATCCCGATGTGACGGCTGAGAATTTGCGCAACAATGTCGCGGAATGGCTCGGCTATTTTCTACGCCGCAACTATGGGCCCTCTGCGGCGCTGCGCGGCTACCTGCGCAGCACGGTGCCGAATTTGCTCGAATGGGTGAAAACGCGGCGGCGTTATGCGGTGCCGTTTGATCGCCGCAGCGTTCTCGGAAAACTGCGAAGCAACGGCGCTGCCGATGATGATGTGACGGCGTTCCGAGCGGAACTGGCGCAGGTCGAGGACGTCGTGTGCGGTCCCGCCTTCGCAGAGTTCATTCGGCCCTATGTGCCGCTATTCGTGCCCGAGATGGCGCAAAAGCCGGCCGCAGGCGCGGCCGCTCAACTTGGACCGCTCGGGCGAGGCCAAAGTGCCTGAGGCAATTTGGGTTGTCGGCGGCGAGCAGCGTGGCGTGCCGCATTGGACGCAGGAGTGGAAGCTCTACAAAAAGGCGCTGGTCGCCAAAATCGCGGACGGGCGCGCGGAGCGCGTGCTCGAATACGAAACGCCGCCTCCGCATTGCGCCGACGACGCGCCGTCCATCGTCTTCAAAGCCGCCTCGATCAGCGGCGACCGCGCTTATCTCTGCACCCAGACCGAAGTTCTGATCTGCGACTTTCCATCGTTTGCGATACGGCAAGTCATTTCGCTGCCGTGCTTCAACGATCTACATCATGTGGCTGTGGCGCCGGACGGCAGACTCTTCGTCGCCGTCACAGGGCTTGACGCCGTCGCCGAACTGGCGCCGGACGGCATGCTCTTGAATCTGGCGAGCGTGACCGGCGAATCGGTCTGGGACCGTTTCTCGCAGACGGTCGATTATCGCAAAGTCGCGACCACCAAGCCGCATTTGTCACATCCGAACTTCGTGTTCTTTCTCGACGGCGAGCCTTGGGTCACGCGCTTTGTGCAGCGCGACGCCGTGCCGCTCAACGGCAATGCCGCCGGCCGGGCGCCCTTCAAGCTGGGGATGGAAGGGGTGCACGATGGCCATGTCGCGGCGGGGAGCCTCTATTTCACCGCGGTGAACGGCTTCGTACTGCGTTTCGACTTGGCGTCCGGTGACAGGCAGGCCTTCGACCTCAATCGGGCGCGCAGCCCCTATGCAGACCGGCCGCTCGGCTGGTGCCGCGGCATCCTGCCGCTCGGCAAGGACATGTGGGTTGGATTTTCGCGCATTCGCTACACGACGCTGCGGCAGAATCTGGATTGGGTGCGACGCGGCTTTCGCAACGTCGATCGTCTGCCGCCGGCGCCGACGCGTATCGCGCGCTATGACCTCGATGCAAACGCGTTCGTCGACGAGCTCGATCTCGAATCGGCCGGCATGAATACGGTCTTCAGCATTCACTCAGCCCGAGTCTCGCCACGGCGATGAACGTCATGGAAACCGGTCTTTCCGGGCTCTTACTGATCGAGCCGCGATATTTCCGCGACCAGCGCGGCTTCTTTCTCGAAACCTTCGCCAAGCCGCGCTACCGCGACACCGGCATCGCCGACGATTTCGTGCAGGAGAACCACTCGCGATCGAGCAAGGGCGTCCTGCGTGGCCTGCATTTCCAGGTCCGCCATCCGCAAGCGCAAATCGTGACCGTGATGCGGGGAACGATTTTCGATGTGGCGGTCGACTTGCGGCAGGGCTCGAAGACGTTCGGCCGCTGGTTCGGCGCGGAACTGAGCGACGAGGGGGCCTGTCAATTGTATATGGCTCGCGGTTTCGCGCACGGCTTCTGTGTGCTCAGCGACACCGCCGATCTGCATTACATGGTGAGCCGCATCTACGATCATTCCGACGAGGGCGGCCTATTGTGGAACGATCCCGATATCGGCATTCGCTGGCCGATCACGCAGCCGGTGGTGTCGGCCCGTGACGGCGCGTATCCGCGGCTCGCCGATATTGCCCATGACCGGTTGCCGCATCCTGCCGAGACTGAAGTCGCGAGGCTCAACTCGAATGAGCGCTGACCCGAATTTCCGGGTTTGGGAGGGCGTCTACCGTTCGTTTGCCGAGGCGCCGGCGGCGGGGCCCGGATTCGACGGTCCGCTCTGGCGCGACCGCAGCATCGCGGCCGCCCGCGACACGCTGGCGCTGGCGCTGGCGCGAGAACCGATCGACTATGCCCTGCGCCAGCGCAACGCCATCCTGCCCACATTGACCGCGACGCTGCTCTGCAAGCAGGAGCGCGTCGACATCCTCGATTTCGGCGGCGGGCTCGGCACCGGATATATGGTGCTGGTGAAGACCATGCCCGAAACCGTGGAGCGCGTCGGCTATACCGTCGTCGATGTCGAGAGCATTGCCGGCGCATGTCGCGAGATTTTCACCGGCAAGAGCGGCCCCGCGTTTCGCAATGCGCTGCCGGAGGGATTGCGCTTCGATATCGTGCACGCCGCGAGCGTCCTCCAATATATCGAGGACTGGCAAGGCCTGATCGCGCGGCTCGCCGGTTACGGCGCGCGCTTCCTGAGCCTTGCCGATATTTTCGCCGGCGATTTCGCGACCTACGTCACTACGCAGCATTATTACGCAAGCCGCATCCCGCATTGGTTCTTCAATGCCGCGGAATTCACCGCGGCCGTGGAAAAGGCCGGCTACAAGCTCGCGCTGCGGTCGGAATGCGACGGCAAAGTCTTAGGCCAATATGGGCTGCTGCAAATGGATAATTTTCCGGCCGCGCTCCGCATCGCCCATACCAGCAATTTCCTGTTCTGTCGGAGCGCGTCGTGAAGCGCATCGTCATCACCGGCGCGCAGGGCTTCATCGGCACGGCTCTCGCCAAGCGGCTCGTGCGTGACGGCTATGCGCTGCGGCTGGTCTCGCGCTCGCCACGCCCATCGCGCCTCGATACGCCACGCAACACGCAAATCGACTATGTTGCGGCCGATCTGCGCGATCCGCGCGCCTGGTCGCAATTGCTCGACGGCGCCGACGCGGTGGTGCATCTCTCCTCGCGGACCGATTTGCGCGCCGCCGAAGCCGATCCGCGCGGCGATGACGACATCAATATCGCGCCAATCCGCGCGCTCGCCGAAGTCGCGGCCAAACGCCCAACGTCTGCCGCGGTGATCTTTGCCAGCACGGTAACGGTCGCCGGCGCCCATCCGAAGCTTCCGGTCGACGAAAGCGCGCGGGACGATCCGTGCTCGGTCTACGACCGGCACAAACAGATCTGCGAAACGATCCTGCGTGAAGCGACCGGACGGGGCGCACTGCGCGCCTGCACATTGCGGCTGTCGAATGTTTACGGCTATGGCAGCGCTTTAATCAACGCCAACCGCGGCATCCTCAATGTCATGATCAATCGTGCCATGTCCGGCGAACCGCTGACGCTCTACGGCGACGGCGCCTATGTCCGCGACTTCACGCATCTTGGCGACGTCGTCGAAGCGTTCCGGATCGCGATCGCAAAGCCGGCCATATGCGACGGCCGGCACTATGTTATTACGTCAGGACAGGGAAATAGCCTGGCCCAAGCTTACGACCTGATCGCCGCGGCGGCGCTGCAACATACCGGCCGCCGGGGTGAAATTCGTCGCGTGGCCGAGCCGCGCGATCTGCATCCCATCGAGAAGCGCAATTTCGTCGGCAATTCGCGGTTGTTCGGGAATCTCACCGGCTGGTCCGCGCGTTTCGATCTGCAAGCCGGAATCCGCGATTACTTCGAGCGCGTGGCGGCGCAAGCAAAAACTGGATCGGTACCCGACGAGGCGGCGTGACACGACGGATGGAGGAGTAAAATGACAACCACAGCGAACAAAGTAATCCCCACTGCGAGCCAGGTATCCCCGGCTCCCGTTCCGGACTGGCTCGGCTCCATCGCGCGGATCCGCTTCATCGAACTGCCGCGCTATGCCCGCGAGGATGGCGAGATCGTGGTCGCGCAGGCCTTCAATCAGGTGCCGTTCGTCATGGCGCGAATGTTCACTCTGACCGCGCCGCTCGGCGCGCGGCGCGGCGAGCATGCGCACCGCCGTTGCACGCAGTTCATGCTGTGCGTGCACGGTTCGGTCGACATTCTGTGCGACGACAGCCGGGAAAAGGAAGTGTTCACGCTCGATCGCAACAATCTCGCTTTGTGCGTGCCGCCGACCATATGGAACACCGTCGTTTTCAAGGAGGAGCGCTCGGTCGTCATGGTGCTCTGCGACCGGCTGTTTGAAGAAGCCGATTATCTGCGCGAGTACACGGAGTTTCTTGCGTTCCGGAAAGCCAACACATGAAAATCGTCGTCACCGGCGCGCTCGGGCATATCGGCTCGGCGCTCGTCCGCAATCTGCCGCTGCATTTTCCGGAAGCCCAGATCGTCATGGTCGACAATATGATGACGCAGCGCTACGCCTCGCTGTTCGATCTGCCGTCGGTCGGGCGCTACCAGTTCATCGAGGGCGACGTGCGCAGCATCGATCTGCGCCCGGTGGTCGAAGGCGTGCATACGGTGGTGCATCTCGCCGCCATCACCGACGCGGCCGGAACTTTCGATCGTGCCGCCGAACTCGAAGCTAATAATTTCGAGGCGACGACGAAGATCGCGGCAGCGTGCCAGGAGGCCGGCGCGCGGCTCATTCATCCGTCGTCGACCAGCGTTTACGGCACGCAAAACGAACTGGTGTCCGAAGATTGTACCATGGAGGAGCTCAAGCCGCAGAGCCCTTATGCGACGACCAAGCTCAAGGAAGAGGAACTGGTGCAGCGGCTTTCGAAAAACGGCGGCCTGCGAGCGGTCGTGTTTCGCTTCGGCACCATTTTCGGCGCCTCGGCCGGGATGCGCTATCACACCGCGGTCAACAAGTTCTGCTGGCAGGCGGTGATGAAACAGCCGCTCAGCATCTGGCAGAGCGCCTACGACCAGAAGCGGCCGTATCTCGATCTGTTCGACGCCATTCGTGCCGTTGCCTTCGTCATCAAGAACGACTTGTTCGACGGCCGCGTCTACAACGTGCTGACGCTGAATGCCACCGTGCGTGACATCGTCGAATGCATCCGCGAATTTGTGCCGCATCTGCAATTGTCGTTCGTGAACAGTCCGATCATGAACCAATTGTCGTATGAGGTGTCGTGCGACCGCTTCCGCGAGCGCGGCTTCGCCTTTGCGGGGGACATTCACCGCGGCATCGGCGAGACCGTGTCGTTGCTCGCGGCCTCGAACCGAGCTTAATTCGCGCTGAATCCGGGATCGCCGATTTGACCGATGGATCGTTGCGCGTTGCCGTGGTGACGTCGCGCTTGGATGTCGGCGGCACCGAGCGTCATATCGCGGGCATCCTGCCGGCGTTAAAGCGGCGCGGCCTTGATATTGTGCTCTATGTGATGGAACGCGGCGGGCCGCTCGATGGCGAAATCGCCGCCCAGGGCGTGCGCGTGGAAGGCCTGCCGAACACGGGATTTCTGCACTGGCCGAAGGCAACGCTCGCGCTGGCGCGCTGGCTGCGCCGCGAGCGGCCGATTGTGGTGCATTTTTTTCTGCCGCGTCCTTACGTTTTCGGCTCGCTCGCCGCCGAGCTCGCCGGACACCGGTTGAGGCTGATGAGCCGGCGCTCGCTGACCGACTATCGCGCCAAATATCCGCTGTTGGGTGGCGTCGAATGGCTGCTGCACAAGCGCACATTCGGCATCCTCGGCAATTCGCAAGCCGTGGTCGATCAGCTTGCAGCGGAAGTGGGCGATCGGCGCAAGCTCGCGCTTATCCACAACGGCATCGCAATGCCGTCGCCGGTCTTTACCGGCAGCCGGCAGCAAACTCGCGCCGTCCTGCAAATCCCAGGCGATGCGTTTGTCGTCTCGGTCGTCGCAAATCTGATCGGCTATAAAGGTCATCGGGATCTTGTTGAAGCGCTGGCGCTCGTCAAAAACCGATTGCCCGGCCCATGGCGGCTTCTTGCCATCGGCCGCGACGACGGCATCGGGGCCGAGCTCAAGAGCCGCGCCGCGGCTTTGAATATCGCCGACAATATAATGTGGCTCGGTGAGCGGTCCGACGTCGACGACCTGCTCTCCGCCAGCGACGTTTTCGTGCTGCCGTCGCATCAGGAGGGTTTTTCCAACGCCTTGCTGGAAGCGATGGCGGCAAGCCTTCCGGTCGTCGCGACAGCTGTCGGCGGCAACAGCGATGCCGTCGTGAATAATGAAACGGGACTTCTGGTGCCGCCGAACAATCCGCGCGCCTTGGCGGCCGCGATCCTGCGGTTGGCGCAAGACCCCGACTTGCGCCGCGGCTTCGCCGAAACGGGACGTCGGCGCGTCGAACAGCTTTTTTCGCTGCAGGCTTGCGTCGATCGTTACGAGAAACTCTACCGGGCTTTGGTCGCGGCCGATCGGCGGCCGGTCAGCGAAATCTTGGCCGACGGTACTCCCGGTCTTCGCCGCGACACCATTGTCGGCGCGCCGGAGCATGCCAGCTGATGGTGCAAGCCGGCGCGGACCATAACGTCGATCCGCAAGTCGCGCGCGGCTTCGGCGAAGAATGGTCGACCTTCCGGCAGGATGAAGACCATCTGTCGGAGCAGCAACGCCGCGACATCTTTGCCGACTATTTCCGGATTTTCCCTTGGGCTTTGCTGCCGCCGGGCGGCGGCTCTGGCGTCGATGTCGGCTGCGGCGCCGGGCGCTGGTCGATGCTGGTCGCGCCGCGCGTCGCGCATTTGCACGTGCTGGATGCCAGCCCGGAAGCGCTCGCGGTGGCGCGGCAAAACCTGAAGGCCGCCAGCAATGTGAGCTTCCATGCGGCAAGCGTCGCCGACATGCCGTTGCCCGACGCGTCGCTCGATTTCGCTTACTCGCTTGGCGTGCTGCATCATGTTCCCGATACGCAGGCCGCTATCGAAGTCATCGCCGGGAAACTCAAGTCGGGTGCGCCGTTTCTGGTCTATCTCTACTATGCGCTCGACAATCGCCCGGCGTGGTATCGGGCTCTGTGGCGGATGAGCAACGCGGGACGGCTCGTAATCTCGCGCTTGCCGCATCCGTTGCGCTTTATCGTCAGCCAGACGATTGCGGCGCTGATCTATTGGCCGCTGGCGCGCACGGCAACGCTGCTATCGCGGCTCGGCTGGTCGCCGCGCGCATTGCCGCTCTCCTACTACGCCGACAAGACGTTCTATGTGATGCGCACCGATGCTTACGATCGCTTCTGCACGCGGCTGGAGAAGCGCTTTACGCGTGCCGAGATCGAGGCGATGCTCAAGTGCGCCGGCTTCATGGATATAAGATTTTCAGACAGCGAGCCATTCTGGTGCGCCGTCGGTATCAAGTCGGCCAACTAATAGTTACGCCCAGCGCTCGCGCCAGGCTTCGAGCATCAGCACGTCCCATAAGAGATATTGCCAATTGCGCCGTTCATCGAGATGATCCCGCCAGTAGCGGCGGACCATGGCATGATCGAGAAGGCCCGCTTCGCGCAGGCGCTGCTCGCTCAGAAGCGTTTCCGCCCAATCGCGCAACGGCCCGCGCAGCCATTCGCCGAGCGGAATGCCAAATCCCATTTTGGGGCGTTCGATCAGTTCGGGCGGCACGTGGCGATAGAGCACTTGCCGCAAAATCCATTTGCTGACGCCGTTGCGCACTTTGACGTGCTCGGGCAGCCGCCAGGCGAATTCGACGACGCGGTGATCGATCAACGGCACGCGCGCTTCCAAGGCCACCGCCATGCTGGCGCGGTCCACTTTGGTGAGAATGTCATCGGGCAAATAGGTGATCAGGTCGAGAAACTGCATGCGGGCGAGCAGATCGGGAAAGTCCTTCGTCAGCGTCCGGTCATCGAGAATGCTCTCCGGCTCGCGCGCCTGCGGCATGATCTCGGACGGCTCCCAATGACTGACGAGGCGGCGGTAGACGGCGTCAGCACTGTCGAGCCGCAGCACCGCGGCGGCCTTATGCACCTTGTCGCCGGCTTGCGGCGGGCGCAGGCGTGACGGCAGCGCCGACAGAAGCTGCGTCCAGCGGTCGGGCCGCACGGCGGTTATCGCCGCCGCAGCGCCCTTGCGTAGCGCGCGCGGCATCAGCGACAGCGACCGCCAAAATCGTTGCGTGAGTTGATAACGATTGTAGCCTGCGAACAGTTCGTCGCCGCCGTCGCCCGACAGCGCCACGGTGACATATTTCCGCGTCATCGCCGAAACCAGATAGGTCGGGATCTGCGATGAATCGGCGAACGGCTCGTCGTAGAATTCAGGCAAGCGCGGGATCACATCGAGCGCCTCGTTCGACGTCACCGTAAGCTCGGTGTGATCGGTGCCGAGATGCCGCGCCACCGCGGCGGCATGATGCGCCTCGCTGTAGCCCGGAATATCGAAGCCGATCGAGAAGCTTTTCACGGTGCCGCTGCGCGATGCCTGCATCAGCGCGACGACGGTCGACGAATCGACGCCGCCGGAGAGAAACGCGCCCAGCGGCACGTCGGCGATCATGCGGCGGCCGACGGCATCTTTCAGGAGCTCCTCCAGTTGCTCGGTCAGTTCGGCGTCGCTGCCCTCGATCGGACTATGCGATCCATCGCGCGCCACCGCGCGGGCATCCCAGAAGCGCGAGATTTTCGGTTCGCCCTGCCACGGCAGCGTGAGGAACGTGCCGGGCTCGAGCTTATAGACGCCGTCATAGATCGTGCGCGGCGCCGGGATGTAGTTGTGCCGCATGAAGGCTGCGACGGCGTTCTGGTCGATGCGCGGCGTCCAGCCCGGATGCGCGCGTAGCGCCTTGAGCTCCGACCCGAACATGAAAGTCTTGCCGAACTTCGCCCAATACAGCGGCTTGATGCCGAGCCGGTCGCGCATCAGCGTCAGCGTGCGGTCGCGCCGGTCCCACAGCGCGATGGCGAACATGCCGATCATCCGTTTCAGCGTCGCTTCGATGCCGCTTAAAGCAAACGATTCCAGAATGACCTCGGTATCGGAGTGACCGCGAAAATTATGTCCGCGCGCGGCAAGCTCGGCGGCGATCGGCTGGAAGCTGTAGACCTCGCCGTTGTAGCTCATGACATAGCGCTCGTTCGCCGACAGCATCGGCTGATGTCCGGCCGCGGACAGATCGATGATCGAGAGGCGGCGATGCACCAGCGCCGTTTCGGTCTCGGCGTCGATCCAGATGCCTTGGTCATCAGGTCCCCGATAGGCAATGCTTGCGGCCATCGCCTCGGCGATCGTGCCGATATCGCCGCCGGCAATATTGGATGCGGCACCGATAAAGCCTGCAATGCCGCACATCGAATTCGTTCCGCCGCAGTGATCTCTGAGACCTTGCATATAGGCTAGACCAAAAACTCACAACGAGGTTTTTGTATTGGTACGTCGCCGCTTAACGATGATGAGATCGTTCGGGCCGGCGACGCTGCCGCTGTTGCCGATACGCGCCGCGACGGCTAAACAGAGCGCAACTTCGTGAGTCTCCCGCCGCGGTTAATTCCAAGGATTAAGTTTTGCCGCATCAACGCAAGATTGCCGTGATTGGCCTCGGCTATGTCGGCCTGCCGGTGGCGGTGGCGTTCGCGCGGTCCGGCACAGCTGTGATCGGCTTCGACATCGACCGCAAGCGCATCGAGGAATTGCGCGCCGGCATCGACCGTACGCTCGAAGTCGAGAAGCCGGATTTGTCGCATCCGACGCTGTCCTATGCCAGCGATCCGGCGGCACTGGCGCAATCCGACTTCTATATCGTCACCGTGCCGACGCCGATCGACGAGGCGCATCGCCCCGATCTCACGGCGCTGTTTGCCGCGTCCGATACGGTCGGGCGCTGCCTCAAGCGCGGCGATATCGTGGTCTATGAATCCACGGTTTATCCCGGCGCCGTCGAAGAAGACTGCGCACCGCGGCTCGAGCGCGCGTCAGGCCTTAATTGCGGCAAGGATTTCACCGTCGGCTATTCGCCGGAGCGCATCAATCCCGGCGACAAGAACCATCGTTTCGAGACCATTACCAAAGTCGTGTCGGGCCAGGACGACACAACGTTGCAGATCGTTGCCGATGTCTATGGGTCGGTCGTGACCGCCGGCATCCATTGCGCGCCGTCGATCAAGGTCGCCGAAGCCGCAAAGGTGATCGAGAACGCGCAGCGCGATCTCAACATCGCCTTCGTGAACGAGCTCTCCGCTCTGTTCGAGCGGCTCGATATCGATACCGGCGATGTGCTCGCCGCCGCCGGCACCAAGTGGAACTTCCAGCGCTTCTATCCCGGCCTGGTCGGCGGCCACTGCATCGGCGTCGATCCTTATTATCTCACCTATCGCGCCGAGAAGGCCGGCTACGACCCGCAGGTGATCCTGGCCGGCCGCCGCATCAATGACGGCGTCGGCCAGCGCATCGCGCGCCAATGCGTCCGCCGGCTGCTGCGGCGCGGCAACGGCGCGGCGATGGTCACCGTGCTCGGCATGACGTTTAAGGAAAATGTGCCAGACACGCGCAATTCGAAAGTCGCCGACATCGTCTCCGAGCTGCAATCGTTCGGCCTTGCCGTGCAGGTGCACGATCCGCTAGCGGACGCGGGCCAAGTCAAGCACGAATACGGTATCGAGCTCGCGCCGCTGGACGCCTTGCGGCCCGCCGACGCCGTGATCTTTGCCGTCGCGCACACCTGCTTTGTCAAAGGCGGCTGGGCGCTCCTGACCAAGCTCCTCAAAGACGGCACCGGCACCGTGCTCGATGTGAAGTCGCAACTCGACCGGACGACGCAGCCGGCCGGCGTCGATCTGTGGCGCCTGTGAGCATGTCGCAAGATTCCAAGCCGCAGGAACCGGTTCTGGTCACCGGCGCCGCCGGCTTCATCGGCTTTGCGCTGGCGCGGCGGCTTCTGGAAAACGGCCGCGCCGTTGTCGGTGTCGATTGCGTCAACGACTATTACGATCCAATGCTCAAGGAAGCGCGGCTCGCGGTGCTCCGCCAATTTCCCTATTTCAGTTTTCACAAAACTGATCTCGCCGAACGCGGGCCCACGGAAGAAATTTTCCGCACCGGCACCTTCGGCCCCGTCGTGCATCTCGCCGCCCAGGCCGGGGTGCGTTATTCGCTGCAGCATCCGCACGCCTATCTCGATGCCAATCTTTCCGGTTTCCTCAACATTCTCGAAGGCTGCCGCCACCGCCAGACTGAGCATCTTGTCTTTGCGTCGTCGAGCTCGGTCTACGGCTCCAATACGCGCATGCCGTTCTCGATCCACGACAATGTCGACCACCCGATCAGCCTTTACGCCGCGACCAAGAAGGCGAACGAGCTGATGGCGCATTCCTATAGCCATCTCTACGGGCTGCCGACGACCGGGCTGCGCTTCTTCACGGTCTATGGCCCGTGGGGCCGGCCGGATATGGCCATGTTCATCTTTGCCAAGGCCATCACTGAAGGCCAGCCGATCAGGTTGTTCAATTACGGCCGCATGCGGCGCGACTTCACCTATGTCGACGACGTGATCGAAGCGGTCGAGCGCATCATCGGCATAGCACCGACGAAATCGGAGACCTCGCCGGTCGGCGATCTCGATCCGGGCACCAGTACCGCGCCGTGGCGCATCTACAATATCGGCAACAATCGCACCGTGGAAATTTGCCGCGTTGTCGAGCTCCTGGAGCAGGAATTCGGCCGCAAGGCGATCACGGAACTGGTGCCGATGCAGCCCGGCGACGTGCTGGAAAGCTGCGCCGATGTCGACGACCTCATGCGCGATGTCGGTTTCCGGCCCTCGACCCCGATCGAGCGGGGACTGCGCAATTTTGCAGCTTGGTACCGCGACTACCACCGGCTTTGATCAATGTTTCATCTTCCCGCGCCGACTGGACTATAATGACGCCATGATGGATTTTCTGCGCAACCCACGTCGCGTCGGGATCGTCCTGATCGATCTCTTTTTCACGGCGTTCGCGCTGGTGGCGACATTCTATGTCCGCTTCGAGAATGGCGGCTTTGAGGAGCGCCAGCACTGGCTTTTGGTCTACCTGCCGTTCTATCTGATCTATGCCGGTGCAGTGTATTGGATTTTCAATCTCTATCGTGGCAAGTGGCGCTTCGCCTCGCTGCCGGATTTATGGAACATCATTCGCGCGGTGACGGTGCTTTCGGTCTCGTTACTGGTGCTCGATTATATCCTGCTTTATCCGACGCTCTACGGCACCTATTTCTTCGGCAAGATCACGATCGCGCTTTATTGGTTCTTGCAAATCTCTTTCCTTGGCGGCCCGCGTCTCGCTTACCGTTTGTTTCGCCACTCGCGCACCCAGCAGCATGCGCGGCGCTCCGACGCGGTGCCGACACTTGTGGTTGGGGTCGCGGCCGATGCGGAGGTGCTGCTGCGCGCCATCGAGAGTGGCGCCGTCAAGAAAGTGCGCCCCGTCGGTATCCTGTCGCCGTCAGCGAACGATCAAGGCCAGTCGCTGCGCGGCGTAACGGTGCGTGGCCGGCCCGAACATCTCGAAAAAGTCGTGGCGGCTTTCGCGTCGCGGGACGTCGCCATTGGCCGCCTCGTGCTCACGCCGAGCGCGCTCCTGCCCGAGCTTCATCCCGAAACCATGCTGATGCAGGCGCGCCGGCTCGGCCTGACCACGAGTCGCCTGCCGTCGCTCGAAGCCGGCGAGGAGGCGCTGCGTCTTGCGCCGGTCGCCGTCGAGGATCTCTTGCTGCGCCCGAGCGTGAAGATCGACTACCACCGCCTGGAAGATTTCGTGCGCAGCAAGACGGTCGTCGTCACCGGCGGCGGCGGCTCGATCGGTTCGGAGATTTGCGACCGTGTGGTCAATTTCAGCGCCGGGCGGCTCCTGGTTATCGAAAATTCGGAGTCGGCGCTCCATGCCGTCCTGGAGAAGCTTGCCGCCAAATCGAGCGCGACCGTGATCGAGGGCCGCATCGCCGACATTCGCGACCGCGATCGAATTTTCAATCTGATCGCGCAGGCGAAGCCGAACCTGGTATTCCATGCGGCGGCGCTCAAGCACGTGCCGATCCTTGAGCGCGATTGGGACGAGGGGATCAAGACCAACGTATTCGGCTCGGTCAACGTGGCCGACGCAGCGCGCAATGCCGGCGCCGACGCGATGGTCATGATTTCGACCGACAAGGCGATCGATCCGGTGTCGGTCCTCGGCGCCACCAAGCGGCTCGCCGAAATGTATTGCCAGGCGCTCGACGCCGGCAAAGGCAGCGCCGGTCACAGCAATGGCGGCAAGCCGCCGATGCGCCTGATCGCGGTACGCTTCGGCAATGTGCTGGCGTCAAACGGTTCGGTGGTGCCGAAATTCAAGGCGCAGATCGAGGCCGGCGGGCCGGTCACCGTGACCGATCCGAACATGGTGCGCTATTTCATGACCATCCGCGAAGCCTGCGATCTCGTCATCACGGCGGCAAGCCACGCGCTCGGCCCGACACCATCGGAGACTTCGGTCTATGTCCTCAATATGGGGCAGCCGATCAAGATCGTCGATCTCGCCGAACGGCTGATCCGGTTGAGCGGGCTCGAGCCCGGACGCGACGTCGACATCGTCTTCACCGGCATCCGACCCGGCGAGCGGCTCAACGAAATCCTGTTCGCCCGCGACGAAGGCAGTTCTGACATCGGCATTGACGGCGTTGTCGCCGCAAAGCCGGTCTGCCCGTCGATCGAGATGGTGCGCGGCTGGATCGATAAGCTCAAGTCCGATCTCGATTCCGGCGAGCGCACCGCGATCTACGGCGTGCTACAAGAGGCGGTGCCGAATTTTTCCGGGGAGGCGCGGCCGATCGCTAAGCAGTAAGCTTTGAAAATACATAATAAAGATCAGGGGAGAGTGAAATGCGTTTTGTGGGAGGTAACTGCGTGCGGATGGCCGCAATGGCCGGCGCATATGTCTTGGCGACCCTGCTCGCGTCCGGCGGTGCGCAGGCGCAGGACAAGACTTATACGATGAAAATATCGCTGGCGACGATCAACGACCAGATCCATGCTTTCGCCAAGAATTTCGCCGCAGCACTTGAGAAGAATTCGCAGGGCCGCATCAAGCCGGAAATATATCCGGCGAGCCAGCTTGGTCCGATCCCGCGGCAAGCCGAAGGCGTGCAATTCGGCGCGATCCAATGCCAGTTAGTGCCGCCGGAATTTCTGGTCGGCATCGATGAGCGTTTCGAGGTGATGGCCGCGCCCGGCCTTGTCACCTCGATGGCGCAGGGCCAACAGTTCGCGGCGGACCCCGACGTGCTGAAACTGATGCTCAGCCTCGGCGCCGACAAAGGCATGCATGGCGTCGGCCTGTTCATGGTCAACCCGTCCGCTGTCGCCTCAAAAGCACCAATCCGGCACCTCGCCGATTTCAAAGGAAAAAAGATCCGGATTTTCGCCTCGCCGTTCCAAAGCGAGTCGATGAACCGGCTCGGCGCGACGCCGGTGGCGATGACGTTGGGCGACGTGCTGCCGGCGCTACAGCAAGGCGCCATCGATGGCGCGGTCGCGAGCTACGCCGTGTTCACCGCCTTTCACTATCAGGATGCGTCGAAATACGTGACCGAGACCGGCCAGCCCGCGATCTTTGCGATCATCGAGATCAGCAAGAAGTGGTACGACGCGCTGCCGCCCGACCTGCAGCAGATCATCGACCAGACCGCCGCCAAGGAATCGGTGGCGATCAATCCGCAAGCGACCGCAATCACCGACAATGCGCGCAAGATCTGGACCGACAACGGCGGCGAAGGAATAAGGCTGCCGGACGACGAGCAGGCGCAATATCTCAAATTGTTGTCGAGCGTCGGCGCCGACGTATCGAAGGAGAAGCCGCGCCTGGCTGAAGCCTATAAGATAGTCTCCGAGGCGGCAGCGAAAATTCACTAGACAGGCCGAGAAGCCCTCCGCGGGGCGGGAGGGCACGGTAGCAAGGCGCGGCGCTCAGTCACACCGGATTCCGCGCACTGTTTCCCCGCATTTCCTGCTACTATTGATGGCTAGGCTTGGGATTACTCACCGCCGCCTCGATGCGTGCGGGAGCCAAGCCTGCAGGGAGGAATTTATGGTCGGCACAAAACGCAGAAGTATTGCGCGTGGGCGTATTGCGCGTTTGGCTGTTGCCGGCGGAGCGTTGGTGGCGATGGCGCTGACGTTTGGTGCTGCGGCTCAGGCTGACGACCAAACGTTTGTGATTAAGATTACGACGCCCACCATCAACGACGTCCCCGACACTTATGCCAGGAACTTCGCGGCTGCGGTTGAAAAAGACTCCGGCGGACGCATCAAGGGTGAAGTTTATCCGGCGAGCCAACTCGGATCGATCGCACGCCAGATCGAAGGCACCCAATTCGGCGCCATACAAATGGCGGTCATTCCTTCCGAGTTTTGGGTCGGCGTCGACGAACGGTTCGAAGTCACCGCGGCTCCCGGCCTCGTCGATTCGCTCGCTCACGGGCAGAAGCTCACGGCCGATCCCGCGGTGATCAAGTTGATCCTGTCGCTCGGCGCCGACAAGGGCCTTCACGGCGTCGGCTTATTCATGTCGGAGCCTTCCGATGTCATCGCCAAAACGCCGATCCGCCACCTTGCCGACTTCAAGGGCAAGAAGTTGCGGACCTTCGCCTCGCGATTCCAGACCGAGTCGTTCAGCCGCCTTGGGGCGACGCCGGTGGTGATGACATTGGGCGACGTCTTGCCGGCATTGCAGCAAGGCACCATCGACGGCTCGGTTGCCGGGATGGGGCCGTTTACCAAACTGCATTTCATCGACGCGGCGAAATACATCACCATGACCAACCAGCCGGGAATCTTTCTGGTCGCCGAAGTCAACCGGAAATGGTTCGAGTCCCTGCCGAAGGATTTGCAAGACATCGTCGAACGGGACGGAGCGGCGCAATCCGTCGCGATCAACCCGGTGGCGATCGATCTGCGCCAGAAGGCGGAGGCCAATTGGAAGTCCTCCGGCGGCGAATTGATCAATCTGCCGGTCGAAGAGCAGGCCGCGATGATGCAAAACTTGTCGAGCGTCGGCGCCGACGTATCGAAAGCGAATCCGCGGCTGGCGGAAGCCTATGCGATCATTGCCGATGCGGCGACGCGCGCCGGCATGTAACTTCCCGATCGGCGCCGTCGTAGCGCCGGTCGCTCGAAATATTGTAGTTCCTTCGGAGGTGTGGGATCGTCTAATGTCAGGAACGGACTGTCGCAACGGGGCTCGATTTTCGATCGAGTGCGACCGCCCGCCAACGAAAAGCTTCACCAATAAGAAACTCCATCAATAAGAAACTCCACGGCCAGGCCGTATCGATAATTGTGCGCTGCATGTGCGGCAGCCGCAATATTCCGTGCTGTTGCCCCTAAACAGGGGGTGCGTGAGAGGGAACATGTGAGGGAGGATGAAATGGATTCCATTGCTTTTGGAATTGCGCCGCGCGCAGCTCTGACCGTCGGCGCCGCCGCTGTCTCGCTCCTGCTCGCGCTCGGCGCCGCTAAAGCGCAAGACAAGACTTATGTGATGAAGGTGACTACGCCCACGCTCAACGACGCGCCGCACCAGCTTGCCAAGAATTTCGCCGCCGCGGTCGAGCGGGATTCCGGCGGCCGCATCAAAGCGGAGGTCTATCCGGCGAGCCAATTGGGCACGATCCCCCGCCAGATCGAAGGCGTGCAATTCGGCGCCATCCAGGCCGCGGTCATTCCGCCCGAGTTTTTTGTTGGCGTCGACGAGCGTTTCGAAGTGATGGCCACCCCAGGCCTTGTCGATTCGCTCGATCACGGCCAGCGTCTAGCCGCGGATCCAGACGTCAAGAAACTGATGCTGGGACTGGGCGCCGACAAGGGCCTGCATGGCGCAGGAATGTTCCTTGTGCAGCCGGATTCGATCGCTTTCCGGACGCCGGTCCGTCACGTCGGCGACTTCCAGGGCAAGAAGATCCGGATTTTTGCGTCGGAGTTCCAGTCGGTGGCGCTGAAGCGGCTTGGCGCAACGCCGGTGGCGATGACGCTCGGCGACGTGCTGCCCGCGCTGCAGCAGGGCGCGATCGACGGCGCGGTCGCCGGCATCACCGTATTTTCCGCCTTCCACTATCAGGACGCCGCGAAATATGTGACTGAGACCAATACGCCGTCCATCTTCCTGATGCTCGAAATCAGCAAGAAGTGGTACGAATCGCTGCCGCCGGATTTACAGCAGGTCATCGACAAGGACGGCGCCGGCGAGACGGTTACGATCAATCCGCAAGCGGTCGACCTGTTCAACAAGGCGCGCAAGGCCTGGGTCGATGGCGGCGGCGAATTGATCAGTCTGCCGCCCGACGAGGAGGTTTCGTTGCTGAAAAGCCTGGCCAGCGTCGGCGAAGACGTGTCGAAAGCCAAGCCCGCGGTGCACGACGCCTATGAGATCGTGGCCGAGGCGGCAAGGCGAACGCGGCAGGCCCCAACCCAGTGATGCGTAACGGGCACAGCCGAAAGATTCGACAGTGATCGACGTTTTGACCAAAAGCGTGCGCTGCATCCTTGCGTTCACGCGCGCTGCGGCGGCGATTTTCCTGATCTCGAGCGTGGCGATCAATTTCGCCAATATCATCGGCCGCTATTTCTTCAGTATTTCGATACCGTGGGCCGAGGAGATCATGCTTTTCCTCATGGTCGGCTGCGTGTTCACCGGTTGCTGCGCGGTGGCGTGGGAGGGGCGCCAGATCAGGATGGACGTCGTCTTGGCGATGCTGCCGCCGAAGCTGCGGGACTTCCTCAACGTCCTGTCCGACCTCGTGATGATGGCGGCGGCGGCCGCGGTGACCGCATTCGCCTGGCCCGTCATTCGGCAGCTTGCCGAGTTCGACGAGCGCAGCCAGGCGGCGAATTTCCCGCTGGTCTATCCGCAGGCGATGATACCGCTCGGTTACAGCATGATGGCGCTTCTGATCGCCTGCCGTCTGCTCATACGAACCCGCGCCGGCTCGACCGACGCTCCACATTCCTGAGGAGATTGTGGCGATGGGTTATCTCATCTATTTCGGCCTCCCGGTCATTCTTCTCGTCCTCGGCTTTCCGATCTTTCTCATCCTGCTTGTGACGTCGATCGTCGCGGTGCTGACCGTCGCCGATGTTCCGACCGAAACGCTGCAGACTTACATGTTCGGCAGCCTCGACAACTTTCCCCTGCTTGCCGTGCCGTTCTTCGTGCTCGCCGGCGAGATCATGGCGCAAGGCGGCATCGCGCGGCGCATCATTGCCATGGTCATGGCCATTGTCGGCGGCGTGCGCGGCTCGCTCGCGGTGACGACGGTCGCGGCGTCCGAATTGTTCGGCGCGATGTCGCATACGGCGGTCGGCACCGTGGTCGCCATGGGCCGGATGATCTATCCGGCGCTCAAGGAGGGTGGTTACAACGAACGCTTCGCCGTGGGCCTGATCGCCTCTTCGGGCGCCATCGCGGTGGTCATCCCGCCGTCGATCGCCATGATTCTCTACGCCGTGTCGGCGGAGCAGTCCGCCGTTCTGTTATTCACCGCGGGCATCCTGCCGAGCATTTTGATCGGCGTCATCGACGCCGCCTATGTCATGGCTTACGCGCGGATCAAGGGCGTTCCGCTTGGCGCCAAGGCGCATTGGGCGAACGTATGGAAGACCGGTAAGGACGCCAGCTGGTCGATCGGGTCGCTGGCGGTGATCTTCGGCGGCATTTATGGCGGCGTGTTCACGCCCACCGAGGCCGCAGGCGTTGCCGTGGTGTATTCGCTCTTGATCACGATGTTCGTCTACCGCGAGGTCGATCTCGCCGGCCTGTGGCGTATCCTGCTGGCGTCCTCCTATCTCATCTCGCAAATCCTGCTGATCGTCACCTCGGCCGGGATCTATTCCTGGCTGCTCACGACAAGCGGCATTCCGCAGCAGATCGTCGACACGATCAACGGCATGCATATGGCGAAATGGGAGCTCTTGCTCATCCTCAATATCGGGTTGCTGCTGGCGGGAAGCTTTCTCGAGCCGCCGGCAGCGATCTTGATTTTGACGCCGCTGTTGCTGCCGATCGTGCGCGGCGTCGGCGTCAATGCCATCCACTTCGGCATCATCGTTGCGGTCAATCTCAGCCTCGGCATGTATACGCCGCCGTTCGGATTGAATCTGTTTTCCTCGCAAGCGATATTCAATGCGCCGCTCAGCCGGATCTATCTCGGCGTGCTGCCGTTTCTGCTGCTGAATTTCATCGCGCTGATGATCATCACCTATGTGCCGGCGATCTCGATGATCCTGCTTAATCATTGATTCTTGTTTCGCCTTTCGGCAAAGGTTGCGGCGCTTCGCCTATCTGTTTCCACCAATTCCGAATACGAGGGGACCAGTTCTTCATGACCAAAGCGGTGCTTGGTATTATCGGCGGCTCGGGCATTTACGATCTTCCGGGCCTCGAGAAAGTCCGTTCGAAAACGATCAAGAGCCCGTGGGGCGAGCCATCGGGTCCGCTCCGCGTCGGCGAAATCGCCGGGATGCCGGTGGTCTTTCTGTCGCGACACAGCGAGGGCCACCGCAATTCGCCGTCCGACATCAATTATCGCGCCAATATCGACGTGCTCAAGCGCGCGGGCGTCACCGATCTGGTCTCGCTGTCGGCCTGTGGCTCGTTCAAGGAGAATCTGCCGCCCGGCACTTTCGTCCTGGTCGACCAGTTCGTCGACCGCACCCACAAGCGCGAGAGCTCGTTCTTCGGCAAAGGCTGTGTCGCGCATGTCTCGATGGCGCATCCGGTATCGCCGCGGCTGCGCATTCACATTGCCGAGGCCGCCATGGCCGAGGGCATCAATCTGGTGCGGGACGGCACTTACGTCTGCATCGAGGGCCCGCAATTCTCGACGCTCGCCGAAAGTCTCACCTACAAAAATCTCGGCTATTCAGTGATCGGCATGACCAATATCCCGGAAGCGAAACTCGCGCGGGAAGCTGAGATTTGCTACGCCACTGTCGCCATGGTCACGGATTTCGATTGCTGGCATCCGGACCACGACGCCGTCACCGTCCAGGACATCATCAAAGTGCTGATGGCGAATGCCGAAAAGGCGGCGCATTTGGTGAGCCGGCTCGCCAAGGATTTTCCGCGCGAGCACGAGCCGTGCCCGATCGGCTCCGACCGCGCGCTCGACAACGCGCTGATCACGGCGCCGAAGGCGCGCGACCCAAAGCTTCTGAAGAAGCTCGATGCGGTTGCGGGCCGCGTGCTGCGCAAGAAGACGTGAGCGCCGCCGATCAACGTTCATTGGCGTTTACGCTCATGGCGCGGCCCGCGACGGCGTAAGAATTCTTAATTGAACTGTGGCACAATCCCCAAGCTCCGAGGGGTCCATCCGGCCGCGATCTGGCGCAGGCCGTCATCTTCGCAGGCAGAAATCGGCACGGACAGAAATTGACGTAGGAAGATTGTGGCTAAATCCATCGTTCCCCTGATCATGTGCGGCGGCGCCGGCACACGGCTGTGGCCGGCCTCGCGCGAAGGCCGGCCCAAGCAGTTCTTGTCGTTGTTCGGTCCGGAATCGACGTTTCAAGACACCATTCGCCGGGTGTCCGACCCGGCTTTGTTCGGCCGGCCGATTGTCATCACCAACACGCAATATCGTTTTCTTGTCGCCGAACAGCTCGCGGCCATCGGCGTCGAGGCCGATATTCTGCTCGAGTCGATCCGGCGGGATTCCGGTCCTGCGATCGCGGCGGGCGCGGCGTTTGCGGCAAAGCGGGACGGCGATCCGCTGGTGGTCGCGCTCGCCGCCGATCACGTCGTCACCGATGCGTCAGCTTTCGCCAAAGTATGCGGCATGGCGGCGGATGCGGCCGCTGCGGATCGCATCGTCACCTTCGGCGTGCGGCCGACCAGGGCCGCCACCGAATACGGCTATATCCGCATCGGCCAGGCGATCGGACCGGACGTTTTTGCCATCGCGACATTCGTCGAAAAGCCCGACGCCAAGACCGCCGAGCGCTACGTTCAGGAAGGCTATCTGTGGAACTCCGGAAACTTCATGTTCCGCGCAGCTCTGCTGCTCGACGAATATCGCGGCTTTGAGCCCGACAGCGTCGCCGCTGTGGTTGCGGCTGTCGACAATGCCGGCCGCGATCTCGGCTTCGTCTCGCTCGATTCGGAGTGCTTTGCCCGCGCGACCGCAAAGTCGATCGACTATGCGGTGATGGAGCGCACCAAGCGTGCCGCGGTCATGCCGGTTACCTATGGCTGGTCCGACGTCGGCTCATGGCAGGCGGTGTGGGAGCTGTCCAGCCGCGACCCGGATGGAAATTCGGGGCAGGGCGCGGTCGAGTTCGTCGATTGTCACGGCTCTTACGCGGCAACCGACAAGCAGCTCGTGGCGCTGTTCGGCGTCGACAATCTCGTCGTGGTCACCACCGACGATGCCGTTCTGGTCGCCAAGCGCGAGGACGGCGACGGTTTGCGGCGGCTGGTGCATCGGCTCAAGGACAAGGCCCCCAAGGTTACCGAAGAACACCTGAAAGTGCATCGGCCCTGGGGCTCGTACCAGTCGATCGATCAGGGCGCGCGCTTTCAGGTCAAGCGCATCGTGGTGAAGCAGGGCGGCCGGCTGTCGTTGCAATTGCACCACCACCGCGCCGAGCACTGGATCGTGGTGCGCGGCACCGCGCGCGTGACCGTCGGCGACGACATCAAGGTCGTGCACGAGAATGAATCGATCTACATCCCGATCGGCGCCCAGCACCGCCTGGAAAATCCCGGCAAGATCGATCTGGAATTGATCGAAGTGCAAACCGGCAGCTATCTGGGCGAGGACGACATCATTCGCATCGACGACGATTATCGTCGGTCGTGACTGCGGTCTGCCGCGTCCGTCGCCCCGTGGTGTAGAAACGTCCGACGGCTTTCGAATTATTAAGAAATAACAACGGCTTAGACTAACCACGCCGTCTCGGGTCCCGACCGCCCTGTAACCCTCTGATTCAAATCGTGTTCCGATTTCCCCACAGGCCGGTCGCCAGGTGGTATTTGGCGTGCTACGTGAAAAAGCCTGGGGTCGGCTCCGAGTAGCGCGAAGGGGGCTTTTGCGGTCATGAGTGGGACGAAAGCAGGTAGCGACGGGGCGTTACGCGTAGGCGTTGTGGGCGTGGGCGTGATGGGCAGCAATCATGCCCGCGTGCTGTCCGAAATGCCGGGGGTGAAACTGGTCGGCATCGCCGATCCCGATCGCGAGCGTCGCGATCAAGTCGCCAATAAGCTCGGCTGTGCCGGGTTCAAAGACGCCGAGGCGCTGCTGCAGCACGGTGTCGACGCCGTCAGCATCGCAGCGCCCACGCATTTGCATCGCGACATCGCCATCGATTGCGCCGCGCGCGGCATCCACATCATGGTGGAAAAGCCGATCGCGCCGACCGTTGAGGAGAGCCGCGCCATCGTCGCCGCGGCCCGCCGCGCCGGCGTCACGCTGATGGTCGGCCATGTCGAGCGCTTCAATCCGGCGGTACAGTCGATCAAGCGCGCGATCAACGACCAGGATATTCTCTCGATCGCCATCACCCGCGTCGGCCCGTTTCCGCCGCGGATGTCGAATGTCGGCGTCGTCATCGATCTCGCCGTGCATGATATCGATCTCATCCGCTGGTTCACCGAATCCGAGATCATCGAGATCCAGCCGCAGACATCGAGTGCCGTCGCCGAGCGCGAGGACATTGCGCTCCTGCAATTCCGCACCGCCTCCGGCGTGCTGGCGCACATCAACACCAATTGGCTGACCCCGTTCAAGGCGCGCACCATCCACGTCGCGACGCGCGACAAATATCTGATCGGCGATCTGTTGACGCTGCAAGTCACCGAATGTTTCGGCTTCCAGCCCGACGGCAGCTATTCGATGCGGCATCTGTCGGTCGGCTATGCCGAGCCGCTGCGTTCCGAGTTCCAGGCCTTCCTCACCGCGATCCGCAGCGGCGAGCCGCCCGCGGTCACCGGCGACGAGGCCGTCGCCAGTCTTGAAGTGGCTATCCGCTGTCTCGAAGCGCGCGGAACCCAGTCGCTGCTGCCGCACCGCAAAGGTCCGCGCCGCGTCGCCGGCTGATCCAAAATTTCCGCCGGCATCGAGTCAGAGGCAGACAAGTCCGATCATGAATCAACATACTCGCCTTGATGACAGGCCGATTCCGTTCATCGATATCGCGGCGCAACGCCGCCGTCTCGGCCGCGCGGTCGACGACGCGGTGGCGCGCGTGCTGGCGCATTGCCAGTTCGTCAATGGCCCGGAAGTGCGCGCCTTTGAAAGCGACCTTGCCGCGTTCGCCGGCGCACGCCATGCGATCGGCTGCGCCAGCGGCACCGATGCGCTCCTCCTCGTGCTGATGGCCTGGGAGATCAAGCCGGGCGATGCGGTGATCTGCCCGTCTTTCACCTATCACGCGACCGCCGAAATGGTGGCGCTACTTGGCGCGACGCCGATCATCGCCGATGTCGCGCCCGACACCTTCAATCTCGATCCGGCTAGCTGCGAGCGAGCGGTTGCGACCGCAAAGCGCTTGGGCCTCAAGCCGCGCGCGACCATTCCGGTCGATCTGTTTGGCCTGCCGGCCGATCACGACGCGATCACAGCGATTGCCAAGACATACGATCTCAAGATTCTCGACGATGCGGCGCAGGGTTTCGGCGCGACCTATCGCGGCAAGAGGCTCGGCACCTTCGGTGCCGCGACCGCGACCAGCTTTTTCCCGGCGAAGCCGCTCGGCTGCTACGGCGACGGCGGCGCGGTTTTCACCGACGACGATGCGCTTGCGGCGCGCATCAAGAGCATCCGCCTGCACGGCGAAGGCGTCGACCGCTCCGAAGCCGCGCGCATCGGCATTACCGGCCGGCTCGATACGATCCAGGCGGCGGTCCTGATCGAAAAACTGAAAATCTTTCCGGACGAAATCGCTGAGCGCAACCGCGTCGCGGCGCGCTATGCGCAAGGCCTTGCCGATGTCGCGATCGTACCGCGCGTCGGCAACGAGTCGACGTCGGTCTGGGCGCAATACACGATCAAGCTCAAGCCCGGACAGCGCGACAAGCTCGCGGCCGATCTCAAGGCGCAAGGGATTCCGAGCGCGATCTATTACACCAAGCCGCTGCACCGCCAGCCGGCCTATCGCGACTATCCGGTGGCCGATGGCGGCGTGCCGGTGAGCGAGCAATTGTCGGGCGAAGTCATCAGCCTGCCGATGCACGCATATCTGAGCCAGGCGGACCAGGACCGCATCATTGCCGCGATACGCCAGGCGCTCGCCTAGCTTCTTCCGCTCATTCCCGCGTCGGCGGGAATCCACAAGACAATTGCGCTCGGTCCCCGCTTTCGCGGGGACGAGCGGATCGTGATAACTAACCTCCAATGATCGGCAAGATTCTCACCGTCAGCGGCTATACGCTGCTCTCGCGCCTGACCGGCTTCATGCGCGACATTATGCTTGCCGCCATTATCGGCGCCGGGCCGCTGGCGGACGCGTTCTTTGTCGCCTTCCGGCTGCCGAACCATTTTCGTGCGATTTTCGCCGAGGGCGCGTTCAACGCCGCCTTCATTCCGGCCTATGCGCGGGTGCGCACCCAGGGTGGGCCGCAAGCGGCGAGCCTATTCGGCGATCGTATCTTCACGCTTCTGCTGGCGTCGCAAGTCGTGCTGCTGGCGCTGGCGCTCATTTTCACGCCGCAGGCTATCGAAGTGCTGGCGCCCGGCTTTTCCCGCGAGCCGCAGCAATTCGCGCTCGCGGTGTCGCTGACGCGGATCACGTTTCCTTATCTCCTTCTCATCACGCTGGTGACGCTGTGGAGCGGCATTCTTAATGCGTTGCATCGTTTCGCGTCCGCGGCCGCAGCGCCGATCCTGCTCAATGTCACGATGATGGCGACGCTCGCGGTTGCTTTCCTGTTCCCGAGCGCCGGCCATGCCGCGGCCTGGGGCGTGCTGATCTCGGGCGTGCTGCAAGCGGCCCTGGTCGGCGGCGATACGTTTTATGCCGGCGTCATGACCTCGTTCCGCGCGCTGCGTTGGGATGACGATGTCCGGCGCTTCTTCAAGGCGCTCCTGCCGGCGACGGTCGGCTCGGCCGGTACCCAGCTCGCGCTGTTCGCCGACACGATCATCGCCAGCTTTCTGTCGGCGGGCGCGATCTCGGCGCTTTATTACGCCGACCGCATCGACCAGCTTCCGATCGGCGTCATCGGCATCGCCATCGGCACCGTGCTGGTGCCGGAAATGACGCATCGGCTTGCCGCCGGCGACGAGGCCGGCGCGCGCTCGGCACAGAACCGGGCCATCGAGTTTGCCCTGTTGCTCGCCGTGCCCTGTGTCGTCGCCTTCATCGTCGTGCCCGGGCCGATCATGCGCGGCCTGTTCATGCGCGGCGCCTTCAACGCCGCCGACGCGCACGCGGCCGCCCTGACATTGATGGCCTACACGATCGGGCTCGTTCCCTTCGTCTTGATCCGCAGCGTGGTCGCGCCGTTCCTGGCGCGCGGTGACACCGCGACGCCGGTCAAGGCGGCGCTGATCGGCACCGCCGTCAATATCGTTCTCAAGGTCGCGCTGATGTTTCCGCTGGCCCAGGTGGGGCTGGCGCTGGCGACCTCGATCGGCGCCTGGATCAATTTCATCCTGGTGCTGATCTTTGCCGCCCGCGCCAATGTTCTGGCGCTGGATGCGGCGCTCAAGTCGTCGCTGACCAAGCTCACGGCGGCCGGGGCCGTGATGGCGGTGGTCTTGTTGATTGCCGATCCGCTTGTCACGGGACTGTCATCCTCGTTGCCGAGGTTCGGCAACGAAACGAACCTGATTCTCTTGGCGGCGATCGGCGGCGTGGTCTATGGCGGGCTTGTTGCCGTGATGTTCGGGCGGCGCTGGCTTTCCTTGATGCGGCGCACCGAAACAGCGCCGGTAGGACCTGATGAAACGGCATCTATTCCGGCCGTCGAGTCGGACCGGACTTAGAGCATGATCCCGAAAAGTGGAAACCGGTTTTCGGAAAAGATCATGCTCAAACGAAAAATCTAGGCTGGAGCTAGAAGCAGAATGCGCGTGACCATGATCGGTGCCGGATATGTCGGCCTGGTATCCGGGGCTTGCTTTGCCGACTTCGGTCACCAGGTGGTCTGCGTCGACAAGGACGCCAGTAAAGTCGCAGCGCTTAATCGCGGCGAGATTCCGATCTTCGAGCCGGGCCTCGACGATCTGGTCGAATCCAATATGCGGCAAGGCCGGCTCGAATTCGCTACCGAGACCGCGCGCGTCAAGGATGCCGACGCGGTGTTCATCGCGGTCGGCACCCCGTCGCGGCGCGGCGACGGCCACGCCGACTTGAGCTATGTCTATGAGGCGGTGCGCGAGATCGCGCCGCTCCTCTCGAGCAAGGCGGTGGTCGTCACCAAATCGACCGTGCCGGTTGGCACCGGCGACGAGATCGAGCGCATCTTGCGCGAATTGCGCCGCGACGCCGACATCCAGGTCGTCTCCAATCCGGAATTCCTGCGCGAAGGCGCCGCCATCCAGGATTTCAAGCATCCCGACCGCATCGTGGTTGGCACCGACGATATCGGCGCGCGCAACGTGATCGCGGACATCTACCGGCCGCTTTATCTGAATACGTCGCCCCTGATCTATGTCACTCGGCGCACCGCCGAACTGATCAAATACGCCGCCAATGCCTTCCTCGCCACCAAGATCACCTTCATCAACGAGATCGCCGACCTGTGCGAACAGGTCGGCGCCGACGTCCAGGAAGTGTCGCGCGGCATCGGCCTCGACAATCGCATCGGCGGAAAATTCCTCCATGCCGGTCCAGGCTTCGGCGGCTCGTGCTTTCCCAAGGACACCAGCGCTTTGCTCAAGACCGCGCAGGATTACGGCGTGGCGTTGCGCATCGTCGAAACCGTGTCCGCCGTCAACGAGCAGCGCAAGCGCGCCATGGCGCGCAAGGTGGTCACGGCGCTCGACGGTTCGGTGCGCGGCAAGACCGTGGCCGTCCTTGGCCTGACCTTCAAGCCGAACACCGACGACACCCGCGACTCGCCGGCTATTCCCTTGATCACGGCATTGCAGGATCTCGGCGCCACGGTGCGCGGCTATGATCCGGCCGGCATGGAACAGGCCAAGCCGCTCCTTCCCACGGTGACCTATTGCAACAGCGCCTATAGTGCCGCCGAAGGCGCCGACGCTGTCGTGATCGCGACCGAGTGGGAGCAGTTCCGCGCGCTCGATCTGCAGCGGCTCAAAGGCGTGATGGCACAGCCGGTGATCGTCGATCTGCGCAACATCTATCGCCCCGATGAAATGAAGCGTGCGAACTTCCGCTACCTCGCGGTCGGCCGCACTGGGGTCGACTGACTGCATAATCCAGAGCGGCCGGACCTTCTCCTCATGCCCGGCCTCGCGCCGGGCATTTGCGTTGGTTTACGCAACGTTTATGCGCCCGCCGCTGCGCCAAGGTAGCGGCACAGTGCTATATGGACCGGCGCCAAGCGAGTCTCTATCGATCTTTCTATGTCCCCTGAAGGCAAAACCAAAATCGTCGCCATGATCGTCGGTTCGGCGGTCATCATGCAGCAGCTCGATTCCACCGTCATCACCACGGCGCTGCCGCAGATGGCGATCTCGCTGCACACCGATCCGGTGCGGCTGAGCGTCGCCGTCACCGCCTATATCTTGAGCCTCGCGGTGTTCATTCCGGTCTCGGGCTGGGCGGCCGACCGCTTCGGCGGCCGCAATGTGTTTCGCGCCGCCATTGCGCTATTCACGCTCGGCTCCGTGCTGTGCGGGCTGAGCGGCAACACGATCGAGCTCACCGCGGCGCGGGTGCTGCAGGGTCTGGGCGGCTCCATGATGGTGCCGGTTGGACGCCTTGTCCTGTTCCGCAGCATCGATAAGGCAGCTCTGATCCCGATGATGGCCTATCTGCAAGTGCCGGCGCAGTTCGGTCCGGTGCTCGGCCCGCCGATCGGCGGCTTCATCACCACATATTTTTCTTGGCGCTGGATTTTTCTCGTCAACGTGCCGCTCGGCATTCTCGGCATCGTGCTGGTGACGGTCTTCTTCGACAATCCAAAAGAAGAGAACGCCCCGCGTCCGCTGGATTGGCTCGGCTTCACCCTCACCGGCGCCGCATTGTTCTGCATCATGAACGGCATCGAATCCATCGGCCGCGGCCATGGCGATATCGCCGAAGTCGTGGGCCTGTTCGCGGCCGGCACGGTGCTCGGCGCGCTGGCGCTATGGCATCTCCGGCGTACACCGCATCCAGTGCTGGATCTATCGGTGTTTCGCATCCCGACCTTTCGCACCAGCATCACCGGCGGCTCGCTTTTCCGCGCCGGCGCCGGCACGCTGGTGTTTCTGTTGCCGTTATTGTTGCAGGTCGTGTTCGGCATGTCGGCCGTGGCGTCCGGCAGCATCACATTCGCGAGCGCCGTCGGGTCGATGACGATGAAAGCGACAGCGCGGCCGATCCTCAGACTGTTTGGTTTCCGCCGCGTCATGATCGTCAACAGCGTGATCAGCGCGGCGTCGATCGCGATGTGCGCTTGGTTCACGGCGGCGACGCCGGTCGCGGTCATTTTCGTCGCTCTGCTCGTCGCCGGTTTCTTTCTGTCGCTGCAATTCACCGCGACGCAAGCGATGGGCTATGCCGATATCGAACAGCAGCAGATGAGCACGGCGACCAGCATCGCCAGCATGACGCAGCAATTAAGCCGCGGCTTCGGCATTTCGTTTGTGGCGGCGCTGCTGCATCTGTCGCTCGATTGGCGCGGTGCGAGCGTACTCAGCACGTTCGATTTCAAGGTCGCCTTCGCCGGCGCCGCGGCCATGGCGCTCTTCTGCTTGCCGTTCAGCCTGTCCTTGCAGCACGACGCCGCGGCCGAAGTCAGCGGGCATCAGGCGAAATCCGTCGAAACATAAAAGCCAGAGCGGCACATAAAAAAGAGCGCCGGTTCTATCGGCCGGCGCCCTTTATTTTTGCGGACGATTTAAGCTCTTGCGATTTAAGCGTTCGCGACCAGGCCTTTTTGCGTGGCCCCGAGACTGCGTTCGACGCTGAGATCGAACCACGGCCGCAGATAGGTGCCGAAGGCGCTGCCGGCGAAGGCTGCGGCGAGCCACAGCCAGCCGTGCACGCTCGATGACGCGATGCCGCTGAAATAGGCGCCGATATTGCAGCCATAGGCGAGACGCGCGCCATAGCCGAGCAGCAGGCCGCCGATCACGGCTGCGACCAGCGACCGGAACGGCAGTTTCCAGCCCGGCTTGAATTTGCCGGCGAGTCCCGAAGCGAACAAGGCGCCGAGGATAATGCCGAAATCCATCACCGAGGTGATGTCGGAGAACACGCTGTCATGCAGCGCCTTGGCGCGCTCGGCCGAGTGCCAATAACCCCAGGACGCGACGTCGACGCCTGCCGCCTGAAAGATCTTCGAGCCCCACAGCGCGAAAGCCGACGTGATGCCCCACGGCCGGCCGGCCAGATAAAGCGTGGCGAAATTGCCGATCGCGAGCGCGACCGCACCGGCGAGAAGCGGCCACGGCCCGTGCAGG
>DASQRX010000189.1:0-16703 GCA_035642635.1 Xanthobacteraceae bacterium
CATCTCAGGGGAAGAATCATCGTTCGCCATCGCCAGCGCTGTTTATCCGGCATGGCCGGGGATAGCCATCCGGAGGGTAGCGTTGCCGTGATGGTGTCAGTTCAGGAACTTATTCCGAGTAGGCCCGCCTTCGCCCTTCGGCGCGGCAGCCTTCGGTGCGCTGCGCGAGCGAAGGCTGGTGGAGCCGAGGGGAGTTGAACCCCTGACCTCCTCATTGCGAACGAGGCGCTCTCCCAACTGAGCTACGGCCCCCGCCATAGGCTAAAACCGGCCAAAATTGGCGTCGGTTCGGCGAGTGCGGGCCATTTAGGACCGCCGCCCCGGCCTGTCAAGGATAGCCGCCGGCGCAGGTTGCGGGGCTGCGGCTTGGCTTGTTCGCGCCGCCCTAAATCGCTAGGTTCCGCCATCCTTCAACGCAAAGCAGGTCCATGCGCGCCCTATTCGAAGTCATCGATATCGCTCTCTCGCTCTACATGTGGATTGTGATTGCGATGGCGATCTTCTCCTGGCTGGTCGCCTTCAACGTGGTCAATACGCACAACCAGATCGTGGCGATGATCGGCGATTTTCTCTATCGCATCACCGAGCCGGCGCTGCGGCCGATCCGCAATTTCATGCCGAATCTCGGCGGCATCGATATTTCGCCGGTGATCCTTTTCCTGATCATCATCTTCATTCAGCGGATCATCGAGCTTTACATCCTGCCAAACGTCTACTGAGCGCGATGGCGTCGCGGCCATCGTCAAAACCCTGGACGCAAGCGGCGGACGGCGTCACGCTCGACGTGCGCCTCACCCCGCGCAGCGCGCGCGATGCGCTCGAAGGCTGCGAATGCCGCGCCGACGGGCGAATGGTGCTCAAGGCGAGAGTGCGCGCGGCGCCGGTCGAGGGCGAGGCCAATGAGGCGCTGCGGCGGCTCATCGCCAAGGAACTCAGGCTCGCGCTGCGGCACATCGAGGTTGCAAGTGGCGCCACGGCGCGCCTCAAGCGGCTGCGGATCATAGGCGACGCGCGCGTGCTCGACGCGGCACTGGAACGGCTGACCCAAGATACTGCAAAGGCGAGCGTAAAGGGGACCGCATGACGGCGAAGATCATCGACGGCAAGGCGATCGCCGCCGATTTGCGCGCGGAGGTCGCGGCCGAGACTCGCCGTATCACCGCGGCGCACGGGCTGGTGCCTGGACTGGCGGTGGTCCTGGTCGGCGACAATGCCGCCAGCAAAACCTATGTCACGAGCAAGGCGCGCGCTTTGCTCGAAACCGGCATGCGGCCGTTCGATCATCAGCTGCCGGCCGAGACCAGCGAAGGCGAACTGCTCGCGCTCGTGCAAAAGCTCAACGTCGATCCGGCGGTGCACGGCATTCTCGTTCAGTTACCACTGCCGCCGCAGATCAATACGGCGCGCATTGTCGGAGCCGTTGCGCCGGACAAGGATGTCGACGGATTTCACCCGCTCAATTTCGGGCGTTTGGCGGCAAAACAGCCGACGCTCATTCCATGTACGCCGATCGCCTGCATGAAGCTTGCCAATTCGGAGCGGGCCTCGCTCGACGGACTCGATGCGCTGGTGATCGGCCGCTCCAACATCGTCGGCAATCCGCTCGGGCAGGTGCTTCTTGCGGCGAACGCGACCGTCACCATCGCACACACGCATACCCGGCATTTGCCCGATTTGTGCCGACGCGCCGAGCTCTTGTTCGTCGCCATCGGCAGTGCGGAATTCGTCCGCGGCGACTGGATCAAGCCGGGCGCCACCGTGATCGATGTCGGCATCAATCGGGTGCCGGGCCCGGACGGCAAGTCGCGCATCGTCGGTGACGTCTGTTTTGCCGAAGCGGTCAATGTCGCGGGCGCCATTACGCCGGTGCCCGGCGGGGTCGGGCCGATGACAATCGTGTGCCTCTTGGTCAATACGCTGCGTGCAGCCTGCATCCAGGCGCATCTGCCGCCGCCGGGGGTGTGAATATTCCGTCACCCTGAGGTGGCCGCGAAGCGGCCCTCGAAGGGCGACGCCCCGGGCCGTGCATCCTTCGAGGCGCGCCTGCGGCGCGCACCTCAGGATGACAGATGAAATTGTGGAATGACAGCGCCTCAGCTATTCCAGCCGTACGCGACCTTATCGAGGACGCGCGTGCCGAATTTCTCGGACGAGCGCGCCACCGCTTTACCGCCGAGCGCGCGATAGAACTCGACCGCGTTCTCGTTCTCCGACAGCGCCCACACGATCAGCGATTTCATCGAGCTCTGCACCAGATCGCGGCGCGCGGCGGTGAACAACCGGCGCCCGAAGCCTAGTCCCTGGAATTCCGGCCGCAGATAGAGCTCGTAGATTTCGCCGTCGTAATACAGGCTGCGCGCGCGGTTGCGGCCGTAATTGGTGTAACCCGCGATCTTGTCGCCGAATTGCAGTAGCGCGATACGGCTGCCTTTGCGGATGGCGCTCTCCCACCACGCCGGACCACGGCGATTGATGAGCTTTTCGAGTTCGGTGCCCGGAATAATACCCTGATAGGCCATGCGCCAGGCCTCGTCGTGGGCGTCCGCGACATCGCCGGCATCACGCGACGTGGCACGGCGGATTTCGATAAGGACTGTGCTCATGATGCGATGCTCATGCTTCGATCAAAGCAAGCGATTCTGGGCAACTCAAGGGCCGAGATTCACGTTCAGTTAACGATGTGGATTATTAGCCAAAAGATCGGGCTTGGCCAGAATTGCGAAGAGAAAAATACAGGCGCCCGGTGCAATCTCGCGCCGCTGTTGCAATAGCGTCACGGTCCCCCGGTTTTTACGCCGGCGCTATTCCAAATGTGTCGCAATTTGTGACAGGATCGGCATGACATCGGGCCATCCGGCGCCGCGCGCGGCGCGGCATCGGAACAGCTTACACGCGTTCGGCCTCTTTGCGCCGCTCGTCGCGCTTGCGGTCGATCGGATCGAGCAGCTTTTTGCGCAAGCGGATCGATTTCGGCGTCACCTCGACGAGTTCATCGTCTTCGATATAGGCGAGCGCCTTTTCCAAAGTCATGCGAATCGGCGGCGTCAGCCGAATCGCTTCGTCCTTGGAATGGGTGCGGATATTGGTGAGCTTCTTGCCCTTGAGCAAGTTCACTTCGAGGTCGTTGCCGCGGGTGTGCTCGCCGACAATCATGCCGCGATAAATCTTCCAGCCGGGATCGATCATCATCGGGCCGCGGTCTTCCAGATTCCACATCGCATAGGCGACGGCTTCGCCTTGGTCGGTCGAGATCAAGACGCCGTTCCGGCGTCCGACGATCTCGCCGCGATGCGGACCATAGGCATGGAACAGCCGGTTCATCACCGCGGTGCCGCGCGTGTCGGTGAGGAGCTCGCCCTGATAGCCGATCAGTCCGCGCGTCGGTGCGTAGAAGATCAGCCGCGTGCGGCCGCTGCCGGATGGGCGCATCTCGACCATCTCGCCCTTGCGCTCGGCAAGCTTCTGCACGACGACGCCGGCATGTTCGTCGTCGACGTCGATGACCACTTCCTCGATCGGCTCGAGCAAGTCGCCGGACGGGCCGTGCTGGAACAGAACCTTCGGCCGCGACACGGCGAGCTCAAAGCCCTCGCGCCGCATGGTCTCAATCAGAATGCCGAGCTGCAATTCGCCGCGGCCGGCGACTTCCATGGAATCCTTCTCGGTGGATTCCGAAATGCGCAGCGTCACGTTGCCTTCGGCCTCGCGCAGCAGCCGGTCGCGGATGACACGGCTCTGCACCTTGTCGCCTTCGGTTCCGGCGAGCGGCGAATCGTTGATGCGGAACGTCATGGTCAGCGTCGGCGGATCGATCGGCTGCGCCGGCAGCGGCTCCGTCACTTCAGGCGCGCACAGCGTATGCGAGACGAATGCTTCCGGCAGGCCGGCAATGGCGACGATGTCGCCGGCAAAACCTTCTTCGATCGGCGCCCGCTCGAGGCCGCGGAACGCCAGCACTTTGGTGACGCGGCCCTCTTCGATCAATTCGCCGTTGCGGTCGATAACCTTGACCTGCTGATTGGGCTTCACCGAGCCCGACGAGATGCGGCCGGTGACGATGCGGCCCAGATAGGGATTGGATTCCAGAATCGTGCCCAGCATGCGGAACGGGCCCTCCTCGACCTGTGGCGGCGCGACGTGGCGCAGCACGAGATCGAACAGCGGCGCCATGCCCTGCTCCTTGGGGCCGTCTTCCGCGGCGGCCATCCAGCCCTGCTTGGCGGAACCGTAGAGAATCGGAAAGTCGAGCTGCTCTTCGGTGGCGTCGAGTGCCGCGAACAGGTCGAACACCGCATTGGCGACTTCGGTGGCGCGCGCGTCGCTGCGGTCTACCTTGTTGATGACGACGATGGGCTTGAGCCCCATCTTGAGCGCCTTGGTGACCACGAATTTGGTCTGCGGCAGTGGCCCTTCGGCGGCGTCGACCAGCACCAGCGCACCATCAACCATGTTGAGGATGCGTTCGACCTCGCCGCCGAAATCGGCGTGGCCGGGGGTATCGACGATATTGATCCGGGTGTCCTTCCAAACCAGCGAGGTCGCCTTGGCCAGGATGGTAATGCCGCGCTCGCGCTCCAGGTCGTTGGAATCCATCACGCGCTCGACGACGCGCTGATTGTCGCGAAACGACCCCGATTGCTGCAGCAGACGGTCGACCAGCGTGGTTTTGCCATGGTCGACGTGGGCAATGATGGCGATATTGCGCAGGTTCATAATGATATCCGGGAATCAAAGGCGGGCCCCAAACGGCACTCGGGGGCCCGCGATTGCGAGCGGTATATAGGGCATTTTGGGCCGGAAGCAATCGGAGTTTGTGCAGAGCACAATGGCGCCAGGTATTAAGGGTAGCGGCGCCGGGATCCCGGCCGGCATCCCGAGCCGGGCCGTTGAAGGAATTTATGCCGCCGCGACCTTGGAGCTTCCCTGGGTGCTGACCGAGGCAATAGCCGGCGCCGCCTCGCCCCGAGCTACGCCGGAATGGTCGGCGATGAGGGTGCGGCGCGCCGCCATGGTGAACCGGAGTTGGTCGAGCGCGAAGGCAAACGACATGCGTGCCGCCTCGTCGAATTCCTCTTGTTCGCTCAGATGGATGATGGCGACCACAAGATTATCGGCCTCGACCTGAAGCTGGTCGAGGGCCTCCCGCGTCTGCGCGGCATGCGCCTTGCGTACCAGGTCCAGCACCCGCTGCAGCAGCCGCAGCCGGCGCGTGCGCGTGTCTCTGAGCAAATAGCTCGCGACGCCGGCAATCGCCGATCCGAACACCGGGAAGATCAGCAAGCCGTAAAAAATATCGTCGCCGAATTTGTCGAAGAACGACTGCTGGCTGTCGGTCAAGTAGGCGAGCGCGCCCGGATGGGTAACGATGTCGGCATCCTTATCGGTCGCAGGCGCCGTGATTTTCACCTCCCGCGGCATCGCGGTCGCGATCGATTGCCGCGACGCGTAGACCACTTTCGCCAAGGTTCCGATCACCGACGAGCTGACGGATTTCCGCGCCACCAGATACTCGCCGAAGCTGAGGCTCTTGAGACTGTCGCTCGGCGACGGCGGCGTGCCCCCGAAGGTGCCGGCATCGATATCGACGGAATCGAAGGCGGGATTGCGCTTGGCAATGCCGTCAGCCTGATCGATCTCGATGAAATTCGGCGCCACGCCGTTCTGGGTGGCCGCCGCGACCACATTGGAAATGGCCGCGCCGGCGGCCGAGCCGGCAACCAAAAGCACGTCGACCTGATTGTTTTTGATGGCCGCGGCAACGTCGTTCGGCGCGATCTCGATGACTGCCTCCTTGGCGAGCGGAACGCCATAATGGCTCAGCACAAGTTCAAGCAGCCCCCTGGTCGCTTCATTGCCGGTGACGATGCCGATGCGCTTGCCGGTGAGATCGGTGACCTTGCCGAATTTGCTGTCGATCGAGGAATCGCTGTCGTCGCTGCCGTCGCTCTTTGCGGTCTTGGCGGCCTTCTTGTCTTTGACGGTCTTCGCACTCTTGCCGCTGCTTTTGCCGCCCTTCTTCGCCGGCTTGGCCCCGGCAGCGCTCTCTTCCGGTTTGGTCTTGCTGGCGGTGTGCGGCGCCGGAACGATCAGCGCCATCACGTTCTGCCGGAGAACGGCGATGACGGGCCAATTGAGCGAGTCATCGAGATTGCTTGGCAGGATGGCGAGATCGGCTTGATTCTTGCTCATGGCCTCCGCGGTGCCCTGCGCGTTGCCGGTCGGAACAAGCTGCAAATTCAGATCGCGGTGCTCGGCCGTGATCTGATCGGACAGCACTTGGACAAATCTTGCTTCGAGCGGCGAGGCGGCAACCCGCAAGTGATCGCGCACCGCGGCATAATGAAAGCCCGCCCAGACCAGGACGCCGATGATCGCGGTTCCGAGAATAGTGACCAGCCAGGTGTGCCGCAGGAACATGCGCACGCGGCTTCGCACCATAAGTTCAAGCGACTCGATTCTCATGGTTCTACCCGAGACGCGTCCGGGCGAGGTGGTGGCCTCAGCATTGCCGGAGCGCCGGAACAGCCAAAATCTCATGGCCAGGGGTGGGCGATGCGGTAGTCCGGGCGGCATGGTAAATCCTAACACGCGCCATAAAGCGTCTGAACCTATGTCGCTACCATGCGGACTGGGTTCAAAACGCCGCTTTGGTTAATCCCGGCATCGCTCGCGCGCCTCGCAACCATCAATCTTACCTCGACTTGTGGCCTGACTTTGACGTTTTTTGCCGCCCGGCAGGGAGGCAATCCCCCGGCGGCGGTTGTCGACCTTATCACGTCCCGCAGCCGCTGCTCGATGCCGGGAATTGAGGAACCTCGCCCCCTGAAGCGCTGTTTGCTAGGTAAGGCGGGAGATTTTCGCGGACGCCGCTTCCGGCGGGATTCCACTGACGGGGTTTGTAGGAGTTTGCACATGAGGCAAAAACTGTCCGGCGAGGCGCGCAAGACGGCGCTCGGCCGGCTCAAGGGATGGAGCGAGGCCAGTGGCCGCGACGCCATCACTAAGAAATTCGTCTTTGCCGATTTCAATCAAGCCTTCGGCTTCATGACCCGCGCGGCGCTAGTCGCCGAAAAACTCGACCACCACCCGGAATGGTTCAACGTCTACAAGACCGTCGAAGTCACGCTGTCGACGCACGACGCCGGCGGCTTGACCGATCTCGATATCAAGCTCGCCGAGGCGATGGACCGGCTCGCCGGCTAGCTCGGGGCTGCCTTGCGGTCGCCGCCTTTCGTGGCCAAGTCTATGAGGCCGCGCCGTGGCTCAAAGTCCATCGCGCATCGCAGGAGAGGTCTATGTGGTTTCGGGACCAAGCCACGACCTGGCAAGGGTTTTCTTGGCAGGATTTCGCCGGACGGACGCGCCGTTTCGCCGACGACGAGGCCGGTCTGCGGCGCCGCATCTGGAGCAAGCTGAAGCGCGAAGCGGCGAGCCTGCCGTTCGTCGAGGACGCGCTCACCGCGCATTATTGCGCCTTCGACCGTCAGACGCCGCTCTATGTGAAGCTCGCGCTGATCGGCGCGGTGGTCTATTTCATCGTGCCGGACGATTTGATTCCCGATTCTATTCCGGTGCTCGGGTATGCCGACGACGCCGCGGTGATGGCGGGGGCCATGAAGCTGTTTGTTTCACACATCAAGCCGGAACACCGCGAAGCGGCGCGGCTTACGCTCGAGCGGATGCGGCGCGCGTAGGTGGGTAAAATCGTCTGCTCCTGCGCGACCGCGTGGGCACCGCGAATTCACGATTTTGCCCACGCGGCTTAGCTCTCGCAGCGCGGTGCCCACCCTACAAATTTACGGCCGCAAGACGATCTTTCCCATCACCTTGCGGTCGGCGATCGCTTTGAGCGCCGACGCAGTATCCGCCAAGGGATAGACCGCGTGCACATGCGCGCTGAGCCTGCCAAGTCCCGCCCAGTGCACGATGTCGGTCATGAGTTCGCGCTGGGCGTCCGGCTCGCGCCGCACCCAGGCGCCCCAAGCGACGCCGCGAATATCACAATTCTTGAGCAGCACCAGATTGAGCGGAAGCTTTGGAATCTCGCCGGCGGCAAAGCCGATCACCAGATAGCGTCCGTTCCACGCCATGGAACGCACCGCCGGCTCCGCATAGGGGCCGCCGACCGGATCGTAAACCACGTCGATGCCGTGCTCGCCGCCGAGTTTCTTCAGCGCTGCGCGCAGATCCTCGCTGGCATAGTTCACCGTTTCGCTGGCGCCGTGCTTCTTGGCAAATTCAAGTTTCTCGTCCGAGGACGCGCAGGCGACGACGCGCGCGCCCATGACCTTGCCGATCTCGACGGTGGCAAGCCCGGTGCCGCCGGAGGCGCCAAGCACAACCAGCGTCTCGCCGGGTTTGAGCTCGGCGCGCATGCGCAGCGCATAGAGCGTGGTGCCATAGGTGACGGTGAGGCCCGCGGCGCGATCGAAATCGAGTCCGTCCGGGACTTTGACCAGGAGGTTCGCCGGCACGGCGACGGCCTCGCGCGCGGCGCCCCAGCCAGTATTCGCCATCACCCGGTCGCCCGGCGCGAAATCGGTCACGCCGACACCGACGCTTTCGACGACGCCCGAGAATTCGGCGGCCGGCGAGAACGGAAACGGCGGCTTGTGCTGGTATTTGCCGGCGATAATCAGCGTGTCGAAGAAATTGAGCGCGGCCGCCTTGATGCGCACCACGGCCTCGCCTGGACCGGCTTGCGGCTCGGGGAGATCGGCCAGTTCGAGTTCGTCAGGCGAGGAGAATTGCCGGCAGAGAATGGCTTTCATGCCGAAGTCATATCAGGCTTCCATCACACCGGCATCATGCAGAGAGCGGCGCATCCGGGAGAAGGCGAGCCGCAGGCGCGACTTCACCGTGCCGAGCGGTAGTCTCATGAGTTGCGCAATCGTCGCATGCGACAGTCCGTCGTAGAACGCGAGCTTGATCAGCGCCAACTGCTCGCGGGGCAGCATGCGCAGTGCATCGCGCAGACATTCTTCCCGCTGGGCGATGTCGATGCAGGTGTCGCAGCCGTCGGCGGGGTCGGGGATATGGAAGAAATCCTCGTTGGCGCAGGCCGTCTCGCGGCAGCGCCGCTTGACGTCGATGCGACGGTTGCGGGCGATATGGTGCACCCATGTGGCGGCGGCGGATTTGCCCGGATCGAACTGACCCGCTTTGCGCCAAATCGTTTCCATCACATCCTGGGTGACGTCGGCCGCGGCGAAGGGCGGCAGCCCGAGCCGCACCATCTGGGCTTGTACGCGCGGCACGAAATGATCGAACAGCACGGTAAAAGCTTGCCCGTCGCGGTCGGCTCCGACCGCAATCAGAAGCTCATCCAGATCGCTGGCCGGGCTTGCCGCCTGCGGCCGATGCGAAGACGGCGCCTCATCGTGTAACCACTCAGTCAGGCTCAAAGCACGCATTCCTGATAATGGTGACGTGCGTCGGGGAGGCCTGTCGTGAAGCGAGAATTGCCCATCCCCGTCGCGCGTCGGTCAGTGGTTGGATTATTCGACGGGGGAGCGCGTGCGGCTGTGTCCGCTGTCACACTTTCGGCGGTGACCGAATCAGCCGGCGCCGCGCGGGCCGCATGTGCCTCAATTCGGCACAGCACAAGCCCGCTTATCTCCGCAGCTTTTCGCCCGAATTGGATTAAATATGACAGGTTTGCTATCAATAGGCGGGGGACATTTCCGCGAGGGCCGATGCGCATCCGTCGACGGTGGCTGCTTGTCCTTTCGCTGCTGACGTCGCTGACGCTCGTGTTGGCGGCGCCGTTGGCTAATCCTGCTTCGGCGCAACAGACGCCCGCGGCGAGCGCGCCGGCAAAGCCCAAGCCGGCCGTCAAGCCGGCTGCCAAGCCAGCCGCGCCTGCGGCGCAGTCGCCGGCCGCAAAGCCCGCAGTTCCCCCGGCCATGGGTGGTGCACAACCGAAATTGCTTGGGCAATACGCCGATTGGGGCGCCTATACGGCGTCGCCCGGCGGCAAGAAGGTGTGCTTCGCCATCGCCAAACCGTCGGCCTCGGAAACCGTTCCGCCCGGCCGGCCCCGCAATCCGACCTACATGTTCATTTCCACCCGGCCGGCCGAAAAGGTGACCAACGAAATCTCGATCATCATCGGCTATCCGTTCAAGCCGAGCTCGGAAGCGAGTGCGGCAGTCGGGTCGACCTCTTTCGCGCTCTATACCCAGCAGGACGGCGCCTGGATCAAAAACTCAGGCGACGAAGCGCATATGATCGACGCCATGCGGTCAGGCCAAACCGCCGTGGTGAAAGGCGTTTCGATGAAGGGCACGCAATCGAGCGACACCTTCAACCTCAAGGGTCTGTCGCAGGCCCTCGACCGGAGCGGGCAGGAATGCAAATAGAAAGCCCGTGAACCGGGGGTCCGCAGCCTCGTCGTCTGCACCGGCGTCGAAGACTGACCTCCACCGGCTTGCTTCGCTCGCCACCTCCCGCTTTCAGGGGGAGGACAAAGATCGAAGTCCACCCCGTTTAGGTCCGGTGTGCCGATTACGTTGCATTGAGTTTGGATTGACGATGACTGCTTCGCTGACCGCTGACAAAACACTGACCTCGACCGCGTTCGTCGAGAAGCTCCCGCTTGAGCAATATGCGGCGCCGCAAAAGCCCTCGCTCGTCGGCTTGCCGCGCGATGCTCTGGCGGAAGCCTTCGGCACCATTGGCGTGCCGGAACGGCAGCGCCGCATGCGCGCGCAGCAGATCTGGCACTGGCTCTATGTCCGCGGCGCACAGAGCTTCGACGAGATGACGAGTTTGTCGAAGGATTTGCGCGCTGAACTGGCGCAACGCTTCACGCTTGAGCGCCCCGAAGTCGCCGCCGAGCAGGTGTCCGTCGACGGCACGCGCAAGTGGCTGCTGCGGCTTCCCGGCGAGCACGGCGGCGCGCCGCACGAAGTCGAATGCGTCTATATTCCGGAAACCGATCGCGGCACGTTGTGCATTTCGAGCCAAGTCGGCTGCACGCTCAATTGCACCTTCTGTCACACCGGCACGCAGCGTCTGGTCCGCAATCTTACGGCGGCCGAGATCGCAGGCCAAGTCATTCTCGCGCGCGATCGTCTGAACGATTGGCAGCGCGCAGCGCCGGCGAGCGGCGCCGAGCCCGAGAAGCGCCTGGTCTCGAATATCGTGATGATGGGCATGGGCGAGCCGCTCTACAATTTCGAAGCGGTGCGCGACGGGCTCGGCGTCGTCGCCGACGGCGAGGGGTTGAGCATTTCCAAGCGCCGGATCACGCTGTCGACCTCGGGCGTAGTGCCCGAAATCGCCCGCGCCGGCACCGAGATCGGCTCGATGCTGGCGATTTCGCTGCACGCGGTGACCGACGAATTGCGTGACCAATTGGTGCCGCTCAATCGCAAATATCCGCTGCGCGAATTGCTCGACGCCTGCCGTAATTATCCCGGCGTGTCCAACGCCCGGCGCATCACCTTCGAATATGTGATGCTCAAGGGCATTAACGATTCGCTGGTCGACGCCAAGGCGCTGGTCCGTCTCCTCAAGGGCATTCCGGCCAAGATCAATCTGATCCCGTTCAATCCCTGGCCCGGGACCACGTATGAATGCTCCGACTGGGACCAGATCGAGAGATTTTCCGAGATCGTCTTCAATGCCGGCTACGCCTCCCCGGTGCGCACGCCGCGCGGCCGCGACATCCTCGCCGCCTGCGGCCAGCTCAAAAGCGCGACGGAAAAGATCTCTGCCCGCGAGCGTCTGGCGCTGCGCGCCATGGCAATTACTGACTAATGTCACTCACCGATTAGTGGCTATCACTGACTAATGGCTGTGACCGACTGATGCGACGGGATCAACGCGGGCCAAACGGATCATGACCGCCCTTTTCCGCATCATCATGATGATCGTCGGCTATATCTGGGCCTGCGTCGCGGCCTCACTCGTGCTCACATTGGGCACGCTGGCGCCGAATTGGAACGATCTCGATGCGCTCGGTCATTCGCTCGGCGCCCAATCGCCGGACGTGCCGACGGTCGCGCTGTGGTCGGTCGTCGGCATCGGCGCCGCTATCATCTTCGCCGTCGGCTTTTTCCCGACCCTGATCGCCATCATTCTGACCGAGGGTTTTAAGCTGCGCTCGATCGTGGTTTACGGCGTGATCGGCGGCTCGCTCGCTCTGGTCGCGGCCTATGGGCTTGATTTCGGTGGTTATATTTCTGCACCCGACGCCGACATGATGCACGAGCGCGAAGTGTTCGCCGCCGCCGGCATCGCCGGCGGCCTCGTCTATTGGCTGTTCGCCGGCCGGCGGGCCGGCGCCTGGACGTGAGCGCATGAACCGCACCGGTCTCACGATCGTGCTCACCATTGCATTTGTGGTTGGCGTGCTCTGCGCCGTCGATCCGCAATTGGATATCGATCTCGCCCGCATCAGCTTTGACGGAAGCCGGCAGCTCTTCGGCATCAACGGCCAGCTCTGGGTGCAGCATGCCCGCGACGCCGCGCGCCTGATCATTACCCTCCTGGTGCTGCCGGCCTTCCTCGCCATCCTGGGCAAGCTCATCTGGCCGCACCGGCGCATGCTGATCGAAGGCCGTGCCGCGCTGTTTCTGATCGTGACGCTGGCGCTCGGCCCCGGCATCATCACCAACGTGATGCTCAAGGATCACTGGGGCCGCTCGCGCCCGATCGACGTGCAGCAATTCGGCGGCGCCGACACATTCACGCCGTGGTGGGATCCCCGCGGCGTATGCCCGAACAATTGTTCGTTCGTTGCCGGCGAACCGTCGGGCGCGTTCTGGACGCTGGCGCCGGCCGCATTGGCGCCGCTCGAATTGCAGCCGCTGGCCTTCGGCACGGCGCTGCTGTTCGGCGTCGGTGTCGGCATGTTACGCATCGGCGGCGGCGGGCATTTTTTCAGCGACGTCGTGTTTGCCGGCGTGCTGGTTTATCTCGAAATCTGGCTCGTCTACGGCCTGGTCTATCGCTGGCGGGCGACGGCTATCAGCGAAGATGCGATCGAGACATTTCTCGTTCGGGCCGGGGATGGGATGCGCGCCGCGTTGGCCAAGCTCGCGCGCTATGGCCGCGCCTCCAACTCGCCGTGACGCCTCATTCGGGCTCGCCGAGGACCCGGAAAAATTCCTGGAGCTGCGGACTCATCGGCAGGTTGAGGGTCTCGCCCGTCGGCAAACGGCGCACGAACCACTTGTTGTAAAGCTCGGCCAAGCGCCGCTCCGCCGCCATGCGGGTGAAGGCGCGTTCGACCACGGCGGCAAAGCCCGGATCGTCGCGGCGATAAACCAGTCCATAGGGATCGTAGGACAGGTATTCGCCGACCACTTTCATGTCATGCGCGGTCGGCTCGGTGGCGATGATGCCGTAAAGCAGCACGTCGTCGGTGGCGAAGGCGTCCGCTTTGCCGGCGACCAGCATGGCGAATGATTCTGCGTGATCGCGCGCGGTAACGATGTTGATGCCGAGTTTCTGCTTATCGGAGAGCGTCCGCAGCGCCCCTTCATTGGTCGTGCCCGCGGTGACTACGGCGGTCTTGCCGGCAAGATCGCGGTAGGAGGTCACGGCGGAGTCCTTGGGTACCATGAGCTTGGTGCCGGCGACGAAGAAGACCGGCGAGAACGCCATCTCCTTCTGGCGCTGCAGATTGCTCGTGGTCGATCCGCATTCGAGATCGACCGCGCCCGATTTCACTTTGTCGAAGCGGTCGGCGGCGGTGACCGGCGCAAGCGCGATCTTGATGTCCATGCCGTCGAGCTCGGTCGCTGCCTCTTCGACGACTTCGCGGCACAGATCCATCGAATAACCGATCGGCTGCTGCCGGTGGTTGAGGTAGGAAAACGGCAGCGAGCTTTCGCGGTAGCCGAGCGTGATCGTGCCGGTGGTCTTGATCTTCTGCAGCGTTCCCGACAGCACGCCCGCGTCCTGCGCCGCGGCGGGCGATGCCAGCGCGAGGATGAGTCCAAAAAAGAGCCGCCGTGCGCGCATAACGCGGGTCTCAGGCTGCTTGCCGCAGCGGGGCGGGTTCGACCGGCAGGTGCGCTTTCTCGCCCTCCCATTTCGCCACCACCGCGGTCGCCAGCGAATTGCCGATCACATTGGTGGCGGAGCGGCCCATGTCGAGGAACTGGTCGATGCCGATGATCAGAAGCAGTCCCGATTCCGGCAGATTGAAGCTCGCCAAGGTCGCGGCGATCACGACCAGCGAGGCGCGCGGCACCCCGGCCATGCCTTTGCTGGTGAGCATCAGCAACAGCAGCATGGTGATCTGCTGCCCGAGCCCGAGCTGGATATTGTAGGCCTGCGCGATGAACATGGTCGCGAAGGTGCAATACATCATCGAACCGTCGAGATTGAACGAATAGCCCATCGGCAACACGAAACTGATGATCTTCTTGCTGACCGGGAATTTCTCGAGCTGCTCCATCATCTTCGGGTAGGCGGCCTCGCTGCTCGCGGTCGAGAACGCGAGCAGGAACGGCTCGCGCACCAGCGTGATCAGGCGTATGGCGTGATTGCCGAAGAACAGATAGCCGACCGCAACGAGCAGGCACCACAACAAGAGGAGGCCGAAATAGAATTCGAGCACGAATTTGCCGTAGGTCACCAGGATGCCGAGCCCCTGCGTGGCGACGATCGCCGCCATCGACGCAAACACCGCAATCGGTGCGAGCTTCATGACATAGCCGGTTATCTTCAAAATGGCCTGCGACAGTTCCTCGATGCCTTCGACCAGCTTGTGCGCCCGTTCGCCGAGCGCCGCGCAGGCGACGCCGAAAAACAGCGAGAACACGACGATCTGCAGGATTTCATTGTTCGACATCGCCTCGAAGATCGACCGCGGCACCAGATGGGCGACGAAGTCCTTCATCGACAGCGAGGCGACTTTCAGATTGGTCGAGGCCTGCGCGTCCGGCAGCGGCAGGTTGAGGCTGTCGCCCGGGCGCAGCACGTTGACCAGCACGAGGCCGAGCATGAGCGACACCAGCGACGCCGAGATGAACCACACCATCGCCTTGGCGCCGACGCGGCCGACGATTTTGGGGTCGCCCATATGCGCCACGCCGACGACCAGCGTCGAGAATACCAAGGGCGCGATGATCATCTTGATCAGGCGCAGGAACACGTCGGTGAGGAGCGAGATGTAATCCGAGATGGTTTTGGCGGTGGCCGGATCGGGCCAGAGCGTGTGAATGGCGTAGCCGACCGCAATGCCTAAGAGCATGCCGATAAGGATGATTGTGGTTAGGGTTGAACGCATGGTCGCCCCTCCAAACAATCCCGTCGGGGCAGCTTAGTGCGTTTTTTGGGCGGGCGGGAATTAAGTTTCGACGTATTCGGCGATGCTGGTTGGCTGTGGAATCTGCATTCCATCAGCTTTAAGGCCATCGATGTGGAACCGGATCGCCTCGCGAATCTCCGCCTCGACGGCCGCGACCGTCGCGGCGGTGGCCACGCAGCCGGGGAGGTCGGCACATAAGGCGGAGTAATTGCCGTCTGCTCTTTCGATCACGACCGCATATCGCATTAGCGTCGCTCCTTGAGACCGGCCCGCTTCCCGCTTGCGTCGGCCTTCTACGTCCCTATAGTCCGCGCAAAATTTTGGTCAATTTTCGAGTTAAGCAGGGTTTCCTTCAATGCCAAAAGGCGACGTCAAAAAGGTGGTGCTGGCCTATTCCGGAGGGCTCGACACCTCGATCATTCTCAAATGGTTGCAGACCACCTATGGCTGCGAGGTCGTCACCTTCACGGCTGATCTCGGCCAGGGCGAGGAGCTTGAGCCGGCCCGCGCCAAGGCGCTTACGCTCGGCATCAAGCCGAAGAACATTTTCATCGAGGATCTGCGCGAGGAATTCGTCCGCGATTACGTGTTTCCGATGTTCCGCGCCAATGCGCTTTACGAGGGCCAGTATCTCCTCGGCACCTCGATCGCGCGGCCGCTGATCGCCAAGAAGCAGATCGAGATCGCCGAGAAAGTCGGCGCCGATGCGGTCGCCCATGGCGCGACCGGCAAGGGCAACGATCAGGTGCGTTTCGAATTGTCCTATTACGCGCTCAAGCCCGATGTGAAAGTCATCGCGCCGTGGCGCGAATGGGAGTTCAAATCGCGCGAAGCGCTCGTCGCCTTCGCCGAGCAGAATCAAATCCCGATCGCCAAGGACAAGCGCGGCGAGGCGCCGTTTTCGACCGACGCCAATCTGTTGCACACCTCGTCCGAAGGCAAAGCGCTGGAAGACCCGTCGGGCGAAGTGCCGGAACACGTCCATTCGCGGACCGACGATCCGGCGCAGGCGCCGGACACGCCGGAATATATCACCATCGAATTCGAGCGCGGCGATCCGTTCGCGGTCGACGGCACGAAGCTGTCGCCCGCCGCTTTGCTGACGGCGTTGAATGCGTTCGGCAGGAAGCACGGCATCGGCCGGCTCGATCTGGTCGAGAACCGCTTCGTCGGCATGAAATCGCGCGGCATGTACGAGACGCCGGGCGGCACGATCCTGCTCGCCGCCCATCGCGGCATCGAATCGATCACGCTCGACCGCGGCGCCGCGCATCTCAAAGACGAGCTGATGCCGAAATATGCCGAGCTGATCTACAACGGTTTCTGGTTCGCGCCGGAACGCGAAATGCTGCAAGCAGCGATCGACCGCAGCCAGGAATTCGTCAGCGGCCGGGTGCGGCTGAAGCTTTACAGGGGCAATGTCGGGGTGGTCGGG
>DASQRX010000190.1:0-81669 GCA_035642635.1 Xanthobacteraceae bacterium
TCGGCGATCGAGGCTGAAGGTTTTACGCTGCACCCGATCCCGTTCGCGCGCGGCAGCCTGTCGCTGATCGCAACCCTGACGACGCTCGCCGCGCTCCGCCGCGTGAACAGCGAGGTGGCGCCCGACGTCACCCACCACGTCGCGCTGCAGTCGTCTGTGCTCGGATTGATCGCGACACTCGGCCGCCGGATCACCTGCGTCAATGCTTTCGTCGGGCTTGGCTATGCTTTTACGTCAGCGAGCGTCAAAGCGCGCGTGCTAAAGCTAGCGATCGGCGCCATGCTTCGGCGCCTGGTCGATCGCGACGGCAGTGTGGCGCTGGTGCAAAACGGCGACGACATGGCGGCATTGATGTCACTTGGCCTTCCGCAGCGCCGCATCGCGCTGATTTCGGGATCGGGTGTCGACGTCAATCGCTTGTCGCCGCTTCCCGAACCGCCGCCGCCGCTGACCTTCGGTTTCGTCGGGCGCCTGCTCGACGACAAAGGCGTACATACGCTGGTCGAGGCGTTTCGATTGTTGCGGGCGCGCGGCTCGGACGCCCTTTTGTTGATCGCCGGCACGCCCGATCCCGCCAATCCGGCGTCGGTCACGGCGGCCGAAGCGGAATCCTGGAATGGAGAACCCGGCATCACCTGGCTCGGTCATGTTGACGACATCGCCGGATTATGGGCGCACGCGCATGTCGCCGTCTTGCCGTCGCGCCGCGAGGGCCTGCCGCTGTCGCTGATGGAGGCGGCGGCATGCGGGCGCGCCATGATCGCGAGCGACGTACCGGGTTGCCGCGAAGTCGTCGTCCACGACCAGACCGGCCTGCTCTTCCCCGTCGACGACGCGACAGCTCTGGCGGCGGCCATGGAGCGGCTTGCCGGTGCGCCAGAATTGCGGGCGCGTTACGCCGTGGCGGCGAGAAATCTGGCGGTCGAGAAATTCGCCTCTGACTTGATCGGACGACAGACCGTGAAGCTGTACCAGAGCCTTCTTAACGCGCGGATTTGATCGTCCGGGGCGCACGTTCTCCGTTAGGGGCCGATCCGGTGGACCCAAATTCTCGGCGGTTGCCAGACTGGACGGGAACAGCCCGGTTGGCTATGAGCCTTACCGGCTCTGTGCTCTTGAGAGCACAAGCGGACGGACAATGCCGCATATCGCGATGAATCAGAGCAATACAAAAAACGGGCAGATTGCGCCGTCCGATCTCGAGCGGATCTACCGCTCTTTGCGTCTGATCAGGCGCGCCGAGGAGGAAATTGCACGCATTTATCCTTCGGACAAGATCAAGAGCCCGGTGCATCTTTCCATCGGCCAAGAGTCCGTCGCCGTCGGTATTTGCGACGTGCTCGAGCCCGACGACGTGGTGTCGCCGACCTATCGCGGCCACGCGGCCTATCTCGCTAAAGGCGCACCATTACGCGGCCTATTCGCCGAGCTTTACGGCAAAGCAACCGGCGTCGCCGGCGGCAAAGGCGGTTCGATGCACCTCATCGATATGCGGCACAATGTTGCCGGTGCAAGCGCCGTGGTCGGCACTACGATTCCGATCGCCGTCGGCTTTGCACTGGCGTTCAAACGCACGCGAAGCCATCGCGTCGCCGTAGCGTTCTTTGGCGATGGCGCCACCGAAGAAGGCGTGTTTACCGAAAGCCTTAATTTTGCGGCTTTGCACAAACTGCCAATTCTGTTCGTCTGTGAGAATAACTACTACGCCATTCACACGCCGATCACGCGGCGTTGGGCAACGCAACGCTTGTGCGAGCGCGTCGAGACCTACGGTATTCCGACGCGCTGCATCGACGACAGCGACGTGTTGAAGCTGCGTCAGGAGGCCGCCACTGCTGTCGCGCGCTTGCGGCGCGGCGACGGTCCGTCATTCATCGAGTGCCGCACCTATCGATGGCTCGAACACGTCGGCCCGAATGAAGATTTCGATGCCGGCTATCGCGAACGGCAGGAGCGCGAGCCGTGGCTGCAAAGTGATCAGTTGATCAGTATCGGCGCGCTCATCGCTTCCGACCGCCGTTCCGCCATCGACCAGGAGGTCGAGCGCGACATCGAAGACGCCATTGCGTTTGCCGAAACAAGCCCGTTCCCCGAGCCCAGCGCGTTGTACACCAATGTCTTTGCCGGGCAATAACCAGCGTCTTCTGACCTATGTGGACGCGTTGCGCGAAGGTTTAGCGCAGGAGATGCAGCGCGACCCGCGGGTCTTCGTCTTCGGCCTCGACGTCGACGATCACAAGGCGATTCAGGGATCGACGCGCGGTCTCCTGAGCGAGTTCGGCCCGGAACGGGTCTTCGGTACGCCGTTGTCCGAAGATGCGATGACCGGCGTGGCAATCGGCGCCGCGATGGCTGGAATGCGGCCGGTTCACGTCCATATCCGCATGGACTTCCTGTTGCTCTGCATGAACCAGCTCATCAACATCGCCGCCAAGAGCAGCTACATGTACGGTGGCCAGGCAAGAGTGCCGATGGTCGTTCGCAGCATGATCGGAAAATCCTGGGGCCAAGGCGCGCAGCATTCACAAGGGTTGCACGCCATGTTCATGCACGTGCCGGGCCTGAAGGTGGTGGCGCCGTCCAACGCCTTTGACGCTAAGGGATGCCTGATCCACGCGATCCGCGATGACAACCCGGTGATTTTTGTCGAACACCGCCTGCTCTATTTCACCGACGCCTATGTTCCCGAGGAATCTTTCGAGGTTCCTTACGGCAAGGCCCGCATCTGCACGCCAGGCGACGACATTACAATCGTCGGCATTTCCAACATGCTGGTTGAATCGCTGCGCGCCCACGAGCTGCTCGCCGAGGCCGGCATCCACGCCGAAGTGATCGATCCTATCTCGCTTGTCCCGCTCGACATCGAGACCATCGCGCAGTCCGCGCATCGCACCGGAAGGCTCCTCGTCGTCGACAATGCATGGACCAGCTGCGGCGCCAGCGCGGAAATCGTGGCGCGCGTGGTGGAACGCGTCCGTAACGGCAAGCCGATCCAGGTGCAGCGGATGGGTTATGCGCCGACGACCTGTCCGACCACGCCGGTGCTGGAACGGGAATTCTATCCCGATCCCGCCAAGATCGCGCAGACGGCCTATGCCATGGTGCGGCCCGGGGCGCCGGCCTGGCAGCCCGACGCCGAAGCCGCCGAGCTCGCCTACCAGAAGAAATTCCGCGGGCCGTTCTGAACGGCCGCGCCGATCCAGCACGGGACAAAGCATGTTCTACGATTTGGCCGCCAGCACTTGGGGAGCCGAAGAGCTTCAGGCGATCCAGCGGGTGATCACCTCGGATCGCTTCACCATCGGCCCCAATGTCGCGGCCTTCGAGCAGGCCTTCGCCGCCTATCACGATTGCCAATACGCGGTGATGGTGAATTCCGGCTCGTCGGCAAACCTGATCGCCGTCGCCGCTCTGTTCTACAAGAAGGACTGGCCGCTTCAACGCGGCGACGAGGTGATCGTTCCGGCGATTTCCTGGGCCACGACCTATCATCCGCTGCAGCAATATGGGCTGAAGCTGAAAATCGTCGATGTCGAGCTCGACACCATCAATCTCGATACCAGCCAGCTCGAAACGGCGATCGGGCCGCGCACGCGAGCCATTGTCGGCGTCAGCATTCTCGGCAATCCCGCGGCGCTCGACGTGATGCGGCGCTTCGCCGACGCGCGGGGACTGTATTTCCTCGAAGACAATTGCGAGTCGCTCGACGCCGAGCTTGGCGGCCGCAAAGCCGGAACCTTCGGCCATATCGGCACTTTTAGCACGTTCTTCTCGCACCACATATCGACCATGGAAGGCGGCGTTGCGGTCACGCAGGATCGCGAGCTCTTTGAGCTGATGAAATCGATGCGCGCGCATGGCTGGGTGCGCGACCTTCCGGAGGACTCGCTGATCTACGACAAGCGCGCCGACGACTTCTACGAGGCCTATCGCTTCATCCTGCCGGGCTACAATGTGCGCCCGCTCGAACTGAGTGGCGCCATCGGCGTCGAGCAGCTCAAGAAGCTGCCGGCGATGACGGCGGCCCGCCGCAAGAACTGGGCGCTATTCCAAAAACTGTTCGGGCGCGACAACCGCTTCATAATCCAGCGCGACCATGGCAAGAGCTCGGCTTTCAGTTTCACCATCGTGCTTAATCCGGACGCCGGCCTGTCGCGGCCGAAAGTCATGCAGGCCTTGAAAGACGCCGATATCGGCTACCGCATCATCACCGGCGGCTGCATTACCCGGCACGACGTGATCAGGCACTACGACTACGAATGCGTCGATGGCCTGCCGAACGCCAATCTGGTGCATGATGCCGGCTTCTTCGTCGGCAATCATCCGTTCGACTTGACGCCGCAGGTCACGCGGCTGCGCGAGGTTCTCGATTCCGCCGCGCGCTGACGCGGCGCGACCTTGGAAATCATGTGTTGGGGAAAGACCCGATGGGACATTCAATCCTGATCACCGGCGGCGCGGGTTATCTCGGCTCGATCCTGGCGCCGGAATTGCTGGCGGCGGGTCACAGGGTGACCGTGCTCGACAACTTCATGTACAGCCAAAACAGCCTCGCGCATGTCTGCGCCGATAAGAACTTCGACGTGGTCAACGGCGATGCGCGCTCGGCCGAAATCTTGAAGCCGCTCGTCGCCAGGGTCGACTTCGTCTTTCCGCTCGCTGCCCTCGTTGGTGCGCCGCTCTGCCAGCGCGATCCGATCGCCGCGACGTCGACCAATCGCGATGCGATCGCGACCCTATGCAAGCTGATGTCGCCGCAGCAGCGCATCATCATGCCGATCACCAATAGCGGCTACGGCGTCGGCGAACAGGGCAAGTTCTGCACCGAGGATTCGCCGCTGCGTCCGGTTTCGCTCTACGGCACCACCAAGGTCGAGGCGGAGAAGATCGCGCTCGAACGCGACAATTCGATCAGCCTGCGGCTGGCCACGGTGTTCGGCATGGCGCCGCGCATGCGCATCGATCTTCTGGTCAACGATTTCGTCTATCGCGCCGTCAACGACCGCTTCGTGGTGCTGTTCGAGGCGCACTTCAAGCGCAATTACATCCACATTCGCGATGTCGCGCGCGCCTTCGTCCATGCCATCGGCCATTTTGAGGAGATGGCGGGGCGGCCGTTCAATGTCGGCCTGTCCGACGCTAATCTCTCCAAGGCCGAGCTGTGCGAGCGCATCAGGCTCCAGGTTCCGAGCTTCGTGTATTTGGAAGCACCGGTCGGCGAGGACCCCGACAAGCGCGATTACATCGTGTCGAATTCGCGGATCGAGGCGACAGGCTATCGGCCGGCGCACAGCCTGGATGACGGCATCAGCGAGCTCATCAAGGGCTTCCGCATGATCCGCAACCGCGTCTATGGCAATATCTGAGCGCTCTGCTTCGAGTTACAGCCCGTTGGGCTGATACAGCACGATCTTGCTGCCGTCATTGTCGGTGCCGATCGAGACGTGGATCAAGTTCTTTAGCCGCTCGCGGACCCGCTCGCGCGCCCCTTCTTCGACGAAGAAGACCATGAAGCCGCCGCCGCCGGCGCCGAGAAGCTTGCCGCCGATGGCGCCGGCCTCGCGCGCGGCCTCGTAGATCTCATCGACCTGCCGGTTGGAGACGCTGTCGGCCAATTCGCGCTTGAGCCGCCACGAGTCGTGAAGAAGGTCGCCCAATTCGCGCAGCGGCGCTTTTTCGTCCTGCAGGATTTCAATCGCGCTGTCGACCATGCGGCGAATAGCCATCAATTGGCTCTTGCGGTTTGGAATATTCCTGACCTGGTCCTGGGCGTATTCAGAGGCGAAGCGCGAAAAGCCGGTGAAGAACAGCATCAGCGAGCGATTGAGCTCGTGGCGCCGGTTCGGCGACAGGATGATCGGGGAAACCGCAAACGTGCCGTCGTGAAAGAATTCGCAGCGGTTGAAGCCGCCATAGGCCGCCCAGATCTGGTCCTGCGATCCAACCTGCTCCTTGAGCACGTCCTGCTCGATCCTGATCGCTTCGCAGGCCAGATCGCGCTTGGGGATCATCTTGCTGTCGAGCGCATGAAGCGCGTTGAGAAGGCCGACGGTGAAGGAGCTGCTCGAGCCCAGCCCGGACCGCGCCGGCAGATCGGCGTCATGATGGATCTCGAGGCCCTCGGTCACGCCCTGATCTGACAGGACCGCCCGCACGGCCGGATGCCGGATTTCCGAAATCGCGGTGACGAGCTCGACCTGCGAATAGACGATGCGCGAGCGATGCTCGAAAAAGGGCGGCAGTCGGCGCAGCATAATGTAGCAATATTTGTCGATGGCCAAGCCGAGCACCGCGCCGCCGTGCTCGCGGAACCAAGCCGGATAATCGGTTCCGCCGCCAAACAACGAGATACGAAACGGCGTCCGACTGATAATCATTGAAGCCAGGTCCTCGACGCCAACGCCGCGAACACCGGCAAAGCCGTTCCCGCGGCCGAGCCCCCACGCGCTCGTAGCGGCAAAACTACTAGATTTCACACCTACGGCAAGAGAAGTCCCGCTGTGACCGATGCGCGGCAGGCGGCCCTGCCCTTGAAATGCGGCGCCGCCACACGTAGAATATCTGCCTATGATGCCGCGTAATCAGGCACCGGTGACGCGGTTTTCCGCTGCGGGCAAGCCCACAATTTCGATATGAAGTTCTTGCCGGGCTACGCGGAATTCTGGCAACCGCGACGTTTGTGGCGCTGGCGCTGTTCGCGCTCGAGCCAAATCCGAGCTACATCGCGACCGACGATTTTTTCGCGCTGCCGGAGCGCCTGTGGTTTGTCCGCGATAATGCCGGCTGGCTGCGTCATCTGTTCGATTTCTCACAGGCCCGGTTCACTGATGTCGACGATTTTTCGCTGTTCCGTCCGATCCTGTATCTGCAATGGTGGCTCGAGGACATGGCGGGCCGCGCCAATCGCGATCTGTTTCACACGATCGCGGTCGTAACCGGCATCGCCTGGTCGCTGAGCACCTATTATCTGCTGCGGCGCCATGTTTCGATCCTGCCCGCAATCCTGCTGTCAGCGGTCCTGCTGCTGTCGCCGGCGCCGGATTCGCATAATTACTTCGTGAGCTGGCCGCACTTGAACGGCTATACCGTCGCGCTCACGCTGCTCAATATGGGCTTGCTGTTACTGCCATGGGAAGGGCACGCGCGTCGCGGCGCGACACTGGTTCTCGGCGCGCTCTGCTTTGTCATCGCCGGCTGGAATCACGAATTTGTCGTCCCCGCTCTGCTCATACTTGTTCTGCTCCAGGCGATCTGGCTTTGGTATGAGCGGGGCAGCGGGGCCGCAGCCAATCCTGCGCCAGTCGCTCATCGCCACCGCTCCTGCGCTATTGATCCTGGGCGCGGTGGACTTGGTCCATTTCGTATGGTTCTCGGAATTTGCGGTGCCGCTGCGTGACCAGGATTGGCAATCGATCGGGGCCTCGCTGCGGAGCCTTGCCATCTTCCTCGCCAGCCCTTGCTGCCGGGATTTACCCAGCAAAATGCGCTCATCATCGCATCTCTTGCGGTCGCCGTCGTCGCGGCATTTTTCTTGTGCGGCATCGTCGGCCTGCGCCGGGACAAGCTTCCGCTGCTGTTGCGCGATCCGGTTGCTCTCGGCGCATTTGCTGCCTGTGCGGCAATCGTCGCGGGCGTGTTGGTCGGCCGGATCCTCATCGGCGGCTGGACGCCGTTTTGGTATTACCGCTTGCTGGCCGGTTATCAAGCGATCGTGCTCGCGGCGGCAAGCACCGTGGTCTTCGCCAAACGCGACAAGCCGGTTCAGGCGGTCCTCGTCATTGCCGCGATTGTCTTGGTATTCGGTCTGGTGAAGCAGACCAGATCGCTGCACCGGGCCAACGCGGCCAGGGTTTGCAGTACAAAGAAGACGACGAATGCGCCGATCATCAGGATTGCGGCCGCAGTCAGCGAAGCGAATAACTGCCACATCGATTCTCACCAAGCTGCGACGCGCAATCGGCGGTCCGGGCTGACGGCGCGGCGCGCAAAGTAAGAGGGTTTAGATAGGAGCGCAAGCCGAGCGCCTCCGTCGAGCGATACGAAGCTTTCGCATCCGAGAAGCCGGTTTCTCACGGGACGCATGCTCATTGGATCCGTCCACCGATCCGGCCGCGGCCGGTCGCCATCCACATGACGCCGCCGGCAACGCCGATGGTGAGCGTCGCCAGCCCGAACAAGGCGGAGACCAAAAGCCCGTCGGCCTGCGGCAATCCGGAATAGGAAAAGGCCAAGACCATGGCGCCTTCGCGCAGCCCCCAGCCGGCAATCGATATGGGGATCGTCGCAATCAAGAGAACCGGTGGAATCAGGAGAACGGCATCGAGGAATGCGAACGGCGCGGCGACGCTCTTTGCCGCCAGCCACGCCCCGGTAATGGTCAGGAGCTGAATGATCAGTGACAGCGCGAGCACCCACGCGCCCGCGCGCGGGGAGGCGAAAATACGATAGGCCGTGTGCGCGGCGGCGTTGAGGTGCCGCGTTGCCGCAAAGTGTTTTAGCGCCGACCACTGCCTTGCGCCGATCGCGACGAATACGGCCGGGGCGAGGACGCTGGCACAGCCGAGCAGGAGCAGCACGGCGCGCGCCAGCGGGTCATGGATCATGGCAAACGATGCCGGAATGCCGAGCAGCACGAAGAGCGCCAAGGCGAACACGCCGGCGACGCGATCGGTAATCCCCGAATAGATCGCGTTTGCCCATCCGACGCCGTCGCGCGCGACCAGCCAGACGCGCGCCGCGTCACCGCCGATGGTCGAGGGCAGCACCTGGCTGAAGAACAGGGCGACGAAGGTGTAGCGGCCGGCGCGGGACATCGGGATATCGGCGCCGCAGTCGCGAAGAATGCTGCGCCAGCGCAGCGCGCTGACAAACGTCTGCAAGCTCAAAATGGCAACCGCGGCCAAAAGCCAGAAAGGATTGAGCTCCCGGGCGCGCTGAGCGACCAATCCGAGATTGGCGCGGCTCACCGAGAAGTAGAGGAGCGCGACTGTGATCGCGAGTTTTGCGATCAGGGCAACTGTCTTTTTTAGAGTTGCGCCGGATTTCGACGACGCTGGCCGTATTGGCAGGCCCGAAAGTCGTGCACCGGAGTGATCTGTGCTCACTCTATCCGCTATGGGGTTCGTTGCGCTTGATGGCGTCGAGATTGACGACGCTGTCGACGATCCAATTCGGCCGCCGTTTCACTTCGCGGCTGATTCTGGCGACATAGATGCTGAGAATTCCGACGCTCAGCAGGTTCAGTCCGCCCAGGAACAGCATCGTCACCATTTCCGAAGGCCAGCCGGGCACGTTGCGGCATTATAGGAGTCTATCCTTGATTATGAAGGTTGGACGCTGCAACACTTCTTGCCAAATGCGGTAGATGTAAAGCCCGAGCACGAAATTGCTCAGCAATATCACAGACAAAATTAAGCCGGACGTGGCAAGCGCAGTTTCTCTCCAGTCCGCGTTAAGGGCAAGCGTCGCAATAAGTCCGGAAATACTAACGATTAGGCCGGCTATGCCAAGCAAGCCGACAGCATAAATAGGCGCCCCCGAGAAACTTAAAATTGCATTGCTAAACACGCGCAGTGCGGCCTTGCTGATACCGCCACGCTTCGATTCGCCAGCCAGACGGGGCAGTCTCTCATACTCCAGGATCGACTGATTGAAGCCGATCCAAGCCGCCAAGCCCCTAATGTAAGGATAGCTCTCTCCCATGGCGCACAGGTGATCGAGCGCACGCCGACTGTAAAGCTTGAAATCACCCACGTCGATTGGGATCTCAACCGCCGATGAGAGATGAATAACGCGATAGGCGAACTTGACGACAAAAACGTGAAACCAACTCTCGCCCAGGCGGCGGGTGCGACGCATGTTGACGATATCGGCACCGCCGCGCCAAGCATCTAGCATTTTTGGAATTAGCTCCGGTGGATCCTGAAGATCGCAATCGAGATAGATCGCACAATCCCCCGACGCCAGGCGTAGACCACCGAGCATGCACACATAAACTCCGAACCTGCGCGACGTGGTTACGCCCTTCACGCGTGGATCGCGCTTATGCATTTCAGCAAAGATTGTGGCGGATTTGTCCGTGGAGCTATCATCGATGAGGAGCAGTTCAAAGTCATAATCAATATCTGCAAAGACTTTGGATACCCGCTCAACGAGTACAGGGAGCACCTCTTCTTCATTGCGGAAGGTAACGACGACACTAACGAGATTTGGCATCGCAATTCGATTTTTGCCCAAGGGCGCCCCGATCGTCCAAGTGCAGCACAGCCGCGTCGGCGAATTGGCACGATCTTATTGACGGAGTGGCGGTCATACAAGAAAAATTTGGCGCGCGATGGAATGAGCCAGGATGAAAGAACATGATCGCGAACGGCATCAGATCCCTCGCAACACGCGATATCGGCATAGCAATAATAACGTTACGGCATCCTGAATCCGTTCTGCGCCGATCTCAGTCTCGAGTTCAGTCGGACTAAGCAGTCGCACTGCCGACATGCCCATTTCGTTGGCGTCCACCTGGATCGTGCCGCTGCAATGGAGGGCCGCGAAAAGTGCCACGCGGCCGCCGATGACGCCGGGTTCAGGAGTGACTGTTCCAAGTCCGATCAAATTTGTCGCCGAACAGGACAAACCAGTCTCCTCGGAGAGTTCCCGAACCGCGGCTTGAGGCGACGTTTCGCCCGGATCGATGAATCCTTTGGGCGCCTCCAGCGACATTCCTCCGAGCGGATGGCGATAGCAATTCACCAACGCGAATCGGTCGCCGACGATAGGCAACACGCAGATGCCGGATATCCCGTTAAGGTCCTTGTGTTTTGGCTGCACGACCAGAAAATCGGCCACCTCGCGATCGGGCGCTTCGACCAGATGATCGAAGAAAATATCGAACACGCTGTTCGCCGCCACCAAACTCCGGCTTTTGACGACCGGACGGGAAGTCCCTTGCTTCGTCTGGTCCGTCAATGCATGCCTCCAATCACCTGCACGAAACCGCATACAGCGTTAGCTCTGGGCCCGGCACGAGAATCGGCAGCTTAACGGTCCAGTTGCTTGGGGCAACAAGCGCCACGATTGCTAAATCACGGGACATTCGGCACCAGTCATCGGGACCGAGTTGCACCCAATATGTCTGTCCCGCATCTACTGGCAGCCGCGCGCCATTGCGGATTTCAGATGGCGGATTGGAGAATGAAACGCCGTAGCCTGTTTGAATAATCTGAGCCACCGCGCTGGCTGTCTGCGGAAGATAAGGAATGAAGTCGAAGCCTTGCGCATAAAGCGCGATCGACAGATGACCGTGATAGAGGCTGGACGCCGATGCCGCCGAGGAGGTGAGGACTAGGCCGGTCACGCCTGCGTTCCGAACATCGCGCCAGAACGCTTCGCTTTGCTGTTGTGCCGGCCAAATCTTTCCTAATATCCGCGTCTCCAGGATTGTCCGGGCATAGTCTGCGACCGCGTGTCGGCGCTGTAGCGCATAGGCTGTCGCGCTGACGACGATGAGCAGAAGAACGGCAGCAGGCATTATGCGTGCGGTCCAGACGAATGCTTCGGTCTTCCAAGTTTTGACTGAGTGGTCGGCAACGGAGATTGCGACCGCCAGCGCCAGAGGCGTGCTGACAAAAGCCTGCACATTGAGCAATCGCGCTGGCACTGCCCGCAACACCAGTGCGGGCAGAAACTCCGGCGCCAGGTGCACGGCATAATAGGCGATCGTTGACGCCGTCACCGCGAGCAACACGAGGGCGCAAGCAAGCACAGCGGAATTCCGGCGCGATACATCAAGTACGATGAAAGTAGTGAGCCCTGCGGTGGCCACCGCTATACCGCCCGCAATTCGCATCGCCTGACCGAGCGTCATCGAGTGGCTTCGATGGACGTCCCACAGGCGCAAGTAGGCCTCATAAGCCGCTTGGTCGATGGGCGCGGAGAATCCAGAACGTGTCTTGAAATATGCCGCAAGACTGAGAAGGGTAACACACGCACCCCACGCAGCGCCCTTGGCGAGGCCCGGCATGTCCAATCCGAAAAAAAACCTGCCGACGACAAATGTCGCGGCCAGAAGCGCCGTCATGTAAGCGCCGAGGACGGGATGCGCGGCAATGAGGACCAAAGCTGAAAAACCCGCCAGCGCGTAGCGTCCGGCGGCGACGCAACCGATCACCCAAACCGCGCCGGCATGCGCCCAGAACCCATAAGTCCCTTCAGAAGCTTGGCTCCACAACAATCCCAGTGTCGTGTAATCGGGCGAAGCGAACAGCGGCGCCAGCGGATTTGCCAGATAACAAAGCGGGCCGGCCAATAGACTGAGCAGGAATCGGCCGCTGAAGCCGTAGACGATCATGGCATAGCCGCAAACCAGAAGCGCGCAAGGCAACAGGAAGATCAACGCATTGACGCTATTCTGATCTATTCCCGCACGCAGCAGCAGCGCTCCGAACTGATGGATGATCGTCCAGCTGTCGAGAAAGTACGCCGCCATCGGTGACTGCGGCGGATAATTTACGATTCCCGCCAGCACCAGCGAACCGTCCACGCCGCGCTGTTCCGGGGCGGGGGCCAAAATGCCGAGCAGGACACCGATGACCAGTGCGCCGAAGATCAACAATCCCGGCGCGGGCTTGCCGGGATCGATACCGTCGTTCAACCGCGGCGATGGGGTTTGCAGATCTTGCATGGCGCTTGGATTCACAAATCTTGATTAGAGCGGTACCGGCTTAGCTGGCGGCTTCGCGTCTTCACGCAGTACCATGCCGCCCAGCACGCCGACACCGAAAACATAAAGCCAACCATTGTTGAAATCGAACAGGTGGGAATGCGCAGTCGACGACGCGATATTCTCCAGCACCACGACCGGGCCGATCCAGGCGGCAAGGCTTTCGCCGCGGAAGAGCAGGAAATGCGTGATCCACATCGCCCACAGCACGATGGCGCCGATGACGCCGATCTGGATGGCGACCGCAAAGGTCTGATTGTGCGGATTGTCGGCGGCGACCGCGCCGGCGCCGTGGCCGCCGGCCGTCACGCGACGAAATTCGTCGGCAATCGTGCCGGTACCGCGGCCGATGATCGGGGCGGATGAAATGATCTCTAGAGACTCCTTGAAGAATGCCGCGTGCAAGCCGATCGACGTCTTTTCATTGGTCGCGAGATATTGCCGGATCTCGTCGAAGGAACCGTGCACGCGCGCGCGCAGGCTGGGCGACACGGCCCACAGCGCAGCGCCGAGGGCGGTAGCGACAATGCAGGCGACGAGAATCCCCTTCCAGCGTAACAGCCGCCAGCCGATCAGGAGCGTGAGCACCGGAGCCGCAACAAGCGCGATGCGGCTGACCACGACAAAAGCGAAATTGGCGATGAATAATACCGAGATCGCAAGGAATGCCAAAGCTGCCGCCCGGCTCTTGCGGTATTGATAGGCCGCATAGCCGAGCGCGCCAAAGGCGCAAACAAGAAAGGCCGACCCCTGATAAATATCGTCGTGCACCGGAACGCCGTCGACATGGCCGCGCCACGTTAGCCCCGGAGTCAAAATCAAAATGTAAGATACGATTAGCACCACCGCTTCCGAGACAAGAAAGCCGCAGATAACCCAGATACCGTTTTCCGACCGGCGGAATTGAGCGAGCAAGAGCGGAATGATCAAGAGCCGGTCGAAGCTGTCTAAACCGCGGTATCGCGTCACCCAGTCGACGTCCGCCCATAACATGCCGACGAGACCGAGCAGCCAGAGCAGGACCGGAAGACCGCCCGCCGGCGTCACCAGTTCGCGCCTGATCGCCGCCATATCCAATGCCGGCAGCACCGCCAGAAGCCACGCAACGATAAGGATGCTGGTGGCGGACGTGGACCACGGCAGCGCGACCGCGACGACGACCGCAAGCCAATCGGCAAGCCGCCGCACGAAGGCGCGGTCGAAGCGGACGGTGGTGGACATTGCCGTCATCGGTCAAGCCTTATGCGCTTTTCGCAGCCGCGATCAACATCCCGAAAATCGGCCCGGAAAGATTTTTATGCTAGAGCCTGCGCACGACATGCGGACCTGATCCATGCTTGACGAGCTTACGATACCTGGGGCGATCGTTGCGATCGCGGCTCTCGCCAGCGCCGTGCTCATCATCGTGTTGCGCTCGCTGCTCAAGCGCTACGCGCTGGCCCGTCCCAACGCCCGCTCCTCGCACCAGGCGCCGACGCCCCAGGGCGGCGGCATTGCCGTCGTCACGGCGACGATTGCGGTTTCATTGGGCATGTTGTTCCAGGCGTCGGGCGAAACCGGCACGGTGCCGCTCGCGATTTTGTTTGCTGCCGTCATCCTGATCGCGATCGTGGGCGTCATTGCCGACATCCATCCCTATTATGTCGTGCCGCGGTTTCTGCTGCAGGCGCTCGCTGTCGCCGCGGTGATTTTCGCACTGCCTGAAGAATTGCGCGTGATGCCGTTCTTGCCGTGGTGGATCGAGCGCGTGCTCCTTGTGCTTGGCGGATTGTGGTTCGTCAATCTGGTGAATTTCATGGACGGCCTCGACTGGATGACGGTTGCGGAGGTCGTGCCGGTCACGGCGACGCTCGCGGCGATCGGGCTCATCGGCATCCTGCCGCCCATCCTGCCACCATGGGCCGTCACGGTCAGTCTCTCGCTGTGCGGCGCCATGATCGGCTTTGCCTATTTCAACCGGCCGGTGGCAAGACTCTTCCTCGGCGATGTCGGCAGCTTGCCGATTGGGCTCATGCTCGGCTGGTTGCTTGTTCTCGTGGCCGGCAATGGCGGCCGCGCCGCGGCGATCTTGCTGCCGTTATATTATCTGGCCGACAGCACCATTACGCTTTTGCGCCGCATCGCGAACGGCGAAAAAATCTGGCAGGCGCATCGGTCGCATTTCTATCAACGCGCCACCGACCACGGCTTCACCGTGATCCAGATTGTGAGACGCGTCTTTTTGGTCAATCTTGTGCTGGCGGCGCTAGCGCTCGCGACCGTATTGCGGCCAAGCCGCGAACTCGATATCGCGGCCCTGATCGCGGGCGTGATGCTGGTCGCTTGGCTGCTGATGGGGTTCGTCCGCGGCCCGAGGATCGGAAGACGATCGCAAAACAAATCATAAGAAGCTTCGCGGAAGATTCATTCCGCCGCGGTGGACGGCTGCTTGCGCTGGTCGAAGCGCCGGTCGAAGACGTGCTCGGCGATGCGGTTCTTCAACATTTCGATCGAACCGCCGGCGATCATCCAGCCGCGCGTTCGGCGCATGCAATATTCGACCAGCGTCTCGCGGCTATAGCCGAGCGCGCCCATGATCTGCACCGCCTCATTCGCCACTTCGAAACCGGCTTGATTGCAGGCGGCCTTGGCGACCGCGGTCTCGTAGGCCGACGGCAGGCCACGGTCGGCATTGGCCGCGGCGCGAAACAGCAGAAGCTCTGCGCCGTCGAGCTTGATCGCCATATCGGCGAACTTCCATTGCAAGCCCTGGAATTCGCACAGCGGCCGGCCGAACTGCTCGCGCTTGAGCGCATGATCGCGCGCCGCGTTGAAGGCATAGCGGCCTAGCGCCAGCGAACGCGCGGTATTGCCGAGACGCTCGACATTGAACCCGGCCATCTGTTTCTTGAAGCCGCCGGGGCCGAGCAGCACGTTCGCGGCGGGAATGCGGCAATCCGCAAAATGCAGTTCGCTCCACTCCTCGCCACTCATGAAGGCCTGTGGCGCGCCGATGGAAAAACCCGGCCTATCACGCTCGATCAGAACCGAGCCGATGCCGCCAAGTCCGGGGCCGAAGCGCACATAGATGAGAAAGACATGCGCGTCCGGGCTGAAAGTGGCGAACACTTTGCTGCCGTCGATCACGTAATGCGCGCCGTCGGCGCGCGCGCTGGTTTTCAGATCGGTGACCGCCGAACCTGCATCCGGCTCAGTCATGCCAAGGCCCATCACGATACGGCCGGCGAGAAGCTCGCCGAGCCAGCGCGCTTTCTGCTCCGGCGTGCCGTATTCGGCAAAGGTGCGGATCGGCCCGAAATTGCCGAATTGCACCACGTCGGCGCTGCGCGGACATGCGGCGGCGACTTCCATGATGGCGATCACCGCGTCCATCAGCGTGCCGCCCTGACCACCTTCGCTCTCCGGCAGACTGATGCCCATGAGCCCATGTTTTGCCATCAGCGCCGCGACGTCGAACGGAAAGCCGGGCGCATGCGCCCGCTTGAGCGCGCCCTCGGCGAGATGATCGCGCGCGAAGCGCCGCACCTGTTGCGCGAACTGCTGCTGTTCCGCCGAGAAATCGAAATTCATGCCACGCCCCTTCCGTATCTTCGCGTCTCTTTTACGTCTCTTGGCGGCTTCTGTTTAGAAGCTTAGTCTTGGGCCGCACTTGTCATCGGGCTGCAATACTATCGTGCGCTTGATTTTAACGCATTACGGCATCACTGGATTGCAGCACTGGATCTTTGGGAGGCGGAGCAATGCGCAAGTCGCTTATGGCTTTCATCTTCGTTACACTGACGGCGATCGCGCCGCGCACTCAGGCGCAGGCCGCCGACGTCATTTGCTACAACTGCCCGCCGCAATGGGCCGACTTCGCCACCATGCTCAAGGAGGTCAAGGCGGATCTCGGCTATGACATTCCGTTCGACAACAAGAATTCCGGCCAGGCGCTGTCGCAGATCATTGCCGAGAAGGCCAATCCGGTGGCTGACATCGTCTATTACGGCGTCAATTTCGGCATGAAAGCGAAAGCCGCCGGCGACCTGATCGAAGCCTATAAGCCAAAGCTCTCGGACCAGGTCCCCGCCGGCCTGAAGGACCCCGACGGCTATTGGACGACCATTCACTCCGGCACACTCGGGCTCTTCGTCAACAAGGACGCGCTCGGCGGCGCCCCGGTGCCGGCCTGCTGGAAGGATCTCTTGAAGCCGCAATATAAAGGCATGGTCGGCTATCTCGATCCGTCTTCCGCCGCGGTGGGCTATGTCGGCGCGGTTGCGGTGAACATCGCGCTCGGCGGCGGCGACACCAACATGACGCCGGCGGTCGATTTCTTCAAAGAGCTGCACCAAAACCAGCCGATCGTGCCGAAGCAAACGTCTTACGCGCGCGTCGTGTCCGGCGAAATCCCGATCCTGTTCGACTACGACTTCAATGCCTACCGCGCCAAATACGGCGAGAGCGGACACTTCGAATTTGTCATTCCCTGTGAAGGCACGGTGGTATTCCCCTATGTGACGAGTCTCGTGAAAAACGCGCCCGACAAGGAAAAGGCGCAAAAGGTGCTGGACTATTTCCTGTCTGACAAAGGCCAGGCGATGTGGGCCAATGCCTATCTGCGGCCGTCGCGGCCGATCGAACTGCCGGCCGCCATCAAGGCCAAATTCCTGCCTGACAACGAATATGCCCGCGCCAAAAGCGTGGACTGGGCCAAGATGGAAGGGCTGCAAAGCGGCTTCACCGAGCGTTACCTCGCCGAAGCGCATTGATGCATGCCCCCTCCCTAACCCTCCCCCGCTTGCGGGGGAGGAAGGGTGGGGGAATCGCTCATGAGCAAGAAGACGTTCATCGTTCTTTGCTTCGTGCCGCTGGCCATCCTGGTCACGGCATTCTTCGTGCTGCCGATGGTTCGCTTGGTGATCGTCGGCGCCAGCGGCGACAAGGGTGTGAGCGCTTACGCAGCGATCCTCTTCGATCCGCGCTATCGCACGACGCTGATCAACACCGTGTTGCTGGCGGCGGCCACTACCGCCGCCACGCTTGCGATCGCGACCGTCAGCGGGATTTTCCTACAGCGTCATCGTTTTCCCGGGCGCGCGTTTCTGATCGCGATGCTGACATTCCCGCTCGCCTTCCCAGGCGTCGTGGTCGGCTTCATGATGATCCTGCTGGCCGGCCGGCAAGGCTTGATCGGCCAAGTGACGCTGGCGCTGTTCGGCGACAAGCAAGTGTTCGCCTATTCGCTTGAGGGCCTGTTTCTCGGCTATCTCTATTTCTCCATCCCGCGCGTGATTCTCACCATCATGGCGGCGGTGGAGAAGCTCGATCCGAGCCTCGAGGAAGCCGCACGCGCGCTTGGCGCTGGGCCTTGGCGCGTAATCCGCGACGTCGTCTTGCCGGCGCTTCTGCCGGCCTTCATCGCCTCCGGCGCCATCGCGTTTGCCACCGCGATGGGCGCGTTCGGCACCGCGTTCACGCTTGCGACCGACATCGACGTGTTGCCGATGCTGATCTACACCGAGTTCACCTTGTCGGCGAATTTCGCCATGGCGGCGGCGTTGTCGGTAGGTCTGGGGCTTGTCACCTGGGCCATACTGGCGCTGGCCCGCAGCTTCGGCGGCAACACCGTGGCGGCGGCCGGATGAAGACGACGCGCGATCGCCTGATCTTTGCCGCGCAGCTTCTATTCACGCTGCTGGTCGCGGCCTTTCTCATCGTGCCCGCGGTTCTGTCGATGACCGCCGGCGTCACCGTCAATTATTTCCTTGGCATCAAATCGGGCCTGACGCTGCAATGGGTGTGGCAGGTCTGGGAACTTTATTCCGACACGATCTTCCGCTCGTTCCTGATCGCGTTTTCGGCGCTTTTGGTGACGCTCGTGGTCGGCGTTCCGGCGGCGTATGCGCTGCATCTGCGCAACGACCGGCTGTCGCGCGCGGTCGAAGAGATCATCACGCTGCCGCTCGCTATCCCAGGGCTCGCCATCGCGCTGGCGCTTCTTCTCACCTATGGCGGCTTCAGCGACTTCCGCCGCTCCTGGCTGTTCATCCTTGTCGGCCACTCAATCTTCACGCTGCCGTTCATGGTGCGCTCGGTGATGGCGGTGTTCGCCGCCATCGATGTGAAGACACTGGATGAAGGTGCGTCATCGCTCGGCGCTTCGCCGTGGCGGCGCTTTCGCGACGTCATCGTGCCGAATGCGCGGCCGGGGATTCTCGCAGGCTCGCTGATGGTGGTGACGCTGTCGCTCGGCGAATTCAATCTGACCTGGATGCTGCACACGCCGCTGACCAAGACGCTGCCGGTCGGCCTCGCCGACAGCTATGCCTCGATGCGCCTTGAGGTCGCCTCCGCCTACACGCTGGTGTTCTTCGTCATGATCATTCCGTTATTGACGGCGATGCAAATCTTTGCCGGCTATGGCGGTACGACGACGGGGCTGCGGCGATGAGCGATCAAAACGGCCAAAGCGCGCAAAGCGGACAGACGCAAAACGACCACGGCGTTGCACTGAAGATCGAGGGCTGCGGAAAGACCTTTCAGGACGGCACCCGCGCACTCGAGCCGGTGACACTTCACGTTGCGCGCGGCGAGACTTTGGTGCTGCTCGGCCCATCGGGCTGCGGCAAGACGACCTTGCTCCGCGTCATCGCCGGGCTCGAAAGTCCGGACGCCGGCGGGCGGCTGCTGTTCAACGAGACAGATGTGACGCGGGTGCCGATTGAGCGGCGCAATGTCGGCATGGTGTTTCAGTCCTACGCGCTGTTTCCCAATATGAATGTCAGCGACAATATCGGCTACAGCCTGAAAATCCGCGGCGTCGGCGACAGCGAGCGCAAGGCGCGGATCGCCGAGCTCGTGGCGCTGACCGGCATCGAAGGGCTCGAACACCGGCGTATCGATCAGCTGTCCGGCGGCCAGCGCCAGCGGGTGGCGCTCGCGCGCGCCGTAGCTGCCCGGCCGAGCGTGCTGCTCCTCGACGAGCCGCTGACCGCGCTCGACGCCGCGCTGCGCGACCGGCTGCGCAGCGAGCTCAACCGGCTGTTACGCATGCTCGGCATCACCGCGATCTATGTCACGCATGACCAGGCCGAAGCCATGGCGCTCGGCGATCGCGTTGTGGTGATGCGCAAAGGCTCGATCGCGCAGATCGGCACGCCGCGCGACATTTATTTTGCGCCGGCGAACCGCTTCGTCGCCGAATTCGTCGGCGCCGCCAATATCGTCGAGGGGGAATGCGACGCCGGAGCATTGACGCTGCCCGGCGGCAGGTTGGCTTTGGCGAATGGCGCAATGAACGGCCACGCCGATGGCAAGGTGTTCGCGATGATCCGCCCGGAATCGATCCGTATCGTCGCGCCGGACGGCGCAGCCGTGGCGGGCCTGGTCGACAGCGTCAGCTTTGTCGGCGATCGGCAACGGGCCTCGATCGGCGGGGTTGCCGGAAAAACCGTCATGGTCGATGTGCCGAATTCGACGCCGATCAAAGCCGGTGACCGCGTCGGACTGGCGATTGATCCGGCCGCTATCCGCCTCCTTCCCGGAGATGCTTCGTGAGCGCACGCCCGTTGCTGATCGCGCAAATCTCCGATCTTCATATCAAGCAACCGGGTGAACGCGCCTATCTGCAGGTCGATACGGCTGAGGCGCTGACGCGCTGCATCACGGAACTCAACCGGCTCAAACCGCGACCGGACCTCGTGGTGATCTCAGGCGATCTCGTCGATACGCCGCTCGCCGCCGAATACGATCATCTGAAGACACTTCTGGCGCCGCTCGAAATCGAATTTGCGGCAATTCCCGGCAATCACGACAACCGCGAACTGATGCACGCCGCACTGCCCTATCTCGGTTATGCGCAATCGCGCGGCGCGCTCAATTCCGTGCACAAGGTCGGCGGCGTCGACATCGTGCTGTTGGATTCGACAGTGCCCGGCGCGCATCACGGCGAACTCGATGCAGCAACATTGCGATGGCTCGACGCGACACTTGGCGCGTCAACAACGCGGCCCGCCCTGCTTTTCGTCCACCACCCGCCGTTTAGGACCGGCATCACCCATATGGACGAAATCAACATGCACAATGCCGGCCACCTTGCCGCGCTGATGCGCAAGCATCCCCGCGCGCGTATGGTTGCGGCCGGCCATGTCCACCGCCCGACGCTGACGACGTTCGCGGGTGTCGCCGCAACGATTTGCCCCGCGCCCAGTCACGCCGTGGCGCTCGATCTCGACGGCCACATGCCGGCGTCCTTTATGATCGAGCCGCCGGCATTTCATGTGCACGCCTATTTCGAGGACGAGAACTTCGGCAGGATCGTCACGCACAATGTGCCGATCGGCGAGTTCGACGGCCCTTATCCGTTCTCGGATAGCGAGGGCAATTTTCTGTAATCGTAACCCGTTAATTAGGCTTGCCGCCGTACATTTTCACAATCTTCCCCCACTTCGCCTCCTCATTGGCGATGTCGGCCGCATAAGCCTCGGGCGTGCTCGGCAGCGGCTCGGTGCCATCGACTCCCATGCGGCTTTTGACATCGTCTTCGGCGAGCGCCGCGTTCAGCGCCTTGTTGAGTTTGGCGATGATCGAAGGCGGCGTGCCGCCCGGCGCGACGATGCCGTAATGCAGCTCCGCCTCGTAGCCGGGCAAGCCTGCTTCCGCGACCGTCGGCAGATCCGGAAACAGCGGCGAGCGCGTCGCGCCGGTCACCGCCAGCGCGCGGACATTTCCCGAACGCACAAAGCCGACGGCGCCCGCCATCGGGCAGAACATCAGCGGCACCTCCCCGCCGATCAGATCGGTGAGCGCGGGCGCCACGCCCTTGTACGGAACCGGATTGATCTTGATGCCGGCCATGGTCGCAAACAGCATGCCGGAGAGATGCGTCGAGGTGCCAACCCCCGTCGAGGCGAAATCGAGATTGCCGGGGTCCTTCTTCGCCAGCGCGATCAGTTCGGCGATGTTGTGCGCCGGCACCGACGGATGCACCAGAACGAGGTTCGGGCTCTTGGCAATCAGCCCGACCGGCGAGAAATCCTTGACCGGATCATAGGCGGTGTCCGGGTAAAGCTGCGGACTGATCGCGAGCGAACTGGTCGCGATCAGGAGCGTGTAGCCGTCGGGCGCGCTGCGCGCCACGTCGCGCGTGCCGATCGTTGAGCCTGCGCCGCCGCGGTTCTCGATCACGATCTGCTGGCCGAGCGTCACGCTCATCTTGGCGGCGACCATCCGGGCCAGCACGTCGTTACCGCCGCCGGCCGGATAAGGCACGACGAGGAGGATCGGCCGCGTCGGATAATCCTCCGCAGCGGCCGGGCCGCCAGTTGCGGCGAGACCGGCAATCAGCGCCGCGATCAAGCCGATGGCCGAGACGGAAAACCCAGCTACTTTCATTATTTCACTCGCGCTCCCATCCCTCTCCTGCGCGGTGTTTCTATCCTGGAGCGAGGCTTACGGCCACTCGTGACGATCACTGCGGCTGAATGCCGGCGTCGCGGATGACGGCCGACCATTTGGTCTCCTCGCGATCGATCACTGCGGCATGCTCTTGCGGCGACATCGGGCTTGGCTCGCCGCCTTCATTGATGATGCGCTTTCGCACATCCTCGTCGGCGAGCGCCGCGCGCAATTCCTTGTTCAAGCGATCGATGATGGGCTTCGGCGTGCCGCCGGGCGCGAGCAGCCCGTAGCTCAGCGTCGCATCGAAGCCGGGCAATCCGGACTCCGCAAGCGTCGGCAATTCCGGCAGCAGCGTCGAATGCTTGGCCGAGGTCACCGCGAGCGCGCGGATGTAGCCGCCGTCAAGCGCCGCGCGCGACACCGGGATCGGATTGAAGCCGATTTTGACGAAACCGCCTATCATGTCGGTAATCAGCGGGTTCGAGCCTTTTTCGACGATTTGCTGGACCGTGACGCCGGCTTGCTGCGCGAACAGGATCGAGGCCAGGTAATTGACCGTGCCGGCGCCGGGCGTGCCGACTTGGACCGGGTCCTTGGCGCTCTTCATCATCGCGATGAGTTCGCCGACCGAATGTATCGGCAGATCTTTATGGACGAGGAGCAGCGCCGGCGCCGATGCGATCAGCCCGATCGGCGCCAGATCCTTGCGCGGATCGTAGCCGACGTCCTTGAAAAGATGCGGGCCGGTGGCGAGCGTCGAGGTATAGCCGAGGATGATCGTGTAACCGTCGGGCGTCGAATGGGCGATTTCGCGGGTGGTGACCGTGCCGCTGCCGCCGGCATTGCGGTTCTCGATCACGATCCGCTGGCCGATCGCCGCGCTCATTTTGTCGGCGACCGAGCGCGCCATGATGTCATTGGTGCCGCCGGGCGGCAGCGGAATGACAAGTACGATCGGCCGGTTTGGGTAATCGTCCGCCGCGCCAGCGGGAGCGAACATTGCGACAATGGCAAACGCTGCCACCGCCCCAAACAACGCCAAGAGCCTTGCCAAGCGACCCTCCCATTTTATTCTTGCAGCACCCGTCGTCGAGGGCTGATGGTTGTCGAGCCTATCCGATGACTCGGCCCATTGTCACGCCGTGTTGCCGGCCGCGGTGGCCCGCTGGACGTGTAGCCGAGCGCGCTGCTCGGCGCCCGTTCCGGCGACGCGTCAGGCCACGTCAAACCTCAGTCTGCTTTTTGCGGCGGGATCGTGGAATCGCGCGGAGCAATATAGCCGAGGCCGACAGCGCCAAGCAGGCCGCCGATGATGATTCCGATCGGCATGAAAGTGAAAAACACCAGCATGCCGGAATAGCCTTCAAAGGAACTGGTCTGAAAGACTTGCGTCCAGATCAGGCCGCAGCTCACCCCGATCACGCCGCCCAGGATCGCGCCGAGGAAAAAACCGGCACACCCGAGCCCAACGACTTTCATATCGCTCTCCGCACGAGATGACGCGCTACTCGATCTGCGGAATGCCTGCCTTGGTAATGATGTCGCGGTATTTGACGATCTCGTCGGCGATGAATTTCTTCGATTGATCGGGTGCCAGATGGGACGTCTCGGCCCCCTGTTGCTGGAACCGCGCGCGGACGTCGGGGTCGGCGAGCGCTTTCTTCATCTCGTCATTGAGTTTCTTGACGATCGCGTCGGGCGTGCCTTTGGGCACCGAAAGCGCGAACCAGCCCGACACAAGGTAGTCCGGCAACCCCGCCTCGTTGACGGTTGGCGTGTCGGGCAGCGTGTCGAGCCGGTTGGTGCCGGCGACGGCGAGCGCTTTGGCGCCTTTGGCATTGATCGCCGCGGCAACGTTCGGGTACCACTGGAAGCCGAGCGGCACGTCACCGGCGATCATATCCGGCACGTATTGGCCGATATTCTTGTAAGGAACGTGCGTCATTTTCACGCCGGTGAGCTGGCTGAAATATTCGCCGGCAAGATGCTGTGAGCTGCCGATCCCGACCGATCCATAATTGAGGCCGGGGTGATCTTTGCCGTAAGCGATCAGTTCTTGCAGATTGTTGACCGGCAATTTGTTGCTGGCAGCGATCACGATCGTAAAGGCCGCGAACGGCGAGATGACTTCAAAATCTTTCTGCGGGTCGTAGCCGAGCTGTTTGTACAGCGTGACATTGGCGGCCATCGGTCCCGAGCCGCTGCCGAGCATCGTATAGCCGTCGGGCGCGGCTTTGGCGGCATCGGCGGTGCCGTTATTGCCGCCGGCGCCGGGCCGGTTTTCGACCACGATGGTCTGGCCCATCGATTTCGACATTTGTGCGAACATAATGCGGCTGACGACGTCGCTGGCGCTGCCGGCGGCGAACGGGATGATCGCGGTGATCTGCCGGTTCGGGTAATCGGTTAAGCTTTGTGACGCGCTTTGCGCCTGTGCCGCGCCGCCGCCGATGAGGCCGAAAGTCAGCGCCAAAATCGCGCCAAGCCCGCTTAAACGCCCGATTTTCTGCATTTTCCAATGCCCTCTGTTGCGCAAACAAAGCAAATTCCAGCCGGCCTTCCAAGCCGCAAACGCTGTTCCGCGGAGGTAATCGCTGCCGCAATTTGCCGCAAATGGCGCACAATCCGTCCAAAAAGCCGCCCCCTTCAGACTGCATGTCGGGAGGGTCGAGGGATCTTAACTGCGCATTAACCATGTGGACGGCACCTCTACGGTCGCCGTCGTGGGCACATTGTGCGAACGGGGGGCGCGATGCGTTCGATCATTGCGTGCGGACTTTTTCTGCTCGGTCTCACCGGCACCGCGCACGAACCGCAATACGCGTCGCTCGACAGATCGGCATCGTCGCTCGTCGAAATCGATTCCTCGATCGGCAGAGGCGATCGGCTCGCCGTCGCCACCACGCGGCCCCGCACTTTGGCCATCGAAATTTTTCGGCCGACGCTGCAATTGCTGCTGGCATCGGCAAGCCCGGACATCGATGCAAGCGAACTCGCCAACGCCAATATCGAACCCGGCGACAATCGCTCAACCGAAGTGTCGCTCGACGATCTGTGTCAGGCGCTGTTCACCTCGGCGCAAGCCAACGACATTCCGGTGCAATTCTTCGCCAATCTGATCTGGCAAGAGAGCCGATTGAAACCTGACGACGTCAGCAAGAAAGGCGCGCAGGGCATCGCGCAATTCATGCCGGAGGTCGCCGCCGAAAAGGGTCTCGACGATCCGTTCGATCCGCTGCAGGCGCTGCCGGCCTCGGCGCGCTTGCTGCGGGAGCTGCGCATGGAATTCGGCAATCTCGGTTTTGTCGCCGCCGCCTATAATGCCGGCCCGCATCGCGTCGCCCAATGGCTTACGCGTAACGCTAGCCTGCCGCGCGAAACGCGCAACTATGTTGTCCGCGTCACCGGGCTGTCGGTCGACGCCTGGCGGACCATGCGGGTGAGCAACGACGCGCTGACTTTCGTGCAACGTTTCCCCTGCCGCAGCATGCCGGCCTTCGCCAATGTCGAGCAGGAGCAGCAGGCGCTAACGGAAGCAAAGATCGAGCAAGCGAAGCTCGACGATGCAGACGACGTCACCGGCTCGATCGACGACACGCCCGCTCCAGCGCCCGACAGCAAATCCGAGAGCAAATCTGCCCGCACCCACGAGAAACATGACGCGCACCGCGCCGACCGTAAAGCCAACCACGGAAAAGCCGGCAAGCAAGAGACCGGCAAGCACGAGGTTGAACACCGGCCGCACCACGCGCACGAAAAGGGCCGCGCTGCTTAAACGAAAAATCTAGCCGGGTTGAAGCCTAGGGTTTACGCCGCCGCTGCGCCCGCCGTGCCGCGGCGTATCGCCAGCGCCACGATCCGTTGCAGCAGGTCCGGATAGCCGACGCCGACATGTTTGGCTGCGGTGGCGAATTCCTGGCTTTCGGCGATTTCCGGATTGGGATTGGCTTCCAAAAAATACGGCGTGCCGTCGGCGGCGAGACGGAAATCGATGCGCGCATAGCCGTCGAGTTCGAGCGTGCGGTAAATCCGCTTCGCCATGTTCTGGATGCGCGATTGGAGTTCCGGCGTGAGGTCATTCGCCGGCCCGTGGCGAATGCCGCGGCGCTCCTGATAGTCGGGATCGTGCTTAACCTTTTCGGTGGCGATGTGCCAATCGCCGTCCGCCATATTCTGGAAGCGCAACTCCCACACCGGCAGCGTCAACAGCCGCTCATTGCCGACGATGCCGACGTAGATTTCACGGCCTTCGATATATTGCTCGACGATGGCGGCGGTGCCGATCCGCTCATGGATAAAAGTGACGCGCTCGGCGAGCTTCTCGTCGGTGTCGACGACGGACGCTTGCGAGATGCCGTAAGATGCGTCCTCGTTGACGCTTTTGACGATCAGCGGCAGCGGCAGCCGCGACGGACGCTTGACCTTGCGGTGCATCGGAAACACCGCGAAGTCGGGCACCGGAATGCGGTGATAATGCACCAGCGTCTTCGACAGATCCTTGCCGCGCGCCAGCATCAAGCCGCGCGGATTGCAGCCGGTATAGGGCATGCGCATCAGTTCGAGATAGCTGACGACATTCTGGTCGTAGATCGCTTCGCCGTGAAACTGCTCGAGCAGCGTGAAAACCACGTCGGGTTTCCAGGCGTCGATCTGTTCGCGGATCGGCTTGAGCTCGTCATGGACACCAAGGGGGCGGACTTCATGACCGGCAGCGCGCAACGTCGTGACGACATCGTACTCCGTCTTCCAGACGTTGATTTCTTGCTCGGTGTAACCCTTGCTCGATTCAGGCGGAATCAGATCCGGGTGCATGAGCACCAGAACGCGAAGCGGCTTCATAGCGCGATCCACCTTCGCCGTGATGGACCGTGGAGCGCCTGCATGGTTTTCGCGGTCAACAAGACAGTAAATTCCGTCAGCAGCTTTCGCTCGGGGCCGACCGCGCGCAGATTAAGCTCGCGGCACCTTTGGATCATGTCCTCAAGCACGGCATCAAACGTGAGCTGATATTCGCCCGTCCACTTCGCCACCAATTCCCGTACTGTTGCCCGATTTCGCCTAATGAACGATGAAGCGGCCTCCGAATGGCGGTGTTTCGGGTCGGCGGAGAACAGGCGGCACAGATCGCGGTCATAGGTTTTCGGCGTGTCGAGCACGTAGAGCGAGCGTTTCTTCTTATAATATTCACCAAGTGTTTGGGTGAGCTTGGAGGCCGGGTCGACCTTCTCGCGGTGCGTCAGCACCGGCCGCAGGCTGGCAATGTCTTTCATCAACTCGTCGACATATTCGAGCTTCTTGATGGCCGGCCAGTCGGCATAGCGGGTGCGCCAATGCGACCGCGGACGCAGCCACACCGCGAAGGTCTCGGCGAAATCCTCATCCGGATGGCTCTGCGCGTACCACAACCGCAGGTGCTGGACGTGATTGCGGCTCGCCGGGTTCGGCCGGTAGTAGCGCGGATAACGCTTCGACGACGGACCAAACAATTGCTGCCAACGGCGGCGGCGGTAAAGCTGGTACGCGTGGGTGACGACATGGCCGGCCTCGTGCCGGAGAATTCTCATGCATTCCGACCACGTGCCGCCCTCGACGTCGAAGATCATTTTCTTTTCGAGCCGCATCAGGCGCGGATGCGCTAGATAAAACGGAATGGCGATGCCGGGCGTGTTTTCCGGGCTGAACCATTCGCTCGAAATCCAGGCATGCGGCCGCACCCGGATGTCGTGCTCGTCGAGTTCGGCATGGAGCGTGTTCAGGCAATTCTGCAGCCACGTGCCTTCGACCGTCACCTTGAGGTCCTTGATACGGACGTTCAGCAACTCGTCGTCGGACAACGAAGTCCAGAAATATCTCTTGCGCGGCATGGTGATCGAGACCGGAACAAAACGCGAGCCGGATGGTGTCACGGGTAGCCTCTGGCAACAACCGGCAAGGTGCTGATATCAAGGCTCGCGATCACAAAAACACGGCAGGCCGCATGTCTAGGCCGAACTGCTTTGTCCAGGGAATGGAAGCGAGAAGTGGCATGACAACGGGTAAAAGCGACGATCCGGCGTTCCTCTATTTTCCGACCAATTACCGCTGGTCGATGGGGCTTTTGATCTGCCTGTCCGGCGCGGCCTGGGTGGGGGTCGAGATCGACGAGGTCAACCGGGTCGGCCGGGCGCTCCTCGACAAGGTCGGCGACGACACCGCCTGGTTCAACGAATGGGCCCGCATGGGCGACAAGATCGAGGCCCGCGGCCGCGAGGCGCTGCGCTTGGGTCACAAGCTCACGGCAGCCTCATGTTTCATGCGGGCCACCCGCTACTACCAGACCGGCGAGCGGTTCATCCAGCCGCGCTCGCAACACAGCATGGATGTCTATGCCAAGTCGGTGCGGCTCTTTAAGGAGGCCGCCGCTTTGATGCACCGGCCGCGCATCGAGCCGGTCGAAATCCTCTATGGGACCACGACGCTGCCCGGACTTCTCGTGCATCCGGACCCTGAAGTCGCCGGCAAAAATCCTGCGCCCGCCATGGTGTTCTTTGACGGCTTCGACGTGACCAAAGAGCTGCAATACGGCTACGGCGTTCCCGACCTCGCCGCCCGCGGCATCGGTTGCCTGATCGTCGACGGGCCCGGCAATGGCGAGAGCGTGCGCTTTCGCAACCTGCCGCTGATCGCCGAAACCGAACACTACGCCACGCCGGTCTACGACTATCTCGCCCAACGCAAGGAATTCGATGCCAAGCGCATCGGCGTGATGGCGCTCTCGCTCGGCGGTTACTATGCGCCGCGCGCAGCTGCGCTCGAACCGCGCTATGCCTGCTGCGTCGCCTGGGGCGCGCAGTGGGATTATCACGACATCTGGGCGCGACGGCTTGAGGCGTTAAATTCCGGGAAAGTCCTGTCGCTGTCGGTGCCGCCGGAGCATCTGCAATGGGTGCTCGGCGTCAATGATCGCACCGCAGCGCTGAAAAAGCTCGAAGGCTTCCGCCTCGACGGCATTGTGCAGAAGATAAAATGCCCGTTCCTCTTGCTGCATGGCGCGGGCGACGAGCAGATTCCGCTGCCGCTCGCGGAGAAGCTGTTCGCCGCCGTGGGCTCAAAGCAGAAAGAGCTGAAAGTATTTACCCGCGAGGAAGGCGGCTTCCATCATTGTCAGGTCGACAATGTGACCATCGGCGTCCATTACATGTGGGATTGGATCGCCGACGTGCTGAAGCCTTGAAGAAAGACTCGTTCACGTGGTCGCGGGACGGCATTGATCGCAACGGCCGCCCCTCTTCCGATCTATTGATCTAGTCAATGGTCTTCGACCGCCGAAGGCGGCGCTTCGCGCCCTTGGCTAGATCAATAGATCGGAAGCACTCGCTGTCCGTTGCGATCAATGCCTTGCTATGCCGCTGGCATTTTCGCCTGGTGCGCGCGGATGCAAATGTACGCGCCGTGGCTGGCCTCACGCCGCCAGCATCTTTTGCACTTCGTTGACCAGTTCGCGAAGATGGATCGGCTTGGACAGCACCTTGGCGTGTTTCGGCGCAGTCGAATCGGAATTCAGCGCGACCGCGGCGAAGCCGGTGATGAACATGATCTTGATGTCGGGATCGAGTTCCGCGGCACGGCGGGCAAGCTCGATGCCGTCCATCTCCGGCATGACGATATCGGTCAAGAGGAGCTCGAAAGGCTCCTCGCGCAGCCGCTGATAGGCGGATAGGCCGTTGTCATAGGAAATGACGTCGAATCCGGCATTCTGCAGCGCCTTTACCAGGAAACGCCGCATGTCGATGTCGTCTTCCGCGAGCAGGATTTTGGTCATGGCGATCATTTCCGGCCAGCGCCGGCCTCCTACATTCCCATAAGCCGGATGCCGGGTAAACATGGAGTGAAAACCAGCCATATTACGGTCGTGATAAAGACGTCTGGTCGCGGGCCTTAGCCAAAGGTCTTGGTTGCGGCGGCGTTGAGCCGTGGTTGGCCGGCGTTTCTGCCTATGGACAACGGCCGCACGTTAGGGGACGGTGGTGCTGGGCCGCGAGCCTTGAGGAATCCCGCCAAGCGTCATGGAAATCGAGGACGAATTCGATCCGCCCTTCGAGGCCCTTGAGCCCGCGGAATGCCGCGGTCCGCTGCTGTTCAATTCCCCGCATAGCGGCCGGATTTACCCGGAAGCCTTCCTGCTCGCCTCGCGGCTCGATCTGGCGACGCTGCGCCGCTCCGAGGATTCCTTCGTCGGCGAATTGATCGAAGGCGTGGTCGGCCGCGGCCATCCGGTGGTGCGGGCGCATTTCCCGCGCTGCTATGTCGACGTCAATCGCGAGCCATACGAGCTCGACCCCCGGATGTTCGACGGCCGCCTGCCCTCGTTCGCCAATACCCGTTCGATGCGGGTTGCCGGCGGCTTGGGTACCGTGGCGCGCGTGGTCGGCGACGCCCAGGAAATCTACGACCAGCGCATTTCGGTCTCCGAAGCGATGCGCCGGATCGACGGGCTCTATAAGCCCTATCACCGCACGCTGCGCCGGATGTTCACGCGGCTGCATCACGATTTCGGCGCCGCCATCCTGGTCGACTGCCATTCCATGCCGTCGAGCACCGGCGGTGGCCGGGACGAGCGGCCGCGCGCGGACCTCGTGCTCGGCGACCGCTACGGCACAAGCTGTGTTCCGGCCGTCGCCGAGGCCATCGAACAATGCATGCGCGAATTCGGCTACGTGGTCAGCCGCAACAAGCCCTATGCAGGCGGCTTTATCACCGAGCATTATGGCAATCCGGCCACCGGCCTGCATGCCATCCAGCTCGAGATCAATCGTGCGCTCTATATGGACGAGCGGCGCTACGAGCGCTCGGCATCATTCTCAAGGCTTGCCGCCGAATTCGAGATTTTGGCCGATCGTCTCGCCACCATCCCTATCGAGGAGTTGCGGCCTTATCGTGCGGCGGCGGAGTAGCCGCCGCCATCAGCAAATCCTTCGGGCATTGCTAAAACCCCTTGGGGAAAGAAAAAGGGCCGCTCACCTTGCGGGAGCGGCCCAAGTCTAGGGAGGAAACGCCCAAGGAGGGCGACGGTAACGGGAGAGAGCCTCTCGCTACCGCACTGCAACAACATACACCGCGTCGCACAAAACACAAGTGTTGTTGACCTATTTGCTTGGGTTTTCCCAGCGATTTTGCCGCGTATCGAGCAGACGAAGGATTCTTGGGATCAACGGGATGCTGAAGCCTAAGAAATGTATATTATATTTCAAATACTTATACCAGAGTTCCGGATTTGCCCAAAAACGCGCCAGGAGCCGGCCGCTACGCGCCGACGCGGCATGTCGCTTTCGCATGGCGATTAACTAAGCCGCGTAGCCGGCCGGCCACACGATGATTTGCCGTTTTACCGAAGCTCCGATACTCGATCCGAAAGAGCCCATCATGACGGCCATCGATTTTGCGGCATTCGTGGATGAACTCGCTTTGATCTCGGGCGAGACCATTCGGCCGTTTTTCCGCAGCACGCTCGGTGCCGAGAAGCTTGGCCTGGAGAACAAGAGCCGCTCCGGCGGCTTCGACCCGGTCACGGCCGCCGATCGCGCCGCCGAAGCCGCCATGCGAACGCTGATCAAGCGGACCTTTCCGGAGCACGGCGTCATCGGCGAGGAATTCGAGGCCGAGCGCCCGAATGCCGAATATGTCTGGGTGCTCGATCCGATCGATGGCACCAAATCCTTCATCTGCGGCATGCCGGTCTGGGGCACACTGATCGCGCTGACGCGGCGCGGCGAGCCGATCTACGGCATGATGCACCAGCCGTTTACCCGCGAGCATTTTTCCGGCGATGGCCGCGGCGCGCGTTATCGCGGTCCGGCCGGCGATCGGGAACTGCGGGTGCGCCCCTGCGCTTCGCTCGACGATGCGGTGCTGTGCACGACCTCACCGCTGTTGATGAACGAAGCCGACCGGACGTGCTTCAGCCGCGTGGAGAAAGACGTGCGGCTGTCGCGCTACGGCGGCGATTGCTACGCCTATTGCGTGCTCGCCTCGGGCCATGTCGATCTCATCATCGAAACCGAGCTGAAGCCCTATGACGTGCTCGCTTTGATCCCGATCATCGAAGGCGCCGGCGGTGTCATCACCACGTGGGACAATGGCCCAGCCCAAAAGGGCGGCCGCATCGTCGCGGCCGGCGACAAGCAAGTTCACGCGCAAGCGATGGCGCTGTTGAACGGATGACGGCCTGAAACCGCACAATTCCGCAGCTTCACGACGCGCGCGAATATCTCATCGCGTCGTTCGATAGATAGGCGTCGAACTGCGCGCACACGGTTCGGATGAAGCTTCGCTTGCTTTCGGGCACGATTATTTTTCCGCCGGCACGCTGGACCACTCTGTCGCGCGCAAGTTCGTCGAGCTGAAATAGTTCGGGAGCTAAGTCATCGGCAGTTCTGCCGTGCGCCTCGCATATCCGATCTAGATCCATGTGCAAATCGCACATCAGGCGCTCGATGATGTCGCGACGGAGCCGGTCTTCAGCGGTCAGCGCGCGTCCGCGCGCTGTAGCCAAATGTCCGCCATTGATCGCCTCGCGATAAGCCGTCATGGCGGCTGCGTTCTGAACATAACCGTCCGGCAGCGCGCCGATGGCCGAGACGCCAAATCCGAGCAGGATGGAGGATTCGTCTGTGGTGTAGCCCTGAAAATTACGCCGCAGCCTGCCCTCGCGCTGGCGAATGGCCAGAAGATCGTCGCCCCTCGCGAAGTGATCGAGGCCAATCGGCCGATAGCCTGCCGCGGTCAGCATCTCGGCTACGGCGCGGCTCTGCGCATATCGCTCGCCGGTGGTGGCGGGCAGGGCTTGCTCAGGGATGAGCTTCTGATGGCGCTTCATCCACGGCACATGGGCATAGCCGAACAGCGCGATCCGCTCCGGATCGAGCAAAAGCGCGCGCTGCGCCGTTGCCGTTACGCTCGCCACGGTCTGGTAGGGAAGCCCATACATCAGATCGAGATTGATGCTTTTGACGCCGCCACTGCGGAGCCAGTCCGCCGCGCGCGCGGTTTGCTCAAAACTCTGCTCCCGCCGGACCGCCTGTTGCACGCCGGCGTCGAAATCCTGCACGCCCAAACTGGCGCGCGCGATACCGGCCTCCCGCAGGGCAGCGACATGTCCGCGCGTCAGCGTGCGCGGATCGATTTCGATCGAGAGTTCGGCTTGCAGCGCAACGCTGAAATTCTTTCTCACCGCCGTCATGACGCGCATGAAATCGTGCGGCATCAGCATGGTAGGCGTGCCGCCGCCCCAATGAAGCTGGTTCACCTTGCGCCGGCCGGTGAGGCCGCCGACTAAATCGAGTTCACGTTCGAGCAATTCGACACAGGACAAAATGGGCGCATAGCGCCGCACAACTGTCGTGTGGCAGCCGCAGTAAAGGCAAAGCTCGGCGCAGAAGGGCACATGGATGTAGATCGAAACCGGCTCATCGGGTGGCAATACGACAAGCCAACTTTCGTAGGATCGCGCGCTGACATCGGAACCAAATTGCACGGCGGTCGGATAGCTGGTGTAGCGCGGAACGCGCTGATCCAAATATTTCAAAAGATTCGGTCGCATCGGCCGGTTCATGATCCAAGAAATCGCGCCCGCCACAAAATGCCAGAACAATTAGTCTGAGGCAGAATGCGCCGCAGCGGGTTGATCCAAGTCAACGTGCCATCGGATTGGCAATTATGTTCGCCGAGCACTGGCCTTGGTGCCGGCGCCTGCGAATGGACGGCGCGCTTCTTTGGGGGAACGCGCCGTTCTTCACCTTTTTGCGGACAGAATTTTCAATACAGCGGGGTGCCGGGAACGAAGGCGTCGAACGCCGCCCAGAACTGCGACCGGAAACGGTCTTGTTCCATGAGAATCTCGTGCTGGGCGCCGACAATGACGAGATGCGAGCCGGCGCGCAGCAGCGAGGCAAAATCCTCGATCGCGGGCGTCGACACGATGGCGTCGCTGCCGCCGGCGACGATCAGTATCGGCTGGCGGGTATGCGCCGGGAAGCTGCGTTCGTGCATCTCCGCCATGGCCCGGAAGGCGGCATCGACCCACGCCACCGTCGGCGCGCCGAGCGCCAGCGCCGGCTCGGCCTCCAAAATCGCGGCGTTGCGGGCATAACGGACCGGGTCCGAGGTCAAGATATTGCCGACGAAGGGGCGCGACTCGACGATGCTGGTGTCGCTCTTGGGCACATAGATGGAACCGAAACCCGCCATCCGCATCACGCGCACGATGATCGCGCCGGCGCCCATCGAATAATCGACGCCGCCGAGCGTGATCAGCGGCGAGGTCAAGACCATGCGATCGAACCAGCGATGGCCGCGATGGGCGGCGCGGATCAAGATCGTAGCGCCGGTCGAATGGCCGAGCGCGAAGATCGGGGGCGGACAATCCGGCAGCACGATTTCGTGCATGAAAGTTTCGAGATCGGTGTCGTATTCGGCGAAATCGCGGACATAGCCCTTGCGGCGGTCGCTCAGCGCGCGATCGGACAGCCCCTGGCCGCGCCAATCGAGCGCCGCGACGGCAAATCCCCGCGCGCGCAAATCGCGTACGGTCTCAAAGTATTTTTCGATCCACTCGCTGCGGCCCTGGAAAATGCACACCGTACCGCGGCGCCCGGCCGGCGGTTGCCAGCGCGCATAGCGCACGTTGACGCCATCGGGCGTTTTGATCATTCCGGCGACGTAATTGTCCGGAACCGGATTGGCGGGAATGGAAACGAGGTTCATGAAGAGGTCGGGCTGGAGCGACCTCCGCTTATAACAGCCCGTGAGTGCCGCTCAACCGAACTGCGTTCGTTGGCGCGCTTTTGCGGAGAATATTCCGGCGGTATTTGGGGCCCCCTTGCGGCCTTAAACCGCCGCTCCCATATCGGTTGGGTGCAGGCCAGATAGGGCAGCACATTCATAGGCTTGGCCCATAAGGGCGAGCTATCCGCATGTCGCTTCACAAGGAGGATATGCCATGCGAACTTTCGACCTTGCTCCCCTTTATCGTTCCACCGTCGGCTTCGACCGGCTGTTTTCGCTGCTCGATCAGGGCATCGACGGCAGCACTCCCGGCTACCCGCCCTATAATATCGAGCGGACCGGCGACAATGCCTACCGCGTTTCGGTAGCGGTCGCGGGCTTCAACGCGCCCGAACTCTCGGTCGTCGCCAAAGAGAACACGCTCACCATCCGCGGCGAGAAAAACGCCAAGGAGGAAGAGAAGCGCGGTGACGTGCTGTATCAGGGCATCGCCGCCCGCACCTTCGAGCGCGTGTTCCAGCTCGCCGACTTCGTCCTGGTCAAGGGCGCGAGCCTCGAGAACGGTCTCCTGCACGTCGACCTCGTGCGCGAGATCCCCGAGGCGAAAAAGCCGCGCTCGATCCCGATCAACGTTGCTAGCAATGGCTCGACCGTGATCGAGAACCAGAAGGCTGCATAGTCCGGCGGGGCTTTAAGGGAGCGCCCCGGTTTCGCCGGGGCGCTTTTCGTTTCTTGGCAACGAACTAACTGTCATCGAGTTGTGGTAAGGCCCTTGCGGAGTGACCTGCCTCCAGGCCCGCCTCCATGACCACACAAGACAACACATTCGGGCTTGAGTTCAGTCGCCGGAAGCTGCTTGCCGCCGCTGGCATTGGCGGCGGCGCCGCGTTGGCGCCATATGTCATCGGAACTGTAGGCGCCGGGGTTGCATCCGACACACCAGCCGATACACGCGGCGCGTCCGGTTCGGCGCCGACGCCGCCGGTTGCCGGTCTCCACCTGCAGTTCGGCGCCGATGCATCGTCGGAAATGGTGGTGTCCTGGCACACGCTGCAGCCCGTTCGCCGTGCCCGGGTCTTGCTGGGGCATCTCGACGGCAAGCTCGAGCAGACGGCCGAGGCCAACGAGACGAGCTATACCGACGCCAAATCCGGACAAGTCGTTTACGTCTATCACGCCAAACTTGGTGGTCTGCAGGCCGACTCCGCTTATCTCTATGGCGCGCTGCACGAGGGCGCCGAGCCCGAATTCGGCACCTTCCGCACCGCGCCACGGGGGCGGGCTCGGTTCACGTTCACCAGTTTCGGCGACCAAGGGACGCCGACGCTCGGCAAGCGCTACGTACCGCCCGCAGGCGTGACGCTATCGAACCCTCCCCACGTGAACGACAATCTCGGCTCGCCGGCGGCGAGCGATATCACGCTTGGCGTGGAGCAGCTGCGGCCGTTGTTCCATCTGCTCAACGGCGATCTCTGTTACGCCAATCTCGCCGATGACCGGGTGCGCACCTGGTGGGATTTCTGGGAGAACAACAGCCGCAGCGCGCGCAACCGTCCCTGGATGCCGACGGCCGGCAACCACGAGAACGAGCTCGGCAACGGCCCGATCGGTTATCAAGCCTATCAGACCTACTTCTCGCTGCCGCCGGCAACCGACCAGACCGATCTGACGCGTGGGCTTTGGTACGCCTTCACCGCCGGCTCGATGCGGGTGATTTGCATCGCCAACGACGATATCGTCTACCAGGACGGCGGCAATTCTTACGTCCGGGGATATTCCGGGGGCGTCCAAAAGGCCTGGCTGGAAAAGCAACTGTCGCCCGCAGTGACAGCGGGGTCGATTGGATTGTCGTGTGCATGCACCAGGTCGCAATCTCGACGGCCGACAAGTTCAATGGCGCGGACCTTGGCATCCGCCAGGAGTGGGTCCCGTTGTTCGACAAATACGGCGTCGATCTCGTGGTGTGCGGACACGAGCACCACTACGAGCGCTCACACCCGATGCGCGGCTGGCAGTCTAACGCCACTTTGACGCCGGTTCCCGCCGCAACCTCAACCGACGTGATCGACACCATCCAAGGAACAGTGCACATGGTGATCGGCGGCGGCGGAACGTCCGTGCCCTCGAACCAGCTGTTCTTCGATCCGCCGGCGTGCCGGGTCATCACGGCCGTCGGCGCACCCGATCCGGCGACCGGCAAGCGTCTGCCGATTTACGTCAAAGAGGAAGCGCCGTGGTCTGCCGTGCGCAACGCAGCGCATTCTTATGGCTTCGCCGCATTCGACCTTGATCCGGGATCGGGCCCCCGCGATTTCACCACCATCAAGGTCACCTACTATGACGTCGTGGGGCCGGACGGCCGCTTGGCTGCGTTCGAAACCTTCACCCAGCGCCGCCCGCGCCGCGACCAAGCGTGATGGCCCGGCTTAGCTGTCGCGTGGGCGGTGCTGGTTCCGCCTCACCCCCTGAAAGCAGACATTGGCGCAATCATTTTATGAGTCCGCGCTCTAGTCGTTGATCGGCGGCGGCGCCAGTGATTTGGCGGGCTTTGCCGCAACGGTCGCCGGCGGAGCTGCTGCAGGCGTGGCTGTCGCGGACGCGCCAATGGGAGCGGACGACCCTGTGACTTCAGGTTTCGCGTCCGGCTTGTCCGGCGACTTTGCCTCGGCAGCCGGCGTCTCCGGCTTGCTATCGCTCACCGCCGCAGGCTTCGCCGTGTTTTCCGACGCATTCGGTTTGACGTCGTCGATCGGCTTGCGCGACGCCCATTCCGCAGGTCGCGGCCGCGGCAATGGCGGCAAAAACGTCACACTGGCGCGGGTGAGCGAGTGCGCACCCGGCGGATGAGCCAGCATATCGCCATTGTCGAGCGGCGGCGGGACGTCGAATTCCGCCGGCTGACCGTAAGGCGGCGGCACGCCATCGGGTGGCGTCCCGTAAGGCATCATCCCGGCTTGCTGCCCGTAGGATCCCGGACCCGGAACGATCCGGTTGACGTCGCGGATGGCGCCGGACCGCGCGTCGACCACGACGCGCATCAGGATGCCGCGGAAATCGAGAGCCCGCAGCACATAGGTCGAGCCTTCGCGCAACGGCGGCGCCAGCGGATCGAAGCCGGCGCGGCGCACGGTTCGGGTAATCTCGTAAGGCGGCATGAAGCCGGGAGCCGGTAATGGCCCGAATTGCGATGACGACGTTGCGGGGACCTGCGCGTGACCAACCGAACTGGCCAACAGCAGAGAGCACAGAGCGAATACGGCTAATACGCTCACACGCACGTTTCGGGCCCCTCCCCTGACATCCCCAGGATAGCTCAAACGCCCGTATGAGATTAACTTAAATTAGGGCGGCCCTTAGGCGCAATTCAGGAGTCTTTGCATAGAGCCATAAAATGCATGATGTCGGCATCCGTGGTCGCAAACGACGTGACCAGCCGAACCAGGACATTGCCGGTTCCGACGTCCATGCTGTCGCTCGAACGCACATAGTAATGAGCGCCGGCGGCCTGAAGCTTGGCGTCGAGCGCGCGCGGCAAGACCGCAAAGATGAGATTAGCCTCGACCGGCCAGACCGGCTTGAGCCCGACGTCGGTCAATTTCTCCGCCAACCGGTCGGCCATGGCATTGGCGTGACGCGCCAGGGTCAGCCAGGAATCGTCGGCCAGATAGGCCAGAAATTGCGCGGCGATATAGCGGTGCTTCGACAGAAGATGCCCGGCGCGTTTGCGCCGCTCGCCGAGATAGGCCGCGCGGGCCGGATCGAACACAACGACCGCTTCGGCGGCCAGCGCCCCGCCCTTGGTCGCCCCAAACGACAGGACATCGACACCGGAGCGCCATGTCATCTGCGCCGGCGATGCATTGAGCCGAACCAGCGCATTGGCAAAGCGCGCACCATCCATGTGGACTGAGAGCGAGCGCGCATGCGCGATCTCGGCCAGTTCAGTGATCTCATCGGTGCGATAGATTGTGCCGGCCTCGCTCGCCTGGGTGATCGACAGCACCGACGGGATCATCTGATGCGGACTATGGCCGCCATAGTCTGCGAGCGCTTTCTCCAGCACCGGCCGTGTGATCTTGCCGTCTGCGCCGGCGAGCCCAGCGAGCTTGAGACCACCGCCGAAAAACTCAACTGCGCCGCATTCGTCGGTCGCGATGTGCGATTGCGCGTGGCAGAATACGACACCCCAGGGCGGCGAGACATGGGCCAGCGCCAATGCATTCGCCGCCGTGCCGGTCGGCACCAGAAACACCGCGACATCGCGTTCAAAGATCTCCGCCATGCGGCGTTCGACGTCTTTGGTCCAGTCGTCACCGCCGTAGCCGCGCGCGTAGCCTTTATTGGCGTCGGTGAGAGCAGCCAAAATCGCGGGCGCCACGGGCGCGGTATTGTCGCTGGCGAAATTCACGTCTGCAATTTCACTAGAGCGCTTCGGATTAAATCGATTGACGCTCTAGTATCCTGTTGGAGCATGATGTTTTCGGAAAACCGGTTTCCAATTTTCCGGATCATGCTCTAGTGATAGCCGATGTCGGCGCGCACCTTGCCGCGAAACACCCAATACGACCAGGCGGTGTAGACCAAAATCACTGGCAAGAGAAACAGCGTGCCGATCAAGAGGAAAGCCTGGGTGCTGGGCGACGCCGCCGCCTCCCGGATCGTAAAATGTCCAGGCACGATCATCGGCCATAGACTGATGGCGATGCCGATATAGGACATCACGAACAGGCCCAGAGCAGCGAAGAATGGCCCGTATTCCGACCTGTCGTTCAGCGATTGCCACGCGTACCAGATCAGGACGGCGGTGATCAGCGGCACCGGCGACAGATACATAATGTCCGGCCAGGAGAACCAACGCGCCGCAATATGCGCGTCGACATAGGGCGTCCACAGGCTGACAATGCCGATGCCGAGCACGGTTCCGATCAGACAGCGGCGCCCGAGCGCGCGGGCCCAGTCTTGCAGCGCGCCTTCGGTCTTGATCACCAGCCAGCCGGCGCCAAGCAGCGCATAGCCGAACATCAAAGCGACGCCGGTGAAAACGGAAAACGGCGTGAAGCAGTCGAACGAGCCGCCGACGAATTGCCGGCCCTGCACCGCGAAGCCCTGGATGAAGGCGCCGAGAACCACGCCCTGCGCGAAAGCCGCAAGCGCCGAGCCCGCGGCAAAGCCATGATCCCAGAATGTCCGGTGCTCGGCGTCGCGATAGCGAAATTCGAAAGACAGCCCGCGAAAGATCAAGGCCAGGAGCATCAAGAGGACCGGGAAATAGACCGCCGGAATGATGATGGCGAAAGCGACGGGAAACGCCGCGAGTAGGCCCATGCTGCCGAGAATAAGCCACGTCTCATTGCCATCCCAGATCGGGGCGATCGAATTCATGACAAGGTCGCGCGCGCTGCGGTCGGGCGCGAAGTTGTAAAGCATGCCGACGCCGAGGTCGAAACCGTCGAGCGCGACATAGAAGAATACGCCGAGCGCAAGGATCGTCGTCCAAATCGGCACCAGGTCGAGCGGTTGCATTATCGTGCTCCCTCCGGTGTTCCCAAGGCTTCGATCGGCGATTTCGGCCGGCCGCTGCCGATGGGCGAATCCTCCTCCGATGCAGCGGGGCCACGCCGGACGATGCGGAACATGACCGAAACGCCCACCGGGAAGATCACCAGATAGACACAGACGTAAAGTACGAGTGACAGCAGCACATCGGCGCCGGTCAGCGACGGGGAGACGGAGTCCGCCGTCCGCATCAGACCGTAGATCGTCCAGGGCTGCCGTCCGACCTCGGTCGTGGTCCAACCGGCGATCACGGCAAGAAATCCGAGACAGCCCGTGAATTGGCAGAGCCGCAGATACCACTGCGTCCGGTCAAGCTGTTTGCGCGCCAGCAAGATGAGGCCGGTCGCCACCATGGCCAGCATCAACAGGCCGATTCCGACCATGATCCGGAACGAGAAATAGACGATCACGACCGGCGCGCGCTGATCGGGCGGAAAATCCTTCAGCCCTTTGACCGCACCGTCCCAAGAATGGGTGAGATAGAGGCTGCCGAGGTTCGGTATGGCGATCTCGCCGAGATTGCGTTCCGCCGTCTGGTCGGGCCAGCCAATGATCGAGGCCGGAACGCCGTTCCCGCCGTCCCAAAGGCCCTCGATCGCGGCGAGCTTGGCCGGCTGATGGGCGAGTGTGTTCAGGCCGTGCATATCGCCGAGGACGATTTGCAGCGGCACGAAGATCGCCAGAAACCACAGCGCCAGCCGCAGCATCAGGCGCCCTTCGGCAGGCGATTGTCCGCGCCGCACCGTATAGGCGCCGACGGCAAGAACGACGAAAGCCGTCGTCACGTAGAAAGCGCTGACCGTATGCGCGAACCGAAATGGAAATGACGGGCTAAAGACGATCTCGAACCAGTTCTTGGGGAAATAGCGGCCGTCGATAACCTCGTAGCCGACGGGCGTCTGCATCCAGCTATTGGTGGCAAGGATCCAGAACGCAGAAGCCAATGTGCCACCTGCCACCAGCACGGCTGCAAGGAAATGCATGGCCGGCGGCACCAGCTTTCGGCCAAACAGCAGAACGCCGAGAAAGGTCGCTTCGAGGAAGAAGGCCACGATGCCTTCATAGGCAAGAAGCGGTGAAATCACGTTACCGGCAGCGTCCGAGAAGCGGCTCCAATTGGTGCCGAACTGAAACGGCATGACGATGCCGGTGACGACGCCCATGCCGAAGGAGATCGCGAAAATGCGCAGCCAGAATTGCGAGAGATTGAGGAAGACGGGAAGCTTGGTCAGCGCATAAGCGCCTTCAAGAAAGGCGATGTAGGACGCAAGACCGAGGGTGAATGCCGGCAGCAGAATATGCCAGCCGATCACCCAGGCGAATTGCATGCGGGAGAGGAATTCCGGATCAAGCTGCATCGTCCGTATTCCTTTGTCGCTGGCCTGATGGCCGTCAGCGGCACCAAGAGCCGTAAAGGACGCCAACGCCGATAACTGAACTCGACTTTACCATCGACACTTACCGTGTGCGATATCGATAGCGAATGACAGAGGCGTGTCCGGCAAGGGTCACCAAGGGTCAAACGCGCGCCGGAACCGGATTGGGCGTGAATGAAACAGGCGCGGAACCATCGCGGCCATTGCGCGATTTCATTTCCCATGATCCACTTGAATTGCGGGGCAGCGCAAAAATTCCGCGGCGGATCGGGCCAAGCCGGCGCCTTTTTCGTCACGCTTCTGGGCTCAAAGCTGGTGCGCGCGTCGGTGTCCATTCTCGCGCCAGCGCTTGTACTTGAGCCTGGAATTTGCCATGTTCTGCATAGGACAGCATTGCTGTCCCAATTGGTGACCCGCAACGCGCGAGACCGGAGGACCGGTCAGTTGCGCGGTAGGTCGGCCGCCGGGACGAGGGCGCGTCGGACGGCGGCAAGTACAAGCAGCCAATGGCCGCCGCCACGCGGCACAAAGGTTGCCTCCTAGATTGAAGGGCTCGCCCCGGGCGCAGGACGGCGCAATCCTGTGCAGCGGCGAATTATGTCACGGCCGGCGGGACGAGCGTCTTCCCGGTTCAGACTAGGAACGCGACAAGGAACGTGAGCAAGGAACGCGAGTAGGACGATGGACGCGGGTAGAATGGTGGACGCGTCGACAGCTTTCGGTCTGTTTGATCCGGCGCAGGAAAAGGATTCCTGCGGCGTCGGATTTATTGCCGACATCAAGGGCCGCAAATCGCACAAGATCGTCGAAGATGCGCTGACCATTTTGGTCAATCTCGAGCACCGCGGCGCTGTCGGCGCCGACCCGCGCGCCGGCGACGGCGCCGGCATTCTGTTGCAACTGCCGCACAAGTTTTTCGCCAAGAAGGCCGCCGAGCTTGGCTTCAAGCTGCCGGAGCCCGGTCACTATGCGGTCGGCGCGCTGTTCATGCCGCACGACGAGGCATGGCGCCGCGACGTGACGGAGGCTTACGCTGCCGTCGCCGAGAAAGAAGGCATGACGCTTCTCGGCTGGCGCAATGTGCCGACCGACAACTCGACGCTCGGCGCCTCGGTCAAGCCGACCGAACCGGTGAACATGCAGGTTTTCATCGGCCGCAATCCGAAGTTCACTTCGGAGGACGAGTTCGAGCGGCGGCTCTACATCCTGCGCAAGACCATTTCGGGGGCGCTCTATGGCAAGCGCCAACGCAGCACTTTGCATTATTACCCGGTGTCGATCTCGTGCCGCACGGTGATCTACAAGGGCATGTTCCTCGCCGATCAGCTGGGCACCTATTACCCCGATCTGCAAGACCCGGATGTCGAGAGCGCGCTGGCGCTGGTGCACCAGCGCTTCTCCACCAATACGTTCCCGGCCTGGTCGCTGGCGCATCCCTACCGCATGGTCGCCCATAACGGCGAGATCAACACGCTGCGCGGCAACAACAACTGGATGGCGGCGCGGCAGGCCTCGGTATCGTCGCCGAAATTCGGCGACGACATCAAGAAGCTCTGGCCGATCTCCTATGAAGGCCAATCCGACACCGCCTGTTTCGACAATGCGCTCGAATTCCTGGTGATGGGCGGCTATTCGCTCGCCCACGCCATGATGATGCTTATTCCCGAGGCCTGGGCGGGCAATCAGCTCATGAGCGAGAAGCGTCGCAATTTCTATGAATACAACGCCGCGTTGATGGAGCCGTGGGACGGCCCGGCGGCCATCGCGTTTACCGACGGCCGGCAGATCGGCGCCACGCTCGACCGCAATGGCTTACGCCCGGCGCGCTATCTCGTCACCAGCGACGACCGCATCATCATGGCGTCGGAGAACGGCGTACTGCCGGTGCCGGAAGAAGATATTGTCACCAAGTGGCGGCTGCAGCCGGGCAAGATGCTGTTGGTCGACCTCGAAAAGGGCCGGCTCATTCCCGACGAAGAAATCAAGTCGCAATTGGCGGAACGCCATCCCTACGGCGAATGGCTCCAGAATACCCAGATCGTGCTCGAGGACCTGCCGTCGACGTCGGAAGCGGCGCCGATCTCGAACCTCGCGCTGCTCGATCGCCAGCAGATGTTCGGCTACACCCAGGAAGACCTCAAAATCCTGATGACGCCGATGGCGACGACCGGCGAAGAGGCGGTCGGCTCGATGGGCAATGACGCGCCGATCTCGGCGCTGTCCGAAAAAGCCAAGCCGCTGTTCACCTATTTCAAGCAGAACTTCGCGCAGGTCACCAACCCGCCGATCGATCCGATCCGCGAGGAATTGGTGATGAGCCTCGTCTCCATCATCGGCCCGCGCCCGAACCTGTTCGACCTCGAAGGCACCTCGAAGACCAAGCGCCTCGAAGTCCATCAGCCGATCTTGACCAATGCCAATTTGGAAAAGATCCGCTCGATCTCCGAAGTCGGCGAAAGCCATTTCAAGTCGATCACGCTCGACACCACCTGGCCGGCCGATGCCGGCGCGGCCGGTATGGAGACCGCCATCGTCGAGCTCTGCGCCAAAGCCGACGGCGCGGTGCGCGACGGCATCAATATCATTATCCTGTCGGACCGCCGCGCCGGCGCCGACCGCATTCCGATCCCGGCGCTGCTCGCCTGCGCGGCCGTGCACCATCACCTGATCCGCGAGGGGCTACGCACTTCGGTCGGCATCGTCGTCGAATCCGGCGAGCCGCGCGAAGTGCATCACTTCGCCTGCCTCGCCGGCTATGGCGCGGAAGCCATCAATCCGTATCTCGCCTTCGAGACGCTGGTCGCGATCAAGGGCGAGCTGCCGCAAAAGCTCGACGACAAGGAACTTCTCAAGCGTTACATCAAGTCGATCGACAAAGGCCTGCTCAAGGTGATGTCGAAGATGGGCATCTCCACCTATCAGTCCTATTGCGGCGCGCAGATTTTCGACGCGATCGGGCTGAAGTCGGACTTCGTCGCCAGATATTTCACCGGCACTGCGACCCGGATCGAGGGCGTCGGTCTCGCCGAAATCGCCGAAGAGGCCGTGCTCCGGCATCGCGACGCGTTCGGCGACGCGCCGATCTATCGGTCCATGCTCGACGTCGGCGGCGACTATGCGTTCCGCGTCCGCGGCGAGGATCACGTCTGGAACGCGGCGACGGTCTCGGCGCTGCAGCACGCGGTGCGCGGCAACTCGTCGGAGAAATACCGGCAGTTTGCCAAGATCATCAACGATCAGACGTCACGGCTTCTCACCATCCGCGGCCTGTTTCGCATCAAATCGGCCGAGGAAGACGGCAGGAAGCCGGTGCCGCTCGAAGAAGTCGAGCCGGCGAAGGACATCGTCAAGCGGTTCTCGACCGGCGCCATGTCCTATGGGTCGATCTCGCGCGAGGCGCATACCACGCTCGCTATCGCCATGAACCGGATCGGCGGCAAGTCGAATACCGGCGAAGGCGGCGAGGAATCCGATCGCTTCAAGCCGCTGCCGAACGGCGATTCCATGCGCTCGGCGATCAAGCAGGTCGCCTCGGGGCGCTTTGGCGTCACCGCCGAATATCTCGTCAATTCCGACATGATGCAGATCAAGATCGCGCAGGGCGCCAAGCCCGGCGAAGGCGGTCAGCTGCCGGGTCACAAGGTCGACAAGACCATCGCCAAGGTGCGGCACTCGACGCCCGGCGTCGCCCTGATCTCGCCGCCGCCGCATCACGACATCTATTCGATCGAAGATCTGGCGCAGCTCATCTTCGACTTGAAGAACGTCAATCCGGACGGCGACGTCTCGGTGAAACTCGTCTCCGAAGTCGGCGTCGGCACCGTGGCCGCAGGCGTCTCGAAGGCGCGCTCCGACCATGTGACCATCGCCGGCTATGAGGGCGGCACCGGCGCGGCGCCGCTCACCTCGATCAAGCATGCCGGCTCGCCCTGGGAGATCGGGCTTGCCGAGACCCACCAGACGCTGGTCGCCAATCGGCTGCGCGGCCGCATCGCCGTCCAGGTCGACGGCGGCATCCGCACCGGCCGCGATGTCGTGGTGGGCGCGCTTCTTGGCGCCGACGAATTCGGCTTCTCCACCGCGCCGCTGATCGCCGCCGGCTGCATCATGATGCGCAAGTGCCATCTCAACACCTGCCCGGTCGGCGTCGCCACCCAGGACCCGGTGCTGCGCAAGCGCTTCACCGGGCAGCCCGAGCACGTCATCAACTACTTCTTCTTCGTCGCCGAGGAAGTCCGCGAATTGATGGCAGAGCTCGGCTACCGCAGCTTCGACGAGATGATCGGCCAGATGCAGATGCTCGACCGGCAAAAGCTGATCGCGCACGGCAAGGCCAACGGGCTCGACGTCTCGAAACTGTTCACCAAGCCGGAAGTGCCGGCCGAGGTCGCGATCTTCAACAGCGAGCGGCAGGATCACAAGATCAGCAGCATTCTCGACCGCAAGCTGATCGCGCAGTCGCGGCCGGCGCTGGAGCACCGCACGCCGGTGCAGATGAGCTTCCCGATCAAGAACGTCGACCGCACGGTCGGCGCCATGCTGTCGGGCGCGATCGCCATGCGCTACGGTCATGAAGGCCTGCCGCACGACACTATCGTCGCGCAATTCAAAGGCACCGCCGGGCAAAGTTTTGGCGCGTTCCTCGCCCGCGGCGTGACGTTCGATCTGCACGGCGACGCCAACGATTACGTCGGCAAGGGACTGTCCGGCGGCCGCCTTGTGGTCCGTCCGCCCGAGGAATCCGGGATTGTGCCGGAGCAGTCGATCATCGTCGGCAATACCGTGCTCTACGGCGCCATCGAAGGCGAATGCTATTTCCGCGGCGTCGCCGGCGAGCGTTTCGCGGTGCGCAATTCCGGCGCCATCGCCGTCATCGAGGGCGCTGGCGACCATTGCTGCGAATATATGACCGGCGGCGTGGTGGTGGTGCTCGGGCCGACCGGGCGCAACTTTGCCGCCGGCATGTCGGGCGGCATCGCTTATGTGCTCGACGACGACGGCACTTTCAGCTCGCGCTGCAATCTCGCCATGGTCGAGCTCGAGCCGATGCCGGGCGAGGAAGACATCAATGCAAAAATCTTCCACCAGGCGCGCGATCTCGAAGCCCACGGCTTGGTCGACATCCACGGCATGGTCGACATCATGTCGGATATGGGCCGCTTCGATGGGCACCGGCTGCATCACCTGATCACGCGCCACGAGCGCTTTACCGGCTCGACGGTTGCGGCGAAGATATTGGCTGACTGGAAAACGTGGTATCCGAAGTTCAAGAAGGTCATGCCGGTCGAGTACCGCCGCGCGCTCAACGAGATCAAAGCGGCGGCTATCGCGGCGGAGTGACGCCAGCTAAATAAGAACAAGAAAAGAGCCCGTACCAAGTCCGCGGAAGAAAGTTTGCGCTTTGGGTAAGATCACCGGCTTTCTGGAATACGAACGCGAGGATCGCGACTACGAGCCCGTCGCCGAGCGCGTGCGCCATTGGCGCGAATTCGTGCTGCCGCTGCCGGAGCAGGACTACGTCACCCAAGCCGCGCGCTGCATGAATTGCGGCGTGCCCTATTGCCAAGGTACCGGCTCGGTCGCGCCGGGCGCGCCGGGCTGCCCGGTCAACAACCAGATTCCGGATTGGAACGACCTCGTCTATTCGGGCAACTGGGACGAAGCCGCGCGCAACCTGCATTCGACCAACAATTTTCCGGAAGTCACCGGCCGGGTCTGCCCGGCGCCGTGCGAGGCGTCGTGCACGCTCAATATCGACGAGAACCCGGTCACCATTAAATCGATCGAATGCGCCATCGCCGACCGCGCCATTGCGGCTGGGCTCAAGCCGGAAATGCCCACGGCGCGGACCGGCAAGAAAGTCGCCGTCATCGGCTCCGGCCCCGCCGGCATGGCCTGCGCGCAGCAGCTGGCGCGTGTCGGCCACGAGGTCCACGTCTACGAGCGATGGGCCAAGGCGGGCGGCCTCCTGCGCTACGGCATCCCCGACTTCAAGATGGAAAAGATCCACGTCGACCGCCGCGTCGCCCAGATGGAGGCGGAAGGCGTCGTGTTCCATTACGGCGCCCATGCTGGCGTCAATCTCCCGGCCGACAAATTGCTCAAGGATCATGACGCCGTCGTGCTCACCGGCGGCGCCGAGAAGTCGCGCGATCTGCCGGTGCCCGGCCGCGATCTCAAGGGCATCCATTTCGCCATGGATTTCCTGCCGCAGCAGAACCGCCGCGTGTCCGGCGAGACGGCGGACGGCGCCGAGCCGATTTTGGCCAAGGGCAAGCACGTCGCCGTCATCGGCGGCGGCGATACCGGCTCGGACTGCATCGGCACGTCGTTTCGTCAGGGCGCGCTGTCGGTGACCAATTTCGAAATCATGCCGGAACCGCCGGCGCACGAGAACAAGGCGCTGACCTGGCCGAATTGGCCGCTCAAGCTGCGCACGTCGTCGAGCCACGAAGAGGGGGCCGCGCGCGACTTCGCGGTGATGACGACCAAATTTTCGGGTGAGAACGGCGCAGTCAAGAAGCTGCACTGCGTGCGCGCCGACGCCAAAATGCAGCCGGTTCCCGGCAGCGAGTTCGACATTCCCGCCGATCTCGTTCTCCTCGCCATGGGTTTTCTGTCCCCGGTGCACGACGGCCTGATCAAGAGCCTCGATCTCAAGCTCGATGTGCGCGGCAATGTCTCGGCCTCGACCGACGACTACCGCACCTCACTCGACAAGGTGTTCACCGCCGGCGACATGCGGCGCGGGCAGTCGCTTGTGGTGTGGGCGATCCGCGAAGGCCGCCAGGCCGCGCATGCGGTCGATAAGTTTTTGATGGGATCGAGCACCTTGCCGCGCTAATCGCGAACAGGCGATTCACACAAACCGCTCGTCCCCGCGAAAGCGGGGACTCAGTCTTCCCGCTCAGAGATGCTGGATTCCCGGTTTCGCGGGAATGAGCGGAGAGTGATTGAAACGCCTGCCTGAGTTCAACGGAAACGCGTTCCGATTCGTCCTATATGGATGCGTCGCACGAGGGAGTCGCCTCTACTGGGTAAGTGCACTATGATTGCAAATGCGATATCCAATTTGACCCGGACCGGCAAGACCGGTCTGCGCATTCCGAGCCTGCCGCCGCCAGGGGATTAAGCGGGTGAAGAAACGATCAATCGCTCTTGCCCTGTGCTGTTCTTTGCTCTGGTCGCCATGCCATGCGACGACGTTTATCGGCATCCTATGGCCATTGTTTGGGCCGCTTGCGGCGCCTGGACTGGTTGAATTCGTGGCCGAGCTTCAATCAATGCCCGATGTTGAAGTGGTAACCTATTGGCATCCGTCATGGTCGTCGCTCGTCGACGATATCAACCATCAACCTGAGGGAACGCACATACTTGTCATCGGCTACAGCTTGGGCGCGAACAATGCAGTGCTGGTGGCAAACAACACCAATTACATTGATTCGATCATTGCGCTGCAACCTTCAATATTTACTCATAAAACGAGCCTGACGGGCAACGTGGGAAGAATTGTCGAAATCTACGATCCAAATCCATTGATGACTTTTGGCGGAATGGGATCGCAGAAGCTCGAGGGCCCAAATATCGAATACATCGCGAACAACGACACGCATATCGGAGCGCCCTACAGTCCGCAATTCCGCGACTTGGTGAGAAGCGAGATCGCCAGGCTTGCCGCGCTACCGGATCCAAACGCATCGCAAGCAAAAACGTCTGAAGCACCTAATGCCGCCAGAAGCACTGATGCTCTGTCGTTTCGTAAACGGCCGCCGGCGAACTAGAGCATGATCCGGAAAAGCCTGCCCTCGGACAACGATCCAAGGGTCGATCGACTTCTTCTTGCGGAATACCATCGCGCGGCGCTTGGCTCTCGGCATAATTCGTGAAAAGCCACACCCAGCACGCAATAACGCGAGAAAGGATAAGTGGAGGGTCCAGGTTCGCATCGAGACAAGGTATGGCGCGCGCGTGCGTCGTTTCTTGCTCCCCCCGTGCAAACGGGGGAGGGGGACCATGCGCAGCATGGTGGAAGGGGCGTCTGACTCATCGCTTCACTGTCGTCGAAAGAGTTTCGTCGAGTCCAACGCCCCTTCCACCGCGCTACGCGCGGTCCCCCTACCCCGCTATCGCGGGGCAGGAAGATCGCGTGGCTGTTTGACATTGGAATCAGAAAACCGCTCACGCCAGAAAGGCGTCAGAACCCGCCGCCGACCTCTTTTGGCGGCCGCGGCGCGCCGTCGAGCGATGCGCTCGGCGAGCGGCGGGGCTTCGCGGCGCCTTGATCCGGCGCGGGCCTGTTCTTTGAATCAGCGCCTTTGGCGTCCGGCTGCTTTTTCGTATCGCCCTTCTTGGGACCGGGCGTCGGTGCCGCCGTTTCGGGTCCCGGCAGCGGCCCGGTATCGGCGGTCGCATTGGCGTCGGCGCCGCGGCGCGGCCAAGTGAAGTCGTCGGCGCGGCCGGACGGCGCGGCAATTGGGTCGCCCCGGCTCAGCACTTTCGCCGCGATCGGATCGGTGGACGTCACCTGCGCCGGGCGGCCGCCGCCGAGCAGATCGCCGCCCTCGCCGCCGCTTGCCGCAAGCGGCACCACCGGACCGATGTCGGGGTGCGTGCCCACCACCACCGCGGGCTTCGGCGCGGTTGCGTCCGGACCGGGCAGCGCCACCGGCAGCGTATGGTTCGACATGATGCGGCGCAGTTCTTGATCGACATAGCTTGCAAGCTTCACCGCGCCGGCTTTGGTAAAGTGCACGCCGTCGGCGGTGCGCAGCTTGCGCGTCTGGCCTTCGAAATCCGGCCCCTGCACCGTGTAGCGGCCCTGGTCGTCGACAAAGCCATCCCAGATGTCGACATAGGCGATGCCCGCCTTCTCGGCCCGCTCGCGATAGATCTCGTCGAGATAGGCCATGTCGCTCGTTGATTTGGTGCCGCGGATCGCCGGCAGCCCGACCCAGAGGATCGGCACGCCGCGGGCTTTGAGCGCATTGATCATTTCATCGATGCGCTTGCCGTAGATCTCGGCCCATTTGTCGGTGTGGAAATCGTAGGAGCCGCCGGACGGGGCGTGCTGCGCACTGCCGCCAGCAGCGGGAGCTTGCGCGCCGCCTTCGGAATCCGAGGCCGCAGCGGCCGATTGCTGCGGCAGCGGCGGATTTTGCGGGGCTTGAGCTGCGCCGGGCGCGGGTGCCTGGGCCGGGCCCTGCGCCGGCGTCTGGCCTTGCGCCTGACCCGGAGCTTGCGCCTGTGCTTGCGCGTCGCCGGGTTTCGGCGGTGCAGGTTTCGGCGGCACACGATCGCGCAGCGGCAAGCGGTCGTTCAGGCCGAGCATAACGACGAAGGCGTTCGGCTTTTCGCCGGCAAGCACATCCTTGAGCGCCGCCGACCAGTCGAGCGCGTCGTTTTTCGCGTCATAGCGGACCAGGCCGGATGTCGGCCTGATCTTGCGCACCACGCCCGTATCCGGCTGGTCGGAATAGGTTTCGTCGAGGCCATAGGCCAGCCAATCGGCGAACGAGTCGCCGATCACCACGATGTTGGTCGATGGCGGATTGTCCAGTTTCCGTGGCGGCGGCGCCTTGGAATAATCGGCTGGCGGTGGCGCCGGCCGAATGAAGGGGGAAAAAAAGTCGTCGCGATACGGCTGCTGATAGCGCGGGGATTGCGAGCGGCCAAAGCCGCCGTCGCTGTTGTAGTAGCGATCGCCGAAAAACTGCGCGTGCGCTGTCCCGGCCAAAGCCGACAGGCCGACCACGATCGCCGGCGCGACCGCGAGCCGTAATTTGAGCCACTTGGTATTGCGCAAAGCCATTCGCCGTTTCGATCCAGAGCCCAGTATAAGCCGCGGCCGGCTCGCCTCGCGAGCCCAACCGGCTGGGACATTAGGGCATGTTCCCGAAGCCGGGATACTGCGTTTTCAACAAGATCATCGCCGGGAAAAGTGTTGGTTTGAGGATGACGGGCGCCATTATTGCTGGCGCAGGCGGTCGAGCACCTCGCTCGAGGCGAAACCGTCCGGAATCTGGCCGATCGAGGATTGGTAGTTGCGGATGGCGATGCGGGTTTGCGGACCCAACAGACCGTCGGGCTGGCCGATATCGAAGCCGTGCCGCGCCAGAAGCTGCTGCATCTCATAGCGCTCGTCGATCGTCAGCACGCGTTCGTCGCGCGGCCAGCTTTGCACGAACGGCGCGCCGCTGCGCATGCGGTCGGCCAGGTAACCGATGGCGAGCGCGTAAGCCTCGGCCGGATTGTATTTCATGATGACGCGGAAATTCTGCAGCATCAGGAATGCCGGTCCGCGCGCGCCGGCCGGCACCAGCAAATAGGCGCGGTCGTCGGGGCGCGGGAATGCACCGCCGTTGGCGCGCTTGACACCGAGAGCTTGCCACTGACGCATCGTCATCTGTTTGGAGCGATCGGCGAAGAGATAATCGAAATTCTGCGGCAGCGCCACTTCGTAGCCCCACGTGTCGCCAGAGACCCAGCCGTCCATTTTCAGATTGTTCGCGGTCGAGGCGATGACGTCCGGCACCGAGTCGACGACATCGCGGTGCCCGTCGCCGTCAAAATCGACCGCATAGCGCTTGAACGTGGTCGGCATGAATTGGGTCGGACCGAACGCGCCCGCCCATGAACCGATCAAATGCTCGGGCGGCACGTCGCCGCGCTGCAGAATTTCCAAGGCCGATAAAAACTCCTCGCGGAAATAATCGCGGCGGCGGCCGACGCAGGCAAGCGTCGCTGTCGAGCGGATCACCGGGCGGGTGCCGCCCAGCGTGCCGTAATCGGATTCGACGCCCCAGATCGCGGCGACGATGGCGGGATCGACGCCGTAAGTGCGCTGCACGGCGGCGAACACCGGCGCATATTGCGCCAGAAGCGCGCGTCCGCGCGCGATGCGGTCGTCGCTCACCAGCGAGTCGAGGTAGTCCCAGGGCGCCTTGGTGAATTCCGGCTGCGCGTCGAGCAGGTCCATAATGTGCAGGTCCGGCGTCAGGCCCGCGGTGAAGCGGTCGTAATTCTCGCGCGTAACGCCGCGCCGCGCGGCGTCAGGCCACAAGCCGGCGATGCAATCGTCGAAATCGGCTGCCGCCGCACGGATCGCGTCCGCGCTCATCAGCGGGTTGCCGGAAGCGCCCGACTGGCCGCTCCATTGCGTCGCGTCGCCTGCTCCGGGAACCGGGCTCTCCGCCGGGGGTTGAAACAAGCGGGTCAGCCAGTTGTCGGGCTTGTCTTGCGCCATTTCTTGCGCCAACGCCGGCGTGGCAAGAGCCGCGGTCAGGAGCAGCGCCGCGAGGCAAAGCCACAAGTGACATATTTGGCGGCACATGCGTACAAGGAAGTCCATTGCTTGGCTTTGGGTTGCTCGGCTTACTGCGCCTCGACCTGCAGTCGCAAGTCAGGCCTAGCTAGTGGGCATCGAATCACTAACAACGGGTTTTCCTTCAGGCTTATTCACCGAGCAGCAATAAAATGCTGACTAGGCTATAAGCCGATATTGAACTGTCCGGCCCGTGCTTCCGGAAACCATAGCAGGCAATTTTGGCAACAATTCTGGCGCGAATTTCGACCTTGATTGTCCCTTTCTCAAATCCGCAATTCCCGTAAAGCTTGGCACCCATCATCTCGGTATCCCATTCACCCTCGGTATCCCATGACCCACGTTCGCAAAGCCGTATTTCCCGTCGCCGGCCTTGGCACCCGGTTCTTGCCCGCCACCAAGGCCATGCCCAAGGAAATGCTGCCGGTGGTCGACCGGCCGCTGATCCAGCACGTCGTCGACGAGGCGCGCGAGGCCGGCATCGAGCATTTCATCTTCGTCACCGGCCGCAACAAGGCCGTCATCGAGGATCACTTCGACCGTCAGTTCGAACTGGAAATGACGCTGCTCGAACGGCAGAAGCGCGCAGCCCTCGACTTTCTGTCGCGCGATCTGCCGGCGCCCGGCACCACGAGCTTCACCCGCCAGCAGGAGCCGCTCGGCCTCGGGCATGCGGTGTGGTGCGCGCGCGAATTGATCGGCCATGAGCCGTTCGCGCTGCTCCTTCCCGACGTGCTGGTCCAGCACGAGCGCGGTTGTCTCGCGCAAATGATGGACGCGGCGCGCGGGCTCACCGGCAAGGCCAATATCGTCGCCGTCGAGGAAGTCCCGCGCGAGCGCGTCGATCAATACGGCGTCGTCGGCGTCGGCGAGCGCGAAGGCAAAATGTTCTCGATCACCAGCATGGTGGAGAAGCCGCCGGTCGACCGCGCGCCTTCGAACCTCATCCTCACCGGCCGCTATATCTTGCAGCCCGAGATTCTCGATCTTCTGGCCAAGCAGGAACGCGGCGCCGGCGGCGAGATTCAATTGACCGACGCCATGATCCAACTGGCGCGGACGCAGCCGTTCTACGGCCTGCAGTTCGACGGCCGCAGCTTCGACTGCGGCTCGAAGATCGGCTTCCTCGCCGCGAACGTCTCCTACGCGCTGGCGCGCGACGACATCGCGCCGGCGTTCCGCGCCGAGATCAAGAAAATCCTCGGCAATTAGCTTTCGAACTTCAGGGCTTTCTCCCGGTCATCCCGATCATGGCGGACATTCCGCGATGCGCTCCGCCCTCATGAATCTCGCGCTCCTCCTCGGTGAACTTCAGGTCGCGAAAGCTGCCGAACTCTTTTTCCAGCATCGCGCGCGTGTAGAGATTTTCGATCTGCTTCGGTCCGCCGGTGCCATAGTCCAGTTGCTTCGGCGTATAGCCTTGAAGGATGAGGAGGCCGCCGGGTTTGAGCGCGCGGCGCATGCCGGCCCATTTCAATAATCGCTCCGCAGGCGTCGAGAACTGGGCGAAGATTTCGACCACGACATCGAAGGCCGCTTCCGGATAATGCCAGGCATGCACGTCGGTCTGAACCAGATCGACGCTGACATTGCGTTCGGCCGCCAGCGCCAGCGCCTTCTTTTGCGCCGTGGGCGAGAAGTCGATCGCGGTGACATCGAGCCCTTGCTCCGCAAGCCAGACACCGTTACGGCTCTCGCCGTCGGCGACGGAAAGCGCGCGGCCCGATTTCGGCAGCAAGGCTTTGCAACTGGCGAGGAATTCATTCGGCGCCGTGCCGAATTCGTAGTCGGGCTTGGCGTAACGCGCTTCCCAGCGCTGGTATTCACTCACAGCAACCTCCGCATTGGCTCAATGCGGCCAGATGCCAGGATCAGCGCTGCAAGCGCAAGGTCAAGAGCGCCGAGGTCGATTGGTAGGCATTGCCGCTCTGGGTGGAGGTGAGCCAATCGTGGCGCAGCTGGCCTTTGAGCTGCATAAAGGGGTTCAATTTGTAGATCAGGCCGGCGGTCGCGTAGTAGCGGTCGTCCTCGCGGGCTTCGCCGACATAGTCGTCGTGCCCATAGCCGATCGTTCCGGTCGCGATCAGCCAGCGCCGCAGCGCATGATCGACCTCGACACTGACGTCGCGACTGAAGGAGCCCGACACGCCTTGCAGGGTCGACTCGGTGACTTGCGACGCCGCGGTGAACTTCACCGATGTCAGGCCGGTGGCCAGCCAAAGCAGCGATCCGTCGAGCGTCATGCCGGCGATATTCGGCAAAGTCGGACCCTGATAATCGCGCTGCAAATAGCCGACCGCCATCTCGCCGACGAGGGAGGAGCCGGCAAGCTTGAACTCGCCGCCGAATTTCGCGCTGGAGCCGGTGGAACTGCGAGCTTCGCCAAAAAAATCGACGGGCGAGTCGTAGTTGCGCTTGTCTTCGCTGACCTCGACAAACGGCTTAAAGCCGGGATCGAATTCGTAGGCCAAGCGAAATATTCCGGCATATTGATCGTAGGCGCGGGTGTCGTTATTGGCGGTCTCGCCGTTGGTAAACTGCGAGTTCTGATATGTGGTGCGGTCGATCGTGCCTTTGAGCGTGGCGTTGAACCGGCTGAATTGCTGTTCCACTCCCACCGTGCCGCCCACCGTCGTATCGATCGGCAGTTTACTGAGGTTTTCCTGAATGTTCGGGCTGCCGGGATTGTCGGTTGTCACGATGACCCGGTTCTCCAGCAGGATTTGCGTATCGCGCGTGACATCGATGCGGCCGTCCATTTTCGAATTGAGATAGGGGCGATTGAGCGACGGCTGAAAGGTGTTGTTGCCATAGGCGATGTAAGAGCCGGTGATATCGGCGGTGAACGAGTTGCGCGCCCAATCGGAGCGCACATGCAGTTCCGGCGCGACGATGCCATAGGGCGAACCGGGACCGCCGGGAGTGTGCTGCGGATTGTTGTCGTAGCCGCCCGAGAGTTCGACGGCGGGCAGGATCAGAAATGAACCTGCTTTGACGCCGAGCGCCTCGTAAGGATCGCCGCCGATAAAGGGCAAGGTTGGCCGCGGCACCGAACCGAGCGGCAACGTGCCGGGCAACGGCGTTCCCGGCGGCGGCGTCGACGCCGGCGAACTGACATCGAGCGGCGGCGGAATGGGGAGCACCGCGCCGGGACGGTTCGCCGCCGTCAGCGGATGCACTTCCGCCGGCGGATTGCTGATCGGAAGCTGATCCGGCGGCGGCGGCAGCGTCACACCCGGCCGCGACGCCGCCCTTGCCGGATAGACCTCGGGTGGCAGCGGCGGCGGGGGCGTGGGCGGCCGCGACGGCACTTCCGGCGGCGGCGCCGGCACCGGATCGAACGTTGTGGTTTCGCCTGGCGGTGGCGCGATCGCCGCACCTCCGTTGGCGACGCGGGCGCGCGGTTTGCGCTTCGCATTGCTGGAATTGAATCCGGTGTCGCCCGCGCCAAAGCCGGTCGGGCTGCCATAGACCGGCGGTGCTGCAGGCAAGGCGGGGCCGGTGAAGACGCCGGCGGGCGGTGCCTGGTCGGCGGTCACCGTATTGCCGCGCCGTACGAAGCGCGTCGGACTATTGGGATTGCCCGGCAATGCGGGCTGTAACAAATCGGGGGTCTGGACCAGCGCCGTAGTCTGATCGGGCGCCGCAGTCTGCGCGTGAACGCTCGAGGAAAAGCGGAAGCGCAACGGCTGCCACCAAGACTCCAGCCAAGCCGGCGACGCTGCGTGCGCTTAGTGGTCGGCAACGGCGCGGCACCTGCGACCCCCTCGCCCCGAAGCCGCACTCGCCCGTCCGCGTCACCTCGGGAGTTGCCAAACCGGACCACCATCAAGGACCTGGACTCGCGCCTCGGAACCCCGCGCGGCAACGCGCCACGCGATAGCCACGGCCCGCCGGACGGCGGGCCGCTGGTTAACGGAGTTAAAACGGATATGGTTAACGAGAGGTTATTTCAGGCTTTGCGCTCGTAGCGGCGCCAGGCCGGAACCATTGCGATGGCGAACACAATAAGCGCCGCGGCTTCCGCCGGCCACGGCCAGCGCGCGACCGAGACCACCATGCCGACGAGCACCGCGGAAAATCCGAGCCAGAGCGCAAAGCGGCCGGGGCGCAGCGCTTCGATGACAAACAGCACGAACGCGAGACTGAACCAGGTCCAGGAACTGAGCGACGTGGTGAACGAAACGCCGTCCATCGCCGCTCACACCCAGCCTTTGAGCTCGCGCATCGCGAACTGCCAGATCATCAGCATGCCGGCTTCGCTGTCGTTGAGGCACGGTATGGCGGCAAAATTCTCGCCGCCATAGCGCTTGAAGACATGCGCGTTTTCGACCGCGATCTCCTCCAGCGTCTCCAGACAATCGGACGAGAATCCCGGCGTCACCACGACCAGATTCTTCACGCCCTTCTTGGCGAGCTTCTTCATGGTTTTGATCGTGTAGGGCTCAAGCCATTTGGCGCGGCCGAAGCGCGACTGGTAGGTCAGCAGGAGCTTCTTGTCATCGAGCCCCATCTGCTCGCGCAACAGCTGCGTCGTGCGCACGCACTGGCTCTCATATGGGTCGCCTTTCCGCGTGCACTCTTTCGGCAGGCCGTGGTAGGAGGCGACGATCACGTCGGGCTCAAACGGCAGCGACTTGATTTCGGCCTTGAGCGACGACGCCAGCACTTCGATGTAATACGGATCGTCATAATAGGCAGGCAGGATGCGGACCGCCGGCTGGCGGCGCTGCTGCATCAAAAAGCGAAACGCCTCGTCGCAGACCGTCGCGGTGGTCGCTGCGGCATATTGCGGATAGAGCGGCATGATCAGGATGCGGTCGCAGCCCGCGCCCGTCAGCGCTTGCAGCCGCGAGGCGATCGACGGTTCGCCGTAACGCATCGCCCAGTTCACCACCACATGCTTGCCGAGCGGTTCGAGAATGCGCGACAGCTTCTCCGCCTGCGAGCGCGTGATGGTCTTGAACGGCGATTCGTCTTTCTCCTTGTTCCAGATTTTCGCATAGTCGCGCGCTTTGCGCCGCGAGCGGATCGGCAGGATGATGCCGTTGAGAACGAATTTCCACAGCAGCGTATCTTTCTCGATCACGCGCTTGTCGCTCAAGAATTCCTTCAGATATTTGCGAACCGCGACCGGTGTCGCCGCCTCGGGTGTGCCGAGATTGACCAGGAGCACGCCGATGCCGGACAAGCTTGGTGCAGCGGCGGCGGTCGCTGCGGCCTGCGGTGCAGCGGCCGCTGAATTTCCAGCAACCTTGTCCACGGGCGCGATCGGCGGCGCGGGTTCGGGCGCGGCCGCCGGCAATGACTCCGACAGGCGCTCCGGCGTGGACTCCTGCGTGGGCTGCGGCACCGGCTCCCGCGCGTGAGGTGATTCGGCCGGATTTTGCGTAACCGGTGGCTGTTCGGCCAAGACGCTGGCGTTCCCAGGAATAGTCGGCCTGTCATTCATTCTTCTAGCATACTCCATGCGCGCCAGGCTTGCATGCCTGCAATACCTCCACTTTCGCCGCGCGCGGCGAGTCTCAATTTGGCCCCATTGGGCTGACGGTTAGACGGTCCGCCAGTCCGCGTCTTCCTCCACAGCCATCAGCCCTCTCAACAGGAAACATCATGGTCCGCAGCGTCACTCTTGCCATTGCCCTCGTTCTCGCGACCGCCGCAATGGCGCAAAACCAAGTCGGGCCGCACTCGGCGAAGGACGAGGATGCCTGCGATCACGACGCACACCGCTTTTGCAAAGACGCCATACCGGACCAGATGCGCGTCTTGGCGTGCCTGCAGATGAACCGGCCCAAGCTCACCAAAGCTTGTCAAGGCGTGCTGCAAAGCCATGGGGTGTGAATGGCTTGTCGTCATTCCGGGGCGCGCCAAAGGCGCGAACCCGGAATCCATAATCACAGTTCTGCAAGCCGGCGGTCGGCGGAGACAATTCTCCACGACCTGTGAGTATGGATTCCGGGTTCCTCGCTTCGCTCGGCCCTGGAATGACGAGACTATTCCGCTGCCTTCAATAACCCCGGTGCGCCGGCGCGGAATTGCTCGAACAGAACCGCTTCGTCGGCCTTGACGGCGGTGAGATGTTTCTGCTTGACGTGACCGAAGCCGCGGATCTTTTCCGGGATGACGGCAAGGCCGACGGCGAGATGATGGTTCTCAGGCGTCAGCCGCTCCAGCACCTCGTCGAGCATCGTCTCATAATCGCCGATCAGCTTGCGTTCGGTCTGACGCTCGAGCGAGCGGCCGAACGGATCAAGCCCGGTGCCGCGCAGGAATTTCAGTTTCGCGAGCAGCGCAAACGCCGGCAGGATCCAGGGGCCAAAGCTCATCTTGCGCGGTAGTCCGGTCGCGGGATCAAGGCGCGCCAGAATCGGCGGCGCCAAATGAAACTCGAAGCGCAGATTGTCGCCGTCGAACTCGCCCTTGACTTGCTTCTCGAAGGCGCCGTCGGTATAGAGCCGCGCCACTTCATATTCGTCCTTGTAGGCCATCAGCTTGAACAGATAGCGCGCGACCGCGTCAGCGAGCCCGCTCTTGCCGGGCGCGCGTGACGCCTCCGCGGCTTTCGCCTTGTCGACGAATCTTCGATAGCGCTTGGCATAGGCTGAGTTCTGATAGGCGGTGAGATATTTCTCGCGCCGCTCGACCGTCTCGGCAAAGCTCTCCGACAAATGCTCGGCATCGCTGGCGCTTGACGGCGCCGGCTTTGCCAGTGCTTCCACCGCGGCGTGGTCGACCACCGCGCGGCGGCCCCAGTGAAAGGCCGCCTGGTTCATGGCGACCGCCTCGCCGTTCAATTCGATCGCCTCTTCTATTGCCATAGCCGACAGCGGAATGGCGCCGAGCTGATAGGCAAAACCGACCAGGAACATATTGGCGCCGATCGACTGGCCGAACAGCGCGTTGGCGATGCGGCTCGCGTCGACGAAATGGGCTTTGTCCGCCCCGGCGTCGGCCACGATGGTGCGCTTGAGCCGCTCGCTCGGCAGCGAGAAATCGGCATTGCGGGTGAATTCGCCGGGCAGGAATTCGTCGGTATTGATGACCATCTGGGTCGCGCCGTGCTTCACGGTTGCGAGCACTTTCTTGGTGCCGGCCACGACGATATCGCCGCCAAGCACGAGATCGGCCCGCCCGGCGGCGACGCGGATCGCGTGAATGTCCTCAGGCTTTTCCGAAAACCGGATATAGCTGAACACCGCGCCGCCCTTTTGCGCCAGCCCCGCCATGTCGAGCACGCCGACGCCCCTCCCCTCAAGATGCGCCGCCATGCCGAGAATCCCGCCGACCGTGACGATGCCGGTGCCGCCGACGCCGGTGACGATGATGTTGTAGGTGTGGTCGATCGAAGGAAGTTTAGGATCCGGCAGTTGCGCGAGCTCACGATCGGCGGCGACACCTGAGCCCTTTTTCAGTTTCGCGCCGTGCACAGTAACGAAGGACGGGCAGAAGCCTTTGACGCAGGAAAAATCCTTGTTGCAGCTCGACTGATCGATGGTGCGCTTCCTGCCCCATTCGGTTTCGAGCGGCTGCACCGATACGCAATTCGATTTCACGCCGCAATCGCCGCAGCCCTCGCAAATCAGCTCGTTGATGATGACGCGCTTGTCCGGGTCAGGAAACGTGTGGCGCTTGCGGCGGCGGCGTTTTTCCGCGGCGCAAGTCTGGTCGTAGATCAGGATGGTGACGCCTTGGACTTGCGCAAGCTCCTGCTGCACGGCGATGAGATCGTCGCGATGATGGATGGTGACGCCCTTCGGCCAAGCCGTATCGTTCGGATATTTGGCCGGCTCGTCGGTGACGATGACGACGCGCTTGGCGCCTTCGGCGGCGACCTGGCGCGCGACTTGCGGCACGGTGAGGCCGCCGTCATTGGCTTGGCCGCCGGTCATCGCCACCGCGTCGTTGAACAGGATTTTGTAGGTGATGTTGGTGTTGGATGCGATCGCCGCGCGGATCGCCATATAGCCCGAGTGATTGTAGGTGCCGTCGCCGAGATTCTGGAAGACGTGATTGCGATTGGAGAACAGCGCCTCGCCGACCCAGTTCGCGCCCTCCCCGCCCATATGGGTGTAGCCGAGCGTCGCGCGGTCCATCCACTGCGCCATATAGTGGCAGCCGATTCCCGCATAGGCGCGCATGCCTTCCGGCACCACGGTCGAGGTATTGTGCGGACAGCCGGAGCAGAAATACGGGATGCGCTGGGCGACGTCCTTGGTCTCCGCCGCAATGCGCTGCGCCTCCTTGAGCCGTCCGACGCGACCGATGAGGTCGTCGTTGCGATGATATTTCAGCAGCCGCTCGCCGATACAGATGGCGACGTCGTTTGGATCGAGCGCGCCTTTGACCGGGAACAGCCAGTTGCCCTCTTCGTCGCGCTTGCCGATGCAGATCGGCTGATTGGCGGTGCCGTAAAGCTCCTCGCGCACCTGCACTTCAAGCAGCGAACGCTTTTCCTCGACGACAATGATGAGATCGAGGCCTTGGGCGAATTCCTTCAATTCGCGCTGGCTGAGCGGCCAGGCGCAGCCGACCTTGTAGAGCCGGATACCGAGCTCGTTGCACTTGATCTCGTCGATGCCGAGTTCGTCGAAGGCTTGGCGGACGTCGAGATAGCTCTTGCCGGTGGTGATGATGCCGACTTTCGGATCGCGGCCGCCCGAGGTGATGGTGCGGTTGAGCTTGTTGGCGCGCACGAAGGCCAGCATGGCGTCGCGCTTGAAATCGTGCAGGCGGGCTTCCTGCGCCAGGATCGGATCGTTGAGGCGGATATTGAGCCCGCCGTCGGGCATGCGGAAATCGTCCGGCGTGACGATATTGATCCGCTCAAGGCTGGCATCGATGGTCGCCGTCGACTCGATCGTCTCGTGCATGGTCTTGAGCGCGGTCCAGGCGCCGGTGTAGCGCGACATCGCCCAGCCGTAGAGACCGTAGTCGAGCACTTCCTGAACGCCCGCCGGGTTTAGGATCGGGATCATGACGTCGATGAAGTGATATTCGGATTGATGCGCGGTGGTCGAGGATTCGGCGGTGTGGTCGTCGCCCATCAGCGCCAGCACGCCGCCGTGTTTGGCGGAGCCGGCAAAATTAGCATGGCGGAATACGTCGCCGGTGCGGTCGACGCCGGGGCCCTTGCCGTACCACATGGCGAAAACGCCATCGAACTTGCCTTCGCCGCGCAGCTCCGCCTGTTGGGTGCCCCACACCGCGGTTGCGGCCAGGTCTTCGTTGATGCCGCCCTGGAAGCGGACGTCGCTCTGTTCGAGAAATCGTTTGGCGCGGATGAACTGGCTGTCGAGACCGCCGAGCGGCGAGCCGCGGTAGCCGCTGACAAAGCCGGCCGTGTGCAAGCCGTTGCGGCGATCGAGCTCCTTCTGCATCAGGCAGAGCCGCACCAGGGCCTGATACCCGGTCACGAACACGTGGCGTTGGCCGAGGTCGTATTTATCGTCGAGCTTTACGTCACGCAGCGCCATTAAGCAGGCCTCATACGAAATCAGGAATCGCGAACCACGGAATCGTGACCCCGGCGGCAGTTTGCCCTTACCGACCCGATATTGCCAGAGGCCTGAATTTCGCGGATGCCGGTCACATTGGATATAGGCGATGGCGCCGGCGCGGCAATCCTAGCGGCTTGATCGGCCATGCCATTTTGCGGACCCGCGGGGCGAAGCTGTGCCGCCGCCTTAGCCGGACGCCCGCCTAGGCGGCACGGACCCGCGGCCGGATCTTCTTGAGCATCGCGGGGATCTCCGCGACCGGTTTCGGCCGGCTGAACAGATAGCCCTGTGCCTGCATGCAGCCTTCCGCCCTCAAGATCTCAAGCTGTTGCTCGGTCTCCACGCCCTCAGCCGTGGTGATCATGCCGAGGCTCGAGCCGAGCCGCATAACGGCGCGGATATCTGCGCCGGCCGCTGATATTGTTTGCGCAAAGCCTGCAGGCCGATCTCGCCGGCAGCGAAAATCGAGCCGCCGGCGCCGAACAGGGCCAGCACCGCAATCGTCAATCCCGCGGCCTTCCTGATCAGAGAAGAGGTAAGCAGCCATACCATAAGCGACAGTCTATCGCCGCTGGTTGACGAATGGTTAATAATGTCGATCGCAACCAACATGCGCGGTTATGGCGCGGCCGGCGCCGCGAGATGAAGGCTGCGCGGCTCCCAATCATTGGGCACCTGCCCGCCTAACGCGACACGTGTTAGACTGCGTGATCTCTCGGGGAGGTTACAATGAATACGCACATCAAAAACACTGACGTCACAATCGCCGCCGTTGCTCAGTCCGACATCTCGCCGGCCGAATGGCAGACGCGCATCGACCTCGCTGCGACCTATCGATTGATCGCGCACTATGGCTGGGGCGATGTCATCTACAATCATTCGTCCATGCGCGTGCCCGGCGAGGACCGCAAATTTCTGATCAAGCGGCACGAGCTCCTTTACACCGAAGTGACGCCGGCCAATCTCGTCAAAGTCAGTATGGACGACGACCTCGATGAATCCTCAGGCGTCAACCGGCCCGGGTTCACGCTGCACGGCGGCGTGCTCGCGGCGCGGCCGGACGTCGATTGCGCCGTTCACGTGCACACCGAGACCGGCATGGCGATCTCAGGACTGCGGCACGGATTGCGCATGGTGTCGCAGGCGGCGATCCGTTTCTACAATCGCGTCGGCTATCACGACTACGAAGGCATTACTGAAGATTTCGGCGAGCGGGCGCGCATCAACACGGCGCTTGGCGAGAACCGCGCACTGATCATGCGCAATCACGGGCTGCTCACCGTCGGCAAGACCGCGCGCGAGGCCTTTGTGCTGATGAAGTCGCTCCTCGAAGCCGCGCACATCCAGTTGACGATGGAAGCAACCGGGGGCGCGCTGGTCGAAATTCCGCCGGAGATTTGCGAAAAGACCGCGCATCAATATGAGCATCACGATTCCGGCCGCGGTTCGGCTGACTGGCCGGCTTATCTGCGCATGCTCGATAAGATTGATCCGGATTGGCGGAACTAACCAGGTTTCGGGTGGGCGGCCTATCTCCGATTTGGCAGCAAGGATGCTTACACAGCTGCAAGGGAAGAAGGCCATGACAGTGATGCAAAAGCAACGGCCGTCCACCCGGACGGCCGTGGTGGCGATTGAAGAACGCGTCGCCACGCTCGATTGGACGAGCATCACGTCCGACCTCGATGCTAACGGCTGCGCCACCACCGGGCCGCTGCTGACGCCGGATGAATGCGCCGCACTGGCGCAAAGCTACAGTTCAGATGAGCCATTCCGCAGCCGCATCATCATGTCGCACCACGGTTTCGGTCGCGGCGAATACAAATATTTTGCATATCCCTTGCCGGAGATCGTGGCGGCGCTGCGCGGCGCGCTTTATCCGCCGCTTGCGGAAGTGGCCAACCGCTGGAACGAGGCTATGGGCGTGGACATCGCCTATCCGACCGATCACGCCGCTTATTTGCAGCGCTGCCACAAGGCGGGCCAGGTGAAACCGACACCGCTCCTCCTGCAATACGGCGCGGGCGACTTCAATTGCCTGCACCAGGACATTTATGGCGCAAACGTCTTTCCGCTGCAGGTCGCATTCCTGTTGTCGCGGCCCAGTGCTGATTTCACCGGCGGCGAATTCGTGCTCACCGAGCAGCGACCGCGCATGCAGTCGCGCACCGAAGTCGTGCCGCTGCGGCAAGGCGAGGGCGTGATCTTTCCGGTGCATCACCGTCCGGTGCGCGGCACACGCGGCACGTACAGGGTGAACATGCGGCACGGCGTCAGCCGCCTGCGTTCGGGCCACCGGCATACGCTCGGCATCATTTTTCACGATGCGGCGTGACGTGTTCGGGTTCAGACAGATCCGAGACAGCGCTGGCCACGGCGCCAAGTACCCATTGATTGCTCGTCCACCATTTTGCGCGAGAGCATCAATGGGTTAATCTGCTTCCGAGGCCATCTCCACATGAGCTGACCCAGGACCCGCGCTCACTCCGCCTTGACGTTCGCCGCCAAAACCACCTTGCCCCACTTTTCGGTTTCGCTGGCGAGGAACGCTCCGAAATCGTCTGGCGAGCCGGCAAATATTTGACCGCCGAGATTGGCGAGGCTCCCCTTGAAGTTCGGATCGACGAGCGCCGCATTGATCTCCTTGTTGAGCTTGTCGATGATCGCCGCGGGCGTGCCGCGCGGCGCGCCGACACCGTGCCAGCCGCTCGCCTCGTAACCCGGCACGAATTCGCCGACCGTCGGGATGCCCGGCAGCACGTCCTGGCGCGTCGCGGTGGTGACCGCGAGCGGCCGTGTTTGACCGGCTCTGATATAGGAAATCGAAGACACCACGACGTCGAACATCACCTGCACGCGGCCGGCAATCAGATCGGTGATGGCTTGCGCCGCGCCGCGATAATGCACCGGCACCATGTCGACGCCGGTCAGCATTTTGAAGTACTCGCCGTAAAGATGCTGGCCGCTGCCCGGACCGACGGTCGCCATGTTGACCTTGCCGGGATTGGCCTTGGCATAGGCGATGAATTCAGGGACGGTCTTGACCGGAACATCGAGATTCACCTCCATCACGAACGGCGTCTTGATGATGCTGGCGACGGGCGTGATATCGCGGAGAAAATTGAAATTGAGGTTTTGGTAGAGCGTCGCATTGATCGCATTCGGTGGCGTCGCATAGACGAGCGTATAACCGTCCGGCGGCGACCGTACGACGAATTCGGCCGCAATATTGCTGCCGGCGCCTACGCGATTATCGACGACGAATTGTTGGCCGAGCCGGTCCGACAGCCACTGCCCCATCAGGCGGGCGCTAATGTCGGACGCCGAGCCCGGCGCAAAGCCGACGACGATATGGACCGGCCGGCTCGGATAGTCATCCGCGCACGCAGCAGGGGATACGGCGGGAAGCACGGCAGCGCCGGCTGTAAGTTCAAGAAAGCGGCGGCGGGGAATGTTCATGGCACTGGCTTCTTTGCGGTTCGAAGAACGTGATGGCGCGAAGGGTTCGCTCAAATTTTGTTACCCGCGCTCCAGCTCCAGAAATCGCGGCCCTCTTCGCGCAGGAAGCGCGCCAGCACCATATTGTGCACCTCTGACGCGCCATCGACCAGGCGGGCGGCGCGGGCGGCACGATAGATCCATTCCAAAATCGTGTCCTTGGAATAGCCGCGCGCGCCGTTGAGCTGGATCGCAGTATCACAGGCGTTGTGCAGCGTATCGGCGACATGCACTTTCGCCATCGACACTTCCTTGCGGGCGCGATCGCCGTGATCGAGCTTCCAGGCGGCGTGCATGGTCAGGAGGCGGCCGATTTGAATCTGCTGTGCTATCTCCCCGAGCTTGATCTGCACGCTTTCGCGATCGGCGAGTTTTACGCCAAACCCTTCGCGGCGGTTGACGTAGTCCTGTGCGATTTCAAGGCAGCGCTTGGCTTGGCCGAGCCAGCGCATGCAATGCGTCAGTCGCGCCGGGCCGAGCCTGATCTGCGTGATCTTCAATCCGTCGCCGACATCGAGCAGCAGGTCGTCGTCGGATACTTCGAGGCCGTCATATTCAAGCTCGCAATGGCCGCCGTGCTCTTCCGGCCCCATGATGCCGATGCGCCGCACGATGCGCCATCCCGGCTGATCGCGATGATGGAGAAAGCCGGTCAAGCCGCGGCGTTTGTCGTCGGAGGTGCGGGCGACGACGATGAAATGCGCGGCTTCGGCGGCGCCGGTAATGAACCATTTGCGGCCGTAGATTTTCCACTTGCCGTTTTTCTTCTCGGCGCGGGTGAGCATCATGCCGGGATCGGAGCCGCCGCCCGGCGCCGGCTCGGTCATGGCGAAGGCGGACTTCACTTTGCCCTCGACGATCGGCCGCAGCCACCATTCCTTCTGCGCCTGCGTGCCGGCGCGCGCCAACAGATTCATGTTGCCGTCATCGGGCGCCGAACAGTTGATCGACAGCGGGCCGAACAGCGAGCGCGCCGCTTCCTCGTAGATTACCGCCCAGGCCACGATCGGCAGCGCCATGCCGCCGAACTCCTTGGGCGATTGCGGCGCCCATAGGCCGGCCTTTTTCGCCTTTTCCTGAACCGGCAGGAGCCGCTCGAGCGGAATATTCTCGTGTTCGGAAAAATTTTGCGGATCGGATTCCAGCGGCAGCACGTGCTCCTCGATGAAGGCGCGCGCACGCTGGCGGAGATCCTCGATCTCAGGCGAAAGTGTGAAGTCCATGCCAGCGCCCCCTTGATGTGATTGATTTTCCCGTTGCGGGAATACGTTCATCAACGAGGGGTTATACCGGAGCCACCAGCCAGGTGGAAACGCTCAAGGTGAAGCCCATGATGCGGATCGGTCCCGCTATGGCCGCAGCGGCGGCGCTAATTTGCTTCGATATCCCCGCGAGTCACGCCCAATATTTCGGGGATGCGCCGTGGTGCGCCGTGGTGCAGTACGGCAACGGTGGCATACACTGGGACTGTGAATACAACACGGTCGAAGCCTGCGTTCCCAATGTGCTTGCCGGCAATCGCGGCTTTTGCGGGCAAAATCCCTACTATAGACCAGCATTGGCGCCCGAGACGTACCGGGTGCATCACCCGCGGTATCAAACGCATAAGCACCACAAGCACTGAGGCCAAGCGCCGAGACTTCGAACGGCCCAAGGCTCCGCCTCTTCCTCGCGAACGGGTTGCCTGGCGAGGCTCCTTTGGAAAACTAGGTGTGACAAGGAGGCCGCCGGCAATGTAAATGTCGGCACGCGTCATTTGCGCGCTTTCTTGCAGCCGGCTGGCCATGATCATCGACATTTTCAATCACTTCATGCCGAAGCCCTATCTCGATCGGCTGTCGCAACTCGTCCCCGGCCACGTCGCCACCACCGCATTTCCGCGGCTCAAAACGCTGATCGACGTCGATGCGCGGCTGCGGCTCCTCGACCAATTCGGCGACTTTACCCAGGTGCTGTCGCTCGCCAATCCGCCGCTCGAACTCGTCGCCGCACCGGACGTCACGCCCGACCTGGCGCGGCTCGCCAATGATTCCTTGGCGGATATTTGCCGCAAGCACCGCGAGCGCTTTCCGGCCTTCATCGCCGCGCTACCGATGAACAATATCGAGGCGGCGCTGAAGGAGATCGACCGCGCGGTTTTTGAGCTTGGCGCGCGCGGCATTCAGGTGTTCACCAATGTCGCGGGCGTGCCGCTGAGCAACGAGAAATTCCGGCCGCTGTTCCACAGCATGGCCGAGCATGATCTGCCGGTCTGGGTGCACCCAATGCGCGGCCCGGATTTCGCCGACTATGCGGCGGAGACAACGTCGCAAGACGAAATCTGGTTTTCTTTTGGCTGGCCTTATGAGACGACGGCCTGCATGACGCGGCTGATCTATTCGGGCCTATTCGACGAACTGCCGCAGCTCAAGATCATCTCGCACCATATGGGCGGCATGATCCCGTATTTCACGGGAAAGATTAATCTCGGCTTCCGGCAGATCTTCTTCGGCACCCGCGACGAAAACCCGGTGGCGAAGGAGCGCGGCCTCAAGAAGCAGCCGCTGGCCTATTACAAGATGCTCTATGCCGATACCGCGCTCGGCGGCGAGGACGCGCCGACACGCTGCGGCCACGCTTTCTTCGGCACGCCGAATTGTCTTTTCGCGACGGATGCGCCGTTTGATGCCGAGCAAGGCCGCGGGCTGATCGCCGACGCTATCGGCGCCGTCGCGCGGCTCGATATTCCGAAGGAAGAGCGCGACAGGATTTTTTCCGGCAACGCGCGCGCGCTGCTCAAGCTCTAGCATTTTAGTGAAGCATGATCTTTTTCGGAAAACCGGCTTCCACTTTTCCGGATCATGCTTTAGGAAACCGGCGATGCAGGCTAAAAAAGTCAAAGTGCGGCTGCGCGACGGGGAGATGGGCGCCTATCTCGCCATTCCGCACGGCACGCCGAGAGGCGCCATCATCGCCATCATGGAAATCTGGGGCGTCAATGCCACGATGCGCCACCACGCCCACGAATTCGCGCAAGCCGGGTTCGTCTGTCTGGTGCCCGATCTGTTTTGGCGGCAGGAGGCGGGCGTCGAACTCTCCGACGGCAATCCCGACGATATCAAAAAGGCGTTCGACCTCTACTACGAGTTCGATTACGACCTCGGCGTGCGCGACATGGAGGACATCCACAAATATCTGAGGGGCCTGCCGGAATGTAACGGCAAGGTGGGCGCGGTGGGCTACTGCCTTGGCGGCAAGCTTTGTTATCTGATGTGCTGCCGCACCGAGATCGACTGCGCCATCGCCTATTACGGCACCTATATCGAGCATCGCATCAAGGAAGCGAAGAACCTGCACCGGCCGTTCATGCTGCATATGGCGCTGAAGGACCGCTGGGTGCAGGCCGAGGTCAACGAACTCCTGGAGCGGCGGCTGTCGCCAAATCCGCTGGTGACCATTCACAAATATCCGGGCGCCGATCACGCTTTCGCCCGCCATGGCGGCAAGACCTATAGCAAGCCGGAAGCCGACCGCGCGCTGGCGCTCAGCTTGGACTTTTTCAAAAGTCATCTCGGCTGAACTCGGAACCGCCGGAACGCACAACACCATATTTAGTTCTTTCGGCACCTTCCATTCCGCCGCGAAAACGGCAATGCTACCGGCTCAAGCCACAAATGAGCCAGCCGCGCCGCCGGACGCCGGATTTATGCTCGATCATTCGCCAAGCGCGCCGCGACCGTTCACCCTCGATGCCGACCAGATCGCGATGCGCGACATGGCGCGGGGCTTTGCCGACGAAGTCTTTGCGCCGAATGCGATTGCCTGGGATGAGGCCAAGCATTTTCCGGTCGCCGAAATGCGCAAGGCCGCGGCGCTGGGCATGGGCGGCGTGTTCATTGCCGAGGATGTCGGCGGCTCGGACCTGTCGCGGCTGACCGCGACCTTGATCTTCGAGGCGCTAGCGACCGGCTGCCCGACCGTCGCCGCCTATATGTCGATCCACAATATGACGGCGTGGCTGATCGACGCCTTCGGCACGCAAGAGCAGCGCAAGCGCTTCCTGCCGCAACTCTGCAGCATGGAGCTTTTGGCGAGCTACTGCCTGACCGAGCCGGGCGCGGGCTCGGACGCAGCGGCCCTGACGACGCGCGCCATGCGCGACGGCGACCATTACATTATCAATGGCCAGAAGCAGTTCATCTCGGGCGCCGGCGCCGGCGACGTCTATGTGGTGATGGCGCGAACCGGCGGCGACGGCGCTTCGGGGATTTCGGCGTTCATCGTGTCCGGTGATATGCCGGGCATTTCGTTCGGCGCCAATGAGCGCAAGATGGGCTGGAACGCGCAGCCGACGCGCGCCGTGATTTTCCAGGATGTGCGCGTGCCGGTCGCCGACCGGCTCGGCGAGGAAGGCAGTGGCTTTAAGATCGCGATGTCCGGGCTCGACGGCGGCCGGCTCAATATCGCCGCCTGCTCGCTCGGCGGCGCGCAATGCGCGCTGGAAAAAACGCTCGACTACATGAAAGAGCGCAAGGCCTTCGGCAAGCGCCTCGACGAATTCCAGGCATTGCAGTTTCGCCTCGCCGACATGGCGACGGAGCTTGAAGTGTCACGGGCCTTCCTGTGGCACGCTGCGGCCGCCTTCGATCGCAAGGCCGCGAACGCGACGCAGACTTCGGCGATGGCCAAGCGCTTTGTCACCGATACCTGCTTCAACGTCGCCAATCAGGCGCTGCAATTGCACGGCGGTTACGGCTACTTGTCGGAATACGGCATCGAAAAGATCGTGCGCGACCTGCGCGTGCACCAGATTCTGGAAGGCTCGAACGAGATCATGCGCCTCATCGTGGCAAGGAACCTTGTCGGACGATGAACGATAAGGCGGTGCACGAGGGCCAAAATGGCTACAATGGCCATGTGGGCGATGTGATCGTTCGCGAGCACGGCGCGTTGCGCCGGCTCACGCTGAACCGCCCCAAAGTGCTGAACTCGGTCACGCTCGGCATGGCCGTCACCATGATGGACATGATGCGCGCCTGGGCCGCGGACCCTGCGGTCGGTGCAGTCATGCTCGACGGCGCGGGCGAGCGTGGCTTTTGCGCCGGCGGCGACATTCGCGCGCTCTACGATGCGGCGAAATCCGGCGACCCGCTGCCGCAGAAATTCTGGGCCATCGAATATCATCTCAACGTGATGATCGCGCGCTATCGCAAGCCCGTGGTCGCGATCATGGATGGCGTCGTCATGGGCGGCGGCATCGGGCTGGCCGGGCATGCGGCGCATCGTGTCGTCACCGAGCGTTCCGCCGTCGCCATGCCTGAAGTCAATATCGGGTTTTTCCCCGATATCGGCGCGTCATTTCCGTTGGCGCGCGCGCCGGGCTTTACCGGCACGCATCTGGCTTTGACCGGCGATCGTATGGGGGCGGCCGACGCCATCTATTGCGGGCTTGCCGACATCCACATTCCGGCGGCGAGGCTTGGCGAAGTCCGCGGCGCACTCGCCGATTGCCGCACAGCCGAGGCTGTCCGCAACCACCTTGGCGCATTATCCGCTCCTCCCGCTCCCGGAACACTGGCGGCATCGCGGTCATGGATCGATGACTGCTACAGCGCGAATGCAGCCGAAGAGATTTTGGCGCGATTGGGCGCCAGCAAGATCGACGCCGCCCAGAACGCGCTTAAGACAATGAAGAAGGCGTCCCCGACGTCGCTCAAGATCACGCTGCGCAACATGCGCGACGCGGCGAAGTTCAAGCGCGTTGAGGAATGTTTTGCGCAGGACTACCGTATCGCGCTGGCGTGTGTTGCCGGACACGATCTCATCGAGGGCATCCGCGCCGCCATCGTCGACAAGGACCGCGATCCCAAGTGGCGGCCGCAGACGCTAGAAAAGGTCACCCCGGAGATTGTCGACCGGCACTTTCGGTCCGTCGGCACTTTGGAACTGAAGTTCGAAGATTGATCTGATCGTACTGAGGAAGCGCACATGCCGAAAATCGGATTCATCGGTCTTGGGAACATGGGCGGGCCGATGGCCGCCAATCTCATCAAGTCGGGCGAACACGTTCTGGGCTTCGACGTCGTTCCGGCGTCGCGGGACTCTTCCGCGGCGAACGGCGTCGAGATCGTCGCCAATGCCAGATCGTGCGTCGAAAACGCCGAGGTGGTCATCACCATGCTGCCGGCCGGCCAGCACGTGCTGTCGGCCTGGAAGGATATTCTGCCGGTCGCGAACCAAGGCGCGTTGTTCATCGATTGCTCGACCATCGATGTGGCGAGCGCGCGCGAGGCGCATAAGCTTGCCGCCGAGCGCGGCATCGCCACGCTCGATGCGCCGGTCTCGGGCGGAGTTGGCGGCGCAACGGCCGCAACGCTGACCTTCATGGTCGGCGGCTCGCACCACGCCTTCGCGCGCGGCAAGCCGGTGCTCGAGCGCATGGGCAAGCGTGTCGTCCATTGCGGCGACGCCGGCAACGGCCAGGTCGCCAAAATCTGCAACAATATGATTCTCGGCGCCTCGATGATCGCGGTGAGCGAGGCCTTCGTTCTCGGCGAAAAGCTCGGGCTGTCGCACCAGGCGATGTTCGATGTTGTTTCCTCGTCGTCGGGCCAATGCTGGTCGCTGTCGAGTTATTGCCCGGTGCCCGGGCCGGTGCCAGCGAGCCCCGCCAACAATGGCTACAAACCCGGCTTCGCCGCGGCCTTAATGCTGAAAGATCTCAACCTCGCCCGCGAAGCCGCGGCGTCGGTCCAGGTCGAGACCACGATCGGCACCCAGGCCGCCGACATCTATCAGGAGTTCGCCGAAACCGGCTCGGGCGGCGCGGATTTCTCCGGCATCATTAATTTCGTGCGCCAGCAGTCGAAAGGCTGACGCACGCCGCCGGGCGGACCTTATTTGCCGGCCTTCTCGACTTCCTTGAACGGATCCTTCACCGCAGGAAAGGTCGCGAACTCGATATTGTAGAGTTCGCCGTCCTTGCGTTCGACACGGCGGATGTAGACGCCCTGGATGATGTCGCGTGTTTCCGGATCGATCGTGATCGGCCCGCGCGCGGGCTCTCGAAGCTCATGCCCTTCATCGCCGCGATCAGTTTGTCGCCGTCGGTATCGCCATTCGTTTTCCTCAGCGCCGCATTGCATGACGGTGCCGCAACCGGTAGCGATGCAGGAACGGCTCGCCCGCCAGGCCGCCATCAAGTCCTGCCACAGCAGTCCCGGCTAGCAAAAAAATCTCCAGAAATTGGTAATTTCGTAGTGTTGTGAGTGGGTTCGAAGGAACTCGCGCCATTCGCGCGCCTCGACTCGGGGTGACGCGCATATTAAGTTGCCCCGGGCCAGAATGGCGGTGTGCCGGGCCTCACCAACGTCACCATCGGCGTCTGCGGCATCATCGACAGATTACCGAGTTTCAATTGCCCGACCACGCCGTGGAACCCGACCGGCAGCGCCGAATCGAACGCGTTCCAGACGATCATCCAGGGCACGCAACGCGGAACGGCCACGATCTCGCCGCCGCCGCAGCGTTTCACCGGCCACTGATCACCGCGGCATCGCCGAGACGCGGCCACCCTGGGCGGCGCAACGTGACGCCGCTGTCCGTCATATAGTCACATAATTGTTGGCATCGCCTGCCACAAAAGTCGCGACAAATATGGGTCGCGGCATGAAATTTCCCGCTCGTCTGGTTGACGGTTATCGCGCCTTCGTCGATACGCGCTTGCCGCTCGAGCGCAGCCGCTTTGAAAAGCTCGCGGCGACCGGGCAGCGCCCTGAGGCAATGGTGATTTGTTGTTGCGATTCACGGGTTTCCCCTGAAGTCATTTTCGATGCGCATCCCGGCGAGCTGTTCGTGGTGCGCAATGTCGCCAATCTGGTGCCGCCCTACTCGCCGACCGGCTTCACCCATGGCGTCTCCGCCGCGCTCGAATTCGCCGTCCAGGGCATCGAAGTCAAATACATCGTCGTCATGGGACATACCCATTGCGGCGGCATCCGCGCCTATTTCGAGCACAAGGACCGGCCCAATCCGGGCGACTTCATCGACAATTGGATGTCACTGATTGCGCCGGCGGCCGAGGCTTTGGGCGACCCCGGCGAAGGGCCGGATTATCTGAGCCGGCTGGAACAAGCTTCCGTCGTTGCAACGATCGGCAATCTGATGACGTTCCCCTGGATCAAGAGCCGCGTCGCGGAGCGTAAGCTCGAATTGCTGGGCGCCCATTTTGACGTCGGCACTGGCAACCTTGCCGTTTACGATCCGGCTTCGCTCACCTTCGCTCCGGTCAGTGGCGAGCTGTTGCAAGACGCCGCCGCTGCGGCGCAGTGAGGGTCATTTCACGCGCCAAAAGGTTCGTCGCGGACATCGCGCCGGATCACTGCGCTCGAAAATACCGAACCGCAATGCGGGCAAATGCCCGGCAAGCCCGACCCGGTCTGGCCCCGATGCTGGCCCCGATCCGACGTCACGGCGGGCAGGTCCGTCAATTCTCTCCCATCGCTGACACGCTCGCGAAAGCTTTGCGTGATCGAAATGGTTTTTTCCGACACGGCGACGCTCACTTTGGCGTGCTGCTCCCGATATATTTTGAGCTGATCGAGGAAGCCGACCGTGATCAGGCCGGAGAACAAGGCGAGCGTCCTGATGCCGATGATCGACACGACGCCGCCGAGGATCCGGCCGGCCGCCGTGACCGGCACCATGTCGCCGTAGCCGACCGTGGTCAGAGTCTCGATCGCCCACCACATTGCCGACGGGATGGAGGTGAACACGGCGGGCTGCTCGGCGCCTTCGAGCATGAACATCAGCGAACCCGAGATCGTCACCGTCAGCAGCAGCACGAACAGAAGCGCGGTGATCGATTGCGCCTCCTCGCGCAGCACGGAGAACAACAATCCAAACGTCGTCGAATGCCGAATGAGTTTCAGCATCCGCAGGAGGCGCGGCAGACGCAGCACGCGAAGATCGCCCGCGCCCATAAAGCTGAGAATGGCTGGCAGCACCGAAAACAGATCGACCAGCGCAAAAAAGCTTCGCAGGTAGCGCAGCCTGCCCCAGAGCGGATCGCCGTAGCGCCCATCGTGGTAATCGACGCAGGCCCAGGCGCGGAGCACATATTCGGCGGCGAAGATCGCGGTCGCGGCCTCTTCGAACGTGTCGAACTCCACCGCAAAATGCCGCCGGATCGGCTCCACCGATTCAAGGACGACGCACGATACCTTGGTTACGATCAGGAGCCCAAGCGCCAGATTGAACGCGCGCGTGACCGTGCTGCGCGGTTCTTCATCCTCGAAGACGATCGCGAGCTGCCGGCGTAATTCGCCGCTGCTGGTCCGGGCCACGTTTTCGGCTTTCCCATGGTTTAACGGGAAATTTTAGCGGCGCCATATGAACGATTTTTGATGGCAGGCATGGCCGCTGCGCCGCAGCCGGCTTGATGCCGGCAATTCTGGTCAAATCCGAGCGGTCAATGACGCCGGTGCCTCATCGAGCCGCGGCCCGAGCGAGAATACATTTCCCCGATAGCCGGTTTCCGCGTCGAACGCGATCAACGGGGCACGCGCATCTTCACTGGCCGGCCGCACATGGCGAAAGCCGCGTTCTTTGAGAAATGCCGCCATTTCGACCGCGGCCTTACGTTCGGCGGCACCGACGGCCTGACCGCATTCCCAAATGACCAACTCGATCCGGCCGCTGCCAAACAGCGACTTGGCGCCGGCGATGACGTTCGGCTCAAAGCCTTCGGCGTCGATTTTGAGAATAAGCTGGCGTGCCGGTAAAGTGCCTCGGCTTGGGCGATGTTGCCGTTGCGATGCGCCGTGAATGCTTGATCGAGCGCCCCTGTAGTCACGGCGACGAGCTTTCCCTTTTAGAGCGGCCCTCCGTCACAAGAAACATCTTGGCTAGAACTCGGTGCCGTTGTCAAAACGTCGCAATCCACTTCGAGGCGATGAAGATCAAGAGGCCAACGAGGCCGCCGACTAGCGTGCCGTTGATGCGGATGAACTGCAGGTCCTTGCCGACTTGCAGTTCGAGCCTGTTCACCAGGGTGGACGAATCCCAATTGCGCACCACCCGTTCGATATAACCGCCGATCTCGACGCGGTAGGCCAAGAGCATATGCAGCGCCACCGCCCTGATGCGGCAGTTGATCTGCTCTTGGCGATCGGGGTCCTCCTGCAGCCAGCGGCCGATGCTGTGCAGCGCCTGTTCGACCGTATGCGCGATCGCTTCGGCATGCGCCGGGATGCCCCATTGCAGCCCGCTTTCGAGTTCGGCCCACAACACCTTGGCCTGCTCGACGAACAGCGGATTGGCGAGGAGCTCGGCCTTAAAGGCCTCGCCGCGGGCATGCATTTGCGGGTCGGCGGCGAGTTTCACGATCAGTCCCTGCACGGTCTTGTGCAATTCGACGCGCCAGGGATGTTTGGGCTCGCGCATCTCGGTCAGCGTCGAGAGCACGCCGTTCATCACTTTGTCAGCGATGATCTTGTCGATCCATTTCGGAATCCAGCTCGACGATTGTTGCGCGATCTTGTGGCTGAAATAATCCTTGTTACCCGCCAAGTAGCCTTGCGCGTAGTCGATCGCTTGCGCGATCAGCGCTTGCGCCTCGCCTTGCGCCCAGACGATGGCGAGAAGCTTGGATGCCGCGGGCGCCGCCGGGATCGTCGCCAGGACCTGTTGCGCAAGCCGGCCGAGTGTTTCGCCGATGCGCGGGCCCGGCAACGAGTCGACGACGCGCGGCAGCTGCTCGGCGAGATAGGCGCCGAGGCGCTCGGCGTTTTGCGGATTGTCGAGCCAATGCGCGATTGCGCCGATGACGTCGACCCGGGCCAGCCTCTCGTTGAGCACCGGAGCGGTAAGAAAATTATTGGTCATGAAACGGCTGAGCGCGCCGCCGATCCGCTCCTTGTTGTTGGGAATGATGCCGGTATGCGGTATTGGCAGTCCGAGCGGCCGCCGGAACAAGGCGACGACGGCGAACCAATCGGCGCAGGCGCCGACCATGCCGGCTTCGGCGAAGGCGCGCAGATAAGGCAGCCACGGCCAATCGAGCTTGGTCACGGTCGTGGCGACGAATATCGCCGTCATCGCCAGAAGCAAGAGCGTGGCGATGGTGCGCATGCGGCGCAGCCCACGCCGCAACATCTCCGCCCGCTCTTCGACGGCGCGTTGATCGATGACCACGGGCGCATCGCGCGCGCCATCCGCTGGCGGCGCGGCCGGCACGACTACGTCGCGCGCCGTGCTAGGGCTTCCTGCCATTGGCGATTTTGCGCAGAGGAATGCGCTGACTATCGCGCTGCGGCGCGTGCGCGGCATAGAGCTGGCGCACGACGGTCGGCCCGTATTGCCGCTCCAAACGCCGGATGGCGAAGTGCCCGCTGGCGACGCGCTGGAAATGGTTCATGAAAATCACATTGACCGTGGCGCCGCCGACCGCGCCGAGAACCGGCAGCGCGCTTGCCGCCGAGCGTTCCGAAACGACGACGCTATATCGCGTCGCGATCTCGGTCACCAGGCTGCCGACCGCCGGAGCCGACAGATTCGCCGCGCTGCGTTCGAGCAACAACGAGCTGGCATTGGCGGCCAAGCGGCCTAACAGCGCGCGCGAGGCGTAATAGCCGAAATCGGCGCGCCGGCCGGTCTTCGGCGCGCCGAGCGCAAACACTTCGACGCAGGCGAGCCGCGCTTCGAGCGTCGACAGGTCCTCGCCGTGATGGCGCGCAATGTCGGCAATGGCGCGCAGCATCAAGGTCGTGGTCACCGGCAATTCGATCGGCAAGGCGGCGAGCCCGAAGAAGCCGCCGACGCCGCCGCTCAACCCGGCAAGGAGCGAGCTGGTGTGCCGTGCTGGCGGCCGCTTCGATTGCGGCTCGATCGAGGTGATCGCGACATTGAGGCAATTGAGAATGGCGGATTGCACGGCCTTGTGGATGCGGCTCGACGCGGCCCGCGGCATCATCCGCATCACGCGGTCGATCGGCCTGCCGGCATAATCGGCAAGCTGCGAGGCGAAATTCTGATTTTCAAGGTCAAGAATAGCGCGCCGCAGCGCCTGTTGCTCGGATGGCTGGAGCGTCGGCAGGAGGTCGATACTGGGCTCGGCCATCGTCATTGATATCGCAGTCACTGATAGCGCAAGATCGGACGTATCCCGTTCAGGCTCGCAAGTATAGCCGAGCCGTTGCTGATCAAGGCGGTGACTTCCGGAATAATCAAGCCCCCGGGCAGCGCCAAACCCAGCGCCAAGGTATTCAGCCCGGCAACAATGGCATAATTCTGATGAATGAGGCGCACGGCGCCGCGCGAGATTTCAACCGCTTTGACGAGTTTCCACAGCGAATCCTCCATCAGCACGACATCGGCCGATTCGCGCGCCACTTCAGCGCCGTGCTTCATGGCGATGCCGACATCGGCGAAGCTCAAGGCCGGCGAATCGTTGATGCCGTCGCCGACCATGGCGACAACACTGCCGTCGCGCTGGAATTGCCGGATCACCGCGGCTTTGTCCGCCGGCAGCATGTCAGCGAATTGGCGCGACAAGCCGAGCCGCCGGCCGACGGCTCTGGCCACCACCGCATTGTCGCCGGTCAGCATCACCGTGTTGCGAATCCCGGCTTGGTGCAGGCACCGAATGACGTCGCAGCTCTCCGGCCGGATCCGGTCGGAATAGGGCACCAGCCCCGCGAGCACGCCGTCCACCGCGACGTAAATACGGGAATAGCCCTGCTCGTCGAGCGCGGCACGATCGGTCTGCGCGCAGCCGACATTGATGTTGGCCTGGCGCAGGAAGCGCTCGTTGCCGACGTGCATGTAATAGCCGTTGACCTGGCCTTCGACGCCGAGCCCGAGGCGGTATTTGGTTTCGTCGCAATCGGGAATATTGGCGCCGAGCTCCTGCGCCTTGACGCGGAGCGCATTGGCGACCGGATGCACGAGCTTGGTCTCCGCCGCAGCCGCGAGCCCGAGCAGATGCCGGTCGGTGATATTCTTCTCGTAAGCGATAATGTCGATCACCTCCGGCGAACCGTGGGTGAGCGTGCCGGTCTTGTCGAAGATCACGGTGTCGACTTGGGCCAGGCGCTCCATATGGGCGCCGCTCTTGATGATGATGCCGGCGCGCGCGGCATGCGTCATTGAAGCGAGCACGGCGGTCGGGGCGGCGACGCGGATGCCGGTGCCGTAGTCGACGATGACGAGCGACAAGAATCGGTTGAAGTCGGCCGATACGGCGGCGGTGCCGACCGCCAAGCCCAGCGTCGGCAGCACGAGACGGTCGGCAAGCTTCTCGGCGTGATTCTGCATCCGCGTATCGCCGATCGGCGCGGATTCGACGAGCGCCGCGATTTGGCCTGCGGTGGTCGCGGTGCCGACGCGGATGGCGCGGACGGTGAGCTGGCCGTCGCGAATGACGGTCGCGGCGAACACGGTCGCGCCTTTGTCCCGCATCACCGGCAGGCCCTCGCCGGTAATGGTCTTCTGGTCGATCATGGCGTGACCATCGATGATCTCGCCGTCGATCGGGATCATTTCGCCGGGATAGACAACGACATGATCGCCGATGGCAAGCTGCGCGGCCGGTATCGAGGTGACGGCGCCATTGCGGATCACCCAGGCGGACTTGGTCTGGAATTCCAAGAGCTCGCTCATCGCCTTGCGCTGGCCGGCCGCGGTCAGATCGCGGATCCAATCGCCGAGCTTGATCAGCCAGATGACGATGCCGCCGGCCACCGGACTGCCGTGCATCAGGGAAGCGGCGATGGCGAGCGTGTCGAGGAAATCGACATTGAGACGGCTTTCGCGCCGCCAGATGCGCCAGGCCCGCAGCGCAATCGGATAGGCGTTCCACAGCATTAGCGGAAAATTGAGCGCCGCGACGATGGGATTGGCTGAAAACGCCATCAGCAGCGACACCGTCGGCAGAGTCAGCGGCGTGTTACTCCAGATCGACGCCGACTTCGCCGGCGTGAGCGCAACGGCCGCCCTGGATGGCGCAGCCGATTTGCCCACACCGCCGACGAGTTGCTGCAATTCGGCGATGCTCATCACCGAGAGCTGGCCAAGCGTGGCCCGCAGCACGCCTTCGAAGCTGACGTCGTATTCGATGACAAGGCAGGCGCAAGTGTGATTCAGGCGGGCGTGTTTGACGCCTTTCTGCGCTTGCAGCCAAACCAGCGCCGCATCGGCCACCAATTTTTGCGACACAATGAGGGGAGATGCAGCCGGATACGACCTGAAATGAAGTGGCGAACTGAAAATTCCATTGGGCTGAACCCTGATGCCTCGCTGCGCCGGTCTCAGACTGCGGCCTGGACCGGCTTCATATTGATCGGCGCCATCTTCGCGGCATTGGCGTCGCCTTTAATGTGCTGGTGCTCGTGCATCTGGATGAAATGGTTGACGGTGAAGATCGCGAGCGTCACCCAGACCGGGGTCGCCGCGGTCGCGCCGACCTCGAACACCGTCAGGCCGATGATCCCGACGGCGAAGACGATCTTCAAATCGAGATTGTTGTTGGTCGCGAGCTTGATCTCGTGATCGAGTTTCTTGACGAAATCGACGACGGCCCGCGCGGTATGCGAATGGCTGGCGAGGAATTCCGCCTCGGCTTCGATACTGTTGGTCAGTTTGTCGAGCTCGGTGTCGGCGCCGCGCTGGGTGCCATTGGCGCCACCATGCGCTTCATAATGACCGCGGAAGGTGTCATGGAATTCGTCATGCCGGTCGGTGTCGTAAAACAGAACGATGCTTCCGGTCGTCGGTTGACCGTCACCCCTTCGATTCCGGGGATAACGGCAAATGTCTCGCTGACCTGCTTCAACAATTCGGGATTGCCCTTGCCGGCCGGAATTTTCATCCGGACGCGTCCCGGCACCTGATGCTCGATCTTGAGATTCATTTTCGTCTTGGTCATGGACTGCGCTCGGATGAGGTTATGCGCATGAGGTCATGCCAGCGGCCCGAATCGCGGCTTCGTCGATGCCGCTCGGAGCGGTTTCAACACGCATTGAAACAATGAACCGGGGCCGCATCGCCCCGGATCGCTCGATGCGCACGCGGGCACAGCGAAGGACGTTGCTTCTTGGCATTCAATTTGCCGGCGTCAATTTGCCAGCCTTCAGCTCACGGCGCTTTTGACCGCCGGTTCCGCGTCGCTCTCAGCGTGAACCTCGGCGACGATGTCATGGACCTGTTCTTGGGCCTCGGCCATCATTTCTCGCGTCTTATGGCCGATCTTGTAGACACCGCGAACCGTGGACCGAAAGAGCGGGTTTAAGGTCTCGCCCATCTTCGGAAAATATTTCGGTGCCCACATCGCGGCGACACCGAGCACAAGGCCAGGCAGCAATGCAGCCTCGAACACGGCCGCACCGACGCCCACGACGACCACCGTCGCAGCCGTCGCGATGACCTCGCTTCGGTGTTCCTGGTACAACGTTTCCGTCTCGCCGGTCTCAGCGTCCTCGGCGGCCGTCGCCTCCGGAGACTCCAGACCGCCGTTTCCTCCTTCGAGCTTCGATTTTTTCATCAAACTCTCCCACTAACCAACGGACCGGTCATAAGCCAGTCAAT
>DASQRX010000191.1:0-3129 GCA_035642635.1 Xanthobacteraceae bacterium
CGCCGTGCAGATTTTCGACGGCATCACGGCGGCCGTGTTCGCCGTCATGGTGCCGCTCGTGGTCGCCGATCTGACGCGCGGCACCGGACGATTCAATCTCGGCCAGGGCATTCTCGGCACCGCGACCGGGATCGGCGCCTCACTGAGCGCAACGCTCGGCGGCTACGTCACCGATCATTTCGGCAGCGCGCCCGCCTTCGCGTCGCTCGCAGCGATCGGGGCCGCGGGATTCACGGTGGTGTGGCTGATGATGCCGGAGACGCGGCCAACAGACGACAAAGAAGTCGAAGAGTAGTTTTTTCGACAAGCGAAGCGACCGAGAAGGCTAAAGCGCCGGCGCGTCGTCGGCGACGAGCCGCAAATGCGGCTCAGCATCCGCCGACAAGCTGCGATAGACGCGGAGATAGTCCTGCGCCATCCGTCGCGCCGTAAAACGCTCTTCGAACCGCCGGCGAATCTTATCGCGCGACAGATGGCCAAGCCGGTCGACGGCGCCGATGGCGCCGCCTTCATCCTCGACCACAAAGCCGGTGAGCCCGTCCTCGATAATCTCCGGCACCGAGCCGCGATTATAGGCGATCACCGGTGTGCCGCAGGCCATGGCCTCGATCGTCACCAGGCCGAACGGCTCGGGCCAATCGATTGGAATCAAGAGCACGTGTGCGCCGCTCAAGAAGTCCGATTTTTCCTTGTCATTGATCTCGCCGATGAAGTCGACATCATTGGACTTGATAATCGGCGCGATTTTCTCCTCGTAATATTCACGGTCGGCGCGATCGACCTTGGCGGCGACCTTGAGTTGCACACCGCAATGCTGCGCAATGCGGATGGCGCGATCGATGCCCTTTTCCGGCGCAATGCGGCCGAGGAAAGCGAAATAAGACGGTTTCACCGGCTTCGGCTGGAGCAGCTTTTCCGGCAGTCCGTGGGGCACCGTGCGCACCCAATTGGCCTGCGGCAGCGGCCGCCGCTGCGCATTCGAGATCGACACCACCGGCACGGACGCGAACGTGTCGAATACCGGCTGGTGCTCGGGCAGATCGAGCCGGCCATGCAGCGTCGTCAGGAACGGCGTCGGCTGCCGGCTGAACAGGGAAAACGGATAGTAGTCGAGATGAAAATGCAGAAAATCGAAATCAGCTGCGCGCCGGTACACCTGCTCGAGCATCATCATGTGCAGCGCGTTGGGATCGCGCACCGAGCCATCGAGGCGTAGCGCGCGCGGCCACATCGCTTCGAGCTTGGCGGACGTGGTCGAATCGCCCGAGGCGAACAAGGTCACTTCGTGGCCGAGCGCGATCAATTCGTCCGTGAGCCACGAAACCACCCGCTCCGTGCCGCCATAGAGCTTCGGCGGAATGGCTTCGGTCAGCGGCGCAACTTGAGCAATATGCATCGAACATGCCTTTGGTATTGAGTGTGAAGTTCCTCACGCGGCAACTACCGATAACGTCGCAACCGCGAAATATTTCAATTTGTGGAGGGAACTTAATTTTTTGCCGCTGGCGGAACTTTCGCGCCGCCACGGCGTCAACACCCCTTGTCGGAATGCAGAACGAACGATCGTTGTCCGGCATGCGCAAGTCACGGGTCGGCCATAGTTCGCATGTGCAAGAGGATGGTGGAACTGGACAGGTTCCCGTTCGTTTATTTGCGGGGGGGAAATCTAGCGTTCAGCACCGGAGATAAAAACGCGCATGGCCGGGCTTTGTGATTACGCCTCTCGTCCTCTTGCCTTCATATTCCGTTACATCAGGCGGCGGCCGTTTGCGCACGCGGTAATCCTGATCGCTGTATTGGGAGCGGTGACGTGTTCGGTCGGCACGCAATATGGCGTGAAATTTCTGGTCGACACATTGTCGAGAAGCCACGGCACGGGCGTCTGGATCGCGTTCGGCCTGCTCGGTTCCCTCATCGCCACCGACAATCTGTTGTGGCGCATCGCGAGCTGGATCGCCAATTCCGCCTTCGTCGGCGTCACCGGCGACCTACGCCGCGATCTGTTTCGCCATTTGATAGGCCACTCGCCGGGCTTCTTTGCCGACCGGCTGCCCGGCATGCTCACGAGCCGCGTCACCGCGACATCGAATGCGGTGTTCACCGCCGAGAACATGTTCATCTGGAACGTGCTGCCACCCTGCGTGGCGACGATCGCCGCGATTGCGCTGGTGACCACCATCAGCCTGCCGATGGCCGGCGCGCTCGGGCTGATTGCCGGCATCATGGTCGTATTGATGTTCAGGCTGGCGGCCGCCGGCAAGCCGCTGCATCACGATTTCGCCGCCAAGGCCGCGGCCGTGGACGGCGACATGGTCGACGTCGTCACCAATATGCTGTTGGTGCGCGCCTTCGGCGGCTTCCTGCGCGAACATCGGCGCTTCGACGCGACGGTGGATCGCGAATTGGAGGCGCGGCGAAAGAGCCTGTTCTATTTGGAGAAGCTGCGCATCTTCCACGCGGTCGTGACGGTTCTGCTCGCGCTCGGCTTGCTGGCTTGGGCCATTATCCTGTGGCAGCAAGGCTCAGCGACCACGGGAGACGTCGTGCTTGCCTGCACGCTTGCGATTTCAGTGCTCAGCGCGACGCGCGATCTCGCTGTCGCCCTAGTCGACATTACGCAACACATCGCCCGTCTCTCCGAAGCGGTGGCGACGCTCTTGGCGCCGCACGATCTCCTCGATCATCCACTAGCCGAACCGCTGGTGCGGCGCGGGGCCGGCGTCAAGATCGAGAATATCCAATTTCGCTACGCCGACGGCCGGCAGATCTTCAAAAACTTTAATCTCAGCTTCATGCCCGGCGAGCGCGTCGGCCTGGTCGGCCATTCCGGTGGCGGCAAGTCGACATTGTTTGCGTTGTTGCAGCGTTTCTACGACGTGCAGTCCGGCCGCATTCTGATCGACGGCCAGAATATCGCGCTCGTCACGCAACAGAGTCTGCGCGACGCCATCGGCGTCGTGCCGCAGGATATCTCTATGTTCCACCGCTCGGTGATGGAGAACATCCGCTATGGACGTCCGGAAGCGACCGACGACGAAGTGCTCGAAGCCGCGTTCGCTGCGCGCTGCGATTTCATCGAGGAATTGCCGCTCGGAATGCGTACGATCGTCGGCGAGCGCGGTGTCAAAT
>DASQRX010000192.1:0-2854 GCA_035642635.1 Xanthobacteraceae bacterium
GATCGGTGCGGATGCCGGCTTGCGACACCTGATCGAACTATTGTTGCAACCGGTCGTTCGTCGGCTCGGATGGCGGTCGGAGTTTCCTTGGGACCGATTCGCTCGCTGGACCGAACGGCGAACCGATGTGCGCCTGATCGAGCGTCGGTCGACGCCGCCGTTCGGTCATTTCTCGCTTCTCAGGTTTGAGAAATGCGCACAAGGGTCGGGAATATGAGCACCGCAGACCGGCGGGTTCTGCCCGTACCTCAAATAGTCATCGAAAATTGTTACTGCAAAAGGGGGACGTTCAGATGAGTGGCTTTATGCAGACGCTGAAAGTTCAGCGCTGGGACGATCACCGATACTATCACCATAGTCTAGTCAATCAATCGCTTCATCTCTTGAGCGCAAGTAGCTTTGTTTTCATGTATTTTTTGCTGTTCTGGGATCCGGCGATAGCGGCTTTGATCGGATGGATGGTGTCGATGACCAGCCGCCAGATCGGCCATTTCTTCTTTGAACCGAAGGGTTACGATTCGATAAACGACGCCACCCACGAATACAAAGAAGAGGTCAAGGTCGGCTACAACCTCCGCCGCAAGGCCGTGTTGCTTTCAATTTGGGCCTTATCTCCGCTGCCGCTGTACTTCAAGCCGACGTTCTTCGGAATGATCAGTCCGTGGGAAAGCGCGTGGGAGTTCGTCCATCAGATCGGAATGTGCTGGCTTTTTATCGGGGTTGCCGGGGTAATTCTACGATCCATTCAGTTGTTCTTCATCAGGGATCTGCAGACCGGATTAGTTTGGGCGGTCAAGATCCTGACGGACCCATTGCACGACATCAAACTTTACTACAAGGCGCCGTACCATCTGTGGCGCGGCGATATCGAAGACGGGGCGGCGCTGAACCATAGCCACTGAGGGCGCGGGGCGCGGCGTTCAGCCTGATGCCCGTCGAACTCGCTGCAACGAGAACCGATGAGCGATCATCTCGCGCAAAATCCGACGCTTGATCTTTCGGTTGCTGGCGAGCGGGTCCTCCCACCACCAGCCGCCCCGCTGCATCGCTTCGGCGGCGGCAACAAAGCGGTGCGCGACCGCCTGGTAATCGGCTTCCGTATAATTCAGGCTGAAGATCAGCCTGCCAGTGCCGACCCAGCTCAGCGCCAGGCTTTCCGCCCGCAGATAGTATTGGAACATCCAGTTGTAGGCGGAAGGCCGCGTGTAACAGATCGTCCAGATCGACGACAGGTTCGCTACCTGTACCGGCAACCCGGCATCGCGCAGGCCCCGATTGAGCGCCGCGGCGCGGCGATCCCAAATTTCGTCGAGGTCGCAGTAGAGCGCGCGGATCGCCGGTTCTTCGAGGCGTCGCAGGAATTCATTCATCGCCGCCATGACGTAGGGATGCGAGTTGAACGTGCCGCGTGCAAAGCAGATATCGGCCGGTCGATCTTCGCGGAAGCGTTTCATCAGGTGCTTGCGCCCGCAGACCGCCCCGACCGGCAAGCCGCCGCCGAGCGTCTTGCCGTAGGTGACGAGGTCGGCCCGAACGCCGAAATAATCCTGCGCGCCGCCGAGCGCGAGGCGGAAGCCAACGAAGACCTCATCGAAGATCAACACGATGCCGCGCTCGGTGCAGACCGCGCGGAGTTGCTTCAGCCAATCGGCATAGGCCGCGCGATCGAGACGCGCCTGCCTGGTGCTGTCGACCAGCATCGAATCGGCCGGCGCCGCATTGTTCGGGTGCATGATCTGCACCGGGTTGACGAGGACGCAGGCGATGTCGCGTCGGCTCTTCAGCACGCGCAGCGAGGCCTCGGACATGTCCTTCAACGTATATGTTTCGTTCGCCGGCACAGGATTGCCGACGCCCGGCTGCACGTCGCCCCACCAGCCGTGATACGCGCCGCAAAAACGCACCAGGTGGGAACGCCTGGTATGGTAACGCGCGAGCCTGACCGCCTGCATGACAGCCTCCGTTCCGGACATGTGAAACGAAACCTCGTCCATGCCCGACAGGCGCACGAGGCGCGCGGCATTGTCGGCGACCAGCGGATGATAGGAGCCCAATACCGGGCCGAGCTCACGCACGCGCTCGATGCCGCGATCGACGCACTCCTTGTAGAAATCGTAGCCGAACAGATTGACCCCGTAGGAGCCGGTAAGATCGTAGAACGAATTGCCGTCGAGGTCGGTCGTCGCGATCCCGGACGACGATTGCAGAAACGCGCCGACCGGCAAGTGCCGGCGCACGGTTCGGCTGAACTGAAACGGGACGCGATAAGCCTCGGTGAACTGCAGATCCGAGATCAGGTCGGTGGCTTCGGCCGTCAGCTGCAATGTGCCGGCATATCGCCTGCGGTAGAGATCTGCGAGCCGCGCAAAATCGCCGCGACGTTGCGCGACAACGACATCCGGTGCTGCGTCGGCCTTGAAGAACTGCGCTTCGTCGTACTGATAGAACGGCACCATCGATGCCACGAATCGGGCGATTCGCGAGTGCCCGCCGAGCGATCGGTGCTTTGCCTTCGACAGCTCCAGCCGCGCCTTCAGGCCGACCGCCGATGCCGCCACACCCATGGCGCCAAGGCCATAGGCGGCGGCGGTGGTGATTACCGCCTCCATGGATGCGGTCACTATTCGATGATTCTTACAAAGATATGACAACGCGAGCGGCATCCGTAAAAACCGAGCTTCGCGAGGACGTCCGCTTTCTGCTGGAGAACCATATCCCGCGGCAGCTGGCGAATCGGTTTTTCGGCTGGTTCAGCCAGATCGAGGCACCGCTCTTGGCACGAGCCTCGATCGCGATCTGGCGGCGATTCGCCGATCTCGACCTGAGCGAAGCGCGAACGCAGCGCTTCACGAGC